>PLLH01000113.1 GCA_003140895.1 Elusimicrobiota bacterium
GCTCCTCGGCCAACGCCAGCGCCCGTTCATGCGCCACCTCCGCCTCGTCATACCGCCCTTCTTTGGCCAAAGACGCCGCCATGCCCAACATCGCGTTCGCCATCCGCGGCGAATCTTTATAATTATCGATGACCATCTGATACATCCGCCCGGCCGCGTCGTATTGCCCCAGACTGTAATAGGCCTCCGCGATCCACAAATAGGTGTCCGCCTGCCAATGCGTCGGACTCACCGGCGCCAGCTTCAGCATCGAGTTCAGACTCGTGACAATCTCAGCGAATTGACTGTTTTGGAAAAGAGCGGTGGACATGAGATACATCGCCTTCTCGGAATGAATCGAATTCCCAAACTGGTCTATGATCGTTTGATACTCCAGATTGGCTTCCCGGTATTTCTTCATGCGTTGAAGCGCGATCCCTTTCAGCATATGCGTCTTGGCGGCCAATTCGCCCCACGGATATTCCTTCAAGAATTGATCCGCGCGCGCCACAACGGTTTCGTCCTGATTTTGTTCGGCCATGCACCAGATAATTTTAAACTGGGAATCCATCCGGAGCTCATGCGCGTTCGCGATTTGGCTGAAGAATGAAATGGCCTTTCCATATTCTCCCTGGCGAAGAGCCATTTCCCCCAGCATGTAAATGCCGTTCGGCAAATTGACATCGTCCTCAAACGTTCGCACGAGCTGCTCCCATTTGAGCCCGGCCTCTTGATAACGCCCCAATTGGAATTGGATGCACGCCATCCGATGCAGCGCGTAAGGCCGCAACGGACTGGAAACATATTTATCAAACACTTTTCGAAAACTGTCATAGGCGAGATTGAGCTCATTGACCTGGTAATAGGCTTCGGCCATTTGCAACTGCGCTTTGTCGGCCCACATCCCCAACGGGTCAAATTCAGAGACGTCTTTGAACAACTGCGAAGCGGCGATGATCTGCCCCATCTTTTTCAAAGCGACGCCCCGGTAAAACTGAGCCCCCAAATCCTCCGGCAGAAGCTGCAGCAATTCCTCTGAATCCTGGAGGCGGTTCCGTTCCATATAAAGGAGAGCCAGCGGGACCACGGCGGCCGGGTTCGCCTTATACGTGGGATACGATTGAATGAGCTCGGTGAGCATCGCCTCGGATTTCTCGTGGTCTTTAAGCGCCATCAGGGCCAACGCTTCTCCCAAAATGGCCTCGGCCCGAAGCACTTTAGGCGCTTCCAGTTTAACGCGGCGGAAATAATCGATCGAATTCAGATATTTCTTCATATTGAACTCGCACTGGCCGAACCGGAGGAGGGCGTTCAACGCTTCATAACTGTTGTTGCCCTTTTTAAAAACTTCGGCGTACTGATCAGCCGCTTCGGGATATTTTTTCAGGGAAAATTTGATTTCTCCCAACGCCAAACGAGCCTGGGAAGCCAGCCGGTGTTTGGGAAAATGCTTGAGAAACGCTTCATATTCCTGCGTGGCCGAGTCCAGCCGGCCATTCTGATACGCCAGGGAGGCGAGCTTAAATTGCTGCATGGGGTCTTCAGATACGGCCCGGGCGGAAACAGACAACGCTCCTACCATAAGGGCCGAGCAAACGAGGCGTGAAACGTTCATTGCGATTTCTCCTCCGAGGCGTTTGTCCCATTGAGTTTTAAATTCATGTCCACATCGCTGTCGATTTTCGGTTTGGGGAGAACCAGATCCAATTCGCCGCGAACAACCCAGCTCTTTCCGTTCTTATAGCTGACCGTGAATTCGTAAGCATATCGCCCGCCCACCACCGGCTCGCCGACGGAATTCTTCGCGTCCCACGTAATCATCTCCGGCGGCCTTAAATCCGCCTCCAACATCCGGACTGCTTTTCCGTCGCTGTCTTTGATGGCGAGGCTCCAACGAGACACCATTTGAGACGGCACCACGGTCCTGAAAGCGATATGGTTTTCGAATCCGCTGAGCGGATAAACGGCGTGCCCCTCTTTAAGAGGAGGCACCAATTCCGTCTTGTAAATGTTGTGCCACGCCCACGTAAAAGAAACCTTATTGAAGGCGCCTAAATCCGTCTCACTGAAAGCATAGTCTACACGAAACGGTTTGATTTTTATACCCAAACCAAAGGTATAGCCCCGGTCGGCGTTGTAGCCGGCTCGAAGCTGAAAGAGACGGCTGGGTGTGAATTCCGCCCCGGCGGCGTAGAGCGTCGACTGATGGCTCACTTTTATGGCATCGACGGTCAACGTCAACTTTCCGGAGATGACTTCGGACGCCAAACCCATTCGTGTGACAGGGCGATACACATCCGATGTGCTGTCCAGCTTGATACTTGGAGAATTGATATTGGCGATCGCCAACCCCGCGCTGAAGAACGGCGACTTCCGATAAAGAAGTCCCGCGTCGAGACCCAAGGATGTATCTGAAAATCCGACAATCTTTTCTTGAATGAATTTCGTGGTCATGCCCGCGGCCAAATTCCAAGGCAATAAGTGAGCGTAGGAAGCGAAAACCGCGTTGTGGCTCAACGTCCCATTTGAATTCGTCACAATGTTGTTGTTATCCCGAACCTCAAATTTATCAGAGAGAAGAAGAGAGTCCGCCAGGGCCACGGCCCCCCATTTGTCGCCGAAGGGATGCGCGGAAGCCACATAATTGTAATTGGTGTTTAAGAAGAGAGGCGCGTGCATGGCCATCAGTTGATGCTCGTCCAACGAGGCCAACCCGGCCGGATTGTAGTAAGGAGCGGAGGCGTCGTCCGATAACCCTGTAAAAGCGCCTCCCATTCCCATGGAACGGGCGCCCGCCCCGATATTAAAGACATCCGACGCCTGACCAAATGAAGCGTCAGCGCGGACGCGGGACGGTGCGAGCGAGAGAAGAAGAAAAGCGAGGACACTCATGAGTTTCATGGTCGCTCTCATGTTATTTCACCACCAAAATTTTTGATTTGAGGATTTGGCCCGTGGCGCCGATCTTAATGCGAACCAGGTATCCGCCATTCCCCACGGTGAGACCATCGTCGTTGGTTCCCATCCAAAACACCCGGTTGTGAAGGGGCACGCTGGGATTCATGGGGTCCGCCTGCGGAACAGCCTGGACTTCTTTGTGCCAGACTTTTTGTCCAAACAAATCATAAATATCGATTTCGTCCGTCGATGGGACCGACACGGGATACTGCAACGTGATATAGCCGTTCTTCGGATTGAAGGGGCTGGGATAACCGGTTAATTTATTCTCGACGGAGTAGGTTAAAAACTGAAGCAGGTTCGGCACCCCTTTGATGGTCAATTCGCTCACAGGATTCGAACACAAGGCGTCGTAGCAAATCTCCGAGTACCATTCGACGGTGTACCGGCGCGCCTCGTTGAACACGGAGTATCCGCGCGCGGCATCTTCCGCGGCAATGCCCCGATTTGGGTTGTAGGTCACCCATGATCCGCCATCGATTCGATAAAAGGTTCGAAGCGTCCCGCCATTCGTGTCGATGTCTTTCACATCGAGGAATACCGTGGAATTAAGTGGAATACGATCTTCTCCAAGCCCAAGCACCGTGGCGGCTCTTTGTGGAAAGCCTTGAATATTCACTTTGATGGATTTTTGGAATCCGTTTGTTCGGTCGTCTTGAATTAAAATTTCGATGAGACCATAGGCCTCTTTAGACGGGGCAAATGTCAGCGACAGTTCCCCTTGGCCATTGGTTTTCTGCGTGAGAAGATTCGCTATGCCGTTCATGAGCATCTGGCCCGGGGCATTGATGGATGTCACCCGGAACACCAGGGTCTGAAATGGGATGGGGTTACCGAACGAATCCCGGGCCACGAGCGTGTACGTTGTGGTTTGATTGGATTGCAGATCAAAATTCTCAATATTAAGGGACGCCAAGGCCCCTGCTCTCACCACAACGCTTCCAGATGAAGTGAACACCGCTTGAGTGGGGCCACTGGGATCGAGCGCCGGCGTGTCATCCGTCATCTTCAAGAAAACGGTCTCCGTCCTATTATAAGTAGCGGAAAGAGTCGCGACCCCGTTCACAATGTTCACCGCGTTGACCCCGTTCGGAATAAAAGTTCCCGTCACGGGCAAACCGGACACCGATGAAAACGCCGCCAAATCATTGGTCCGACTCAGATTCTTTACTTGAGTCCCCGTGTCCTGATCCAACGTGCGAATGATCACCGGGAACGGGACATTAACCTCCGCCTCCGCCGGGAGTTCGAATGAATATCGCACCTGGCGGGGAAGGAAGTGGATGACAGAACTATTCCCTGAATTTTTGATCAGGTTGCTCGTTCGCTCAACGACACGGATGAAAATATCTTCGGCGATTGAATAACTTTGATCCAGAATGGCAGCGACCCCGCTATTAATATTCGCCGAACCGACGCCGAAATTGCCGGTGGCCGTCGTTCCATTGGGAAGCATCGGGATGAGATCCACTGTTTGATTGGCGTCCGTTACCACGTTCCCGGTGAGAGCGTCTTTCAAAGTAATGTTCATCGTAAATTGAGTGGGAGGGCCCGAATAAATCGACCCGGCCGGGACATCCACAATATAGATATTGCCGCCTACCGTCAGTTGAACGGTTTGAACGCCGATCGCCGCGTCGCTGACGTCGCGAACGGTGACGTTGATATTGCCCGCGGACATGATCACAAGACTTGAGGCGCTTTCACCGTTCACGAGAGGCGCATTTTGGTTGATGGGATTCGTCGTCGTTAAAGAAGCGGGAATATCATTGGAAGTGAAAAGGATTTGACCGCCGCTATAACTGGTGGCCACGTTCCAATATTGATCCACGCCTCGCACCTGCATCAAGAAAGGAACCCCTAGTTGACGTGTGAATAAAACCCCTGTCTTTCCCGTCGCCGATGGAACACCGGGGACATGGGTTTCACCGGGCGCAATCATCAATAGTTTTTTATAGCCATCCGCCGTGATATTGATGTTATTGCTGTTTTTGGAAGCGATGATGAACGTGGCATCGCCGGTCGTCGTAGACTCTGAAACTTGAATGATAATGGATTCCGCTTTCGTATAGGATTCCTGAAAAGTCGCAACCCCTTGGGCCAAATTCGCGCTCGTCACATTGTAAAGACCGACCGTTGTGGGATTCACCACCGAGACCACTGCCACATCGATCGTGTGATCGTGATTTTTGACCACCGTACTTGTGTTTTCGTCCAACAACTCCACCATCACGTTGAACACCGACGGGGGCCCCGCCACGGCGCTGGCTGGAACTGTCACGCGGTATTTGAGGCCGCTGGGGTTTATTTCCATGTCATTTGAGTAGGCCACGCGCTGGAAATTATCAGCCACGCGGATTTTGATCCGTTCGACATAGGAATAAACCAAATCGTTGATGACCACCGAACCATTGACCATGTTGTACGCCTTGGGAGATCCATCGGGAGTAAAATTCCCCGAGGCGGCCCCACCCGAAGCCAGATTGGCTGTCAAATAAATGGTTTCGTTGTACCCGACCTGCGGAACGCCGCCTTCTTCCAACGTGATGGTCGCTGAGAACGGCGCCCCGGCTGTCGCATACGTGGCCACGACTATATGGTATGACGGGCCCGGGTTCACGTTGAATTCGACAGACTGAGGGGTTTTCGTTAAATTGGCGTCATCATACGCGGTGAGCTGGAAGAGGCCTTGCTGCCCGATAATCACTTCGCGCGTGGCAGTTCCATTCGTGAAAGGCCGCGGCGTATTCCCCACTGCGTCCACATTATTAGGAGGATTAAAAAGAACTGACGCGGTGTTCGCAGCAATCCGAATATCTCCCCCGTCGTACGGCACAACATTGAAGAAGTCATCAACCGCATTAATCGTCACGTTAAACGGAATCCCGGCTTTTCGATCTGTCGGCACAGCGGCTGTTTTTCCCGTCGGATTTAAGGTCCCGGGATCCGCCACCTCACCAGGGGCCAAAATTTGAAGTTTCTTGAACGATCCAGGTATCGCGCCCACGACTCCCTGAACGGAGCTCGTGGACCTTGATACGGGACCGTCCAGATTCATATCCCGTAGGACGACGGAATGAGTGGTGGCTGTTCGTAAAATCACCGTTGTTGAATACTCACCGTGGCCGTCCACATTGGACAGAGATCCCTGAGCCGATCCGAACTGAGCGTAATGATTACTAGACAATTCGACCGTTCCGGTCGTATTGAGAGGGTTGTAATACAAATCGCAGGCAATCGCTCTGGCCGTGCCCACAGTTCCCACGGTGAGCGCCGTAGGAGTTCCTGTTTTCCCGGTAGCGGTTCCAGGCATCAAGGATTCACCGAGCAATAACAGAAGAAGCCTTTTATAATTCTGGGAGTTGACATTGACGACGAACGATGAACTTTGAGAAATAACAGCCCCTAGCGACATTTGGATTCGGGCCGTCGTTGTTGACGCAAACATGGTCAAATTGCCCGCGAAGGTCCCGTTCACCAATGCCACCGTTTCCGGGGACATGGTTGCGCCCCCCGTGTTGGCCAAGAGGTTGATCGTGTTGGTGTAATTCCCGATGACGTTGTTAAATTCGTCTTCGGCCGTGATCGTCACACCGAAGGGAATTCCCGCCTCTTTGTCCGCCCCATTTCCAAAAACCATCCTGAAGTGATCAACCAACCCGTACGTGACAGGAATGGACACCGTTTGATTTCTGGCAGGCGTGGTGTTATCAAACGCCAATAAATCCGAACTCGATTGCAGCGTGACAGAAAAAGGAGTGGATCCGCTAAACGTCTGGCGCGGAAGAGATCCGCTCACAAAGCTTCCCGCTTGAACCGGAGAAATCGTGATATTGGCGACCGGGAAGGGGCCACTTATAATCGGATTGAAATAAACATCCGTGGCATAAACCGTGGCTGTAAATGACACGCCCGCCGATCGCGTCGAAGGAGATCCGTCTTTCCCGTCCGGATCGCTTGTTCCCGGGCGAAGCGTTTCACCCGGCGCGGCAATCGATATTTTGCTGTAAGCGGCCGGAACAACAGTCACCGTTGAGCTGAGGAATTCCCCCATCGTGCTCACCGCCCGAATGCGCTGCGCCGCCCCGGCGGTCCGGAACATCACTTTGAACGACTGATCGAAAGGAGCCACCGCATATTGCAGTTCCCCTGAGGAATCAAAGGTCACATTGGGATCCAATGGATGCGTGGCTGAGAGAAAATTGGTGGCGTTTTCCCCTTGGAGTTGGATGGGAGTGCCGTTGATGGAAAAATCAGAAAACAGATTCCAGCGGCGATCCGTTATTCTCGCTTCCACAATCAAGTTCTGACCCGCCGTCACCGTGGGAATTGAACCCGTGTTCCCCGGATAAGTACCGGGAGAGTATTCTTGCCCAATCAAGGGGCTGGCTCCCTCTAACCCTTTAATTGTCATATGAATTTTGGACGGCGCCCCGACATCGACGATAAACTCATTCGAAAGAACTCCAATCAGGAAGGGATCGAGGAAATGCAGCTTAACCCGGGAAGCGCGTTTCGTCACACTCAAATTGACGGTCGCCACTCCAGCCGTGAAAGAAATAACGTTATCCGGGATATCAGTCACCGGATTTGTATCCGCCCACCGAACATCCTCGCTTCCCGACGGGAGCAAGACGGCCGAAAGGGAAGATCCCGGCAAAGCGCCGTTTAACGTGGTCAAGACGGCACCCACACCATCATAGGCGGTAATTTTGACGGTGATGATATCGTCCGTTGTATAGGGGCCGACCGGCTGTTGTGTAAATGCGTAGCTAAAAACAGACCCGGGATTAACCGGGACATTAGAGGTGTCCGCTTTGGAAGCATCCCCACCGGGGGTGGCGGTGACGGTTCGATTGCCGTTGCTCGGAAAAATAAAAGGATCCGCTCCAGTCCCCAAAATCTGAAGCGGCGGGACGGTCATGGACCGATCGGCCGGAGGCGTATCGGAACCATTTGAGGAGGCAAAATGAATCGTGGTTGGAACATTCGTGTGAATCGGGTTATAGTATGAATCCACCCGCCATAGTGTGACCGCAGAGACATTAACGCCCGCCGTTTGATTGACAATGGCACTGGAATCTTTGACATGGCCAGGTGTGAGCACTTCACCGGGGAACAACATCACGAGCTTATAAAAGGGCCCCGGGTTCACATTGAACAGGTTGCTTATAAAGCTGGGGAAAGACGACATATGGGGAGCGGGCAAGACGGGATCATAGTAACTCGTTCCCCCCGTCAAAGTGAGCCGCGTTTGATTGTTCATGTCACCCGCTTTAATCGTCACGGCCGCGGTGGCCACGCCATTAATGAAATCCGTACCCAAAACAGTGGTGAGCTCTCCCAGTTGCGCGTCTTGAATTTGAAGCGAATCTTCATAAGCAGACACCCATGTATTACCGGAGTCCAAAGCGCGTATTTCAATATCAAACGGCACACCCGCGTCGACGGTGGGGCTCGGAGGCGTAATGGAAAAGGTCACGGGATACTTTTGAACCGTCAAAGCTTTGGTTCCAAAAGCGCTGCTGTCTGCGCTATTTTCCGCTGTCAATTGAAGAGAGGGAGTGACGTCCACGCGGAGAATAATGCTGAGCTTACCCGTCGCATCCGGCCGGTATACCCCTGGTGATTTCTCAACGCCGGGAGCAACAGTGATCAGATAACCAGTGGGATTAGATCCAGTGATCTTGATGTTGTTATAACTGGTCGGGACGGAGGTGATAATGTAGCCATACTCCCGACCTTGTACCAACGTGTCAGTTCCTCCATCTTGGCGAACAATCGTGTAAGTAGCCGCCAACGCGGAAGAGGCCCCAAAAGCCAGAAGAGCCGCGGAAAGAAAGAGCTTTTTAAATTTCACCGATTCTCCCCTGTTTTGACTTTTGCGGGACGGGCGGGCAAAACCTTAATCATGTCGGACATCGTCAAATCCGCGTTGTCCCGATCATTCGCCTGAACGATCACAAAACCAGCCTCATTAAATGTCGTCGTCAATTTTCCTTCGCCGTTTTTCATTTGAATCCGGGCTTCAGTCGTGCCCCGACCGTTCGTCAAAGTCAAACTGATGTCGTTCTTGGCCTCAGAAATGAAAGATCCGTCGGCTCGGTGGGCGGTTATCAAAAGCGCTGTCTCCTGACCGGCAAAAATGGCAGAGGTTTTTTTTAGTTCAAAATGATGGGTGGGATCGGCGGCAAAAATCGGTAGGGCCAAGCCAATAAAAACAAGAGCGCATAGAGCGATTCTGGCTCTCTTCCGGTTAGGATATGAGGTGAAAACCATACGTTCTCCTTTTTCGCTTCACTGGAAATAACAGCTTTATGTCGTCATTTCAAGGTAACTTTAGTCATATATTTGTCATGCAGATGCCTTACGTGTGACTAAGTGATGACAAACAGAGCAACGCTCACGCCAATTTGAAGGATAACCGGCTTTATCAACGAAAAACATGGTTAAATTAATTTTTCCGACTCAGCCGAATAATTCGATATGAAAAATAGGATGGTTTTTTATCGAAAAAACAAGAAGGCGGAAAATAATTTCCGGTTAAAACCAGCGGAGGGAAATATATTGCAGGGTTGCGGGGAGAATTAACTAAAAATAAGGGGTCTTGTTCATCAAATGGCGTGTGACATAGTCCGCCACGCTCACCTCAAGCGGAAGGAAAGGGCGGTCGTATCCCGCTTGGCGCAGTTTTGAGAGGTCGGCCTGGGTAAAATATTGATATTGGCGCCGGAGAGCCGGGGGCATGGGAACATAGGCGATGTCAGGCGTTTTCCCTAAAGCCGCGAACACCGCTTCCGCCAGATGTTTGAAGGACCGCGCTTTCCCGGTTCCCACGTTAAAAATTCCATTCCGGCCGGGATGCTCGAGAAAAAACGTCATCACATCGAGGACATCTTTGACGTAAACAAAGTCCCGTTCTTCGGAACCGTTTTCAAATCCGTCTCGCGTGGTGGCAAAAAGCTGAACACGCCCCGTCGATCGAATTTGGTTATAGGCTTTAAACACCATGCTGCTCATGTCGCCTTTGTGATATTCGTTGGGGCCAAACACATTAAAATACCGGTATCCCACCACCTTTGATGGGAGGTTTTCACGGATCAGCCACCGATCAAATTCCAATTTGGATTCGCCGTAAGGATTCAGAGCGGCATAGGCCGGGTGGCTCTCATCGGCGTCGCTGTACCCGTTTTTCCCGTCGCCGTAGATGGACGCGCTGGACGCGTAATGGAACCGCTTTCCTTGAGCCAACGCCCACCGGGCCAGGCGCTGGCTGTACGACACATTATTTTGCGCCAGGAATTGCCTGTCCATTTGCGTTGTATCCGCGCACGCTCCAAGATGAATGATGAGATCCACATCGTTCATCTGCCCCTTCTCAAGCCGGGGAAGAAGGTCGTCCCGGCCGACGTATTCTTTGAATTTTTTTCCCATCAAATTGGGAACAGAGGAGGGATCTTTAACGGCATCAACGACGATGACGTCTTCAATTCCGATGGAATTGAGCCGAGAAAGAGTGCAGCTCCCGATAAAACCGGCGCCGCCGGTCAAAATGATTTTCATTGGGAAACCATCATGGGATTGAACTCCAGAGAGCCCCCCNNGCTACGGAGGGTTCCCAGCAAATTACTGCGTCAGCCAAAAATGTTCACAACAAACCCTCCGAAGTTTCAACGAAGGAGGGTACCGGCGATAGGACTTGAACCTACACGAGCGTAAGCTCACGAGATTTTGAGTCTCGCGCGTCTGCCATTCCGCCACGCCGGCAAAAATTTTCCATTTAAATCAGGTCGCCCGTGGCGACTTAAGTCGCCTTGGTGACCAATGAGTCGTGGATATTACAAAATATTTTTCGATGGACAGATGGGGTTGGAAGGTGACGGGATCAGGGAAGGCCGATGAGCTGGCCAACGGGGACGATTTGATACCCTTTTTCTTGGGCCGCTTTGAGCACCGCTTCCGTCACGGTCAGAGATTTGTCTGATTTGGGCCAGCCGTCGTGGATGAGAATGATCGCGCCAGGGGAAAGCGCCTTAACATACTCCTTCACGAGGTCCTCTTTTGATTTTGAGGTCCAATCCTCGCCGAAGGTCCAGTTGACCAAAATAAGACCGGCATCGGAGGCCGCCTCTTTGACCCACGAACGGTCAATGCCATGCGGCATCCGGCATAAACGAGGAGCGCGGCCCGTCACATCGGCGATGAGTTTCGACGTTTTCTCCATGTCCGCCACAAGAGCGTCGATGGATTTCCGAGGGGCCTTCGCCGGGCCCACTTCCTTAATCAACGATTTATTGCGTTTGAGATAATTGATGTGTTCCCAGGTGTGATTCCCGATTTCATGGCCCGCGTCGAACACCTTTTTCGCCACTCCTCTTCGGATTTTTACCTGGTCGCCCGACATAAAAAAGGTGGCTTTGACGTGAAAGCGGTTGAGGAGCGCCAAAAAATCGTCCGTGTGGGGGCCGGGACCATCGTCGAAGGTCAAAGCGATTTCTTTGCCGGCTTTAGGCCCGGACGTAAAAAAGTCACCCGGCTTAGGGTTGGCCCACAACAAGGGGATGGCAAGGATGGGAAGAATGGCGAATAATAGTTTCTTCAACTGTTGGCAGGACTCCAAAAATCAACAACCTTCGACTCGTTCCGGAGTTTCCCCTCCGGTGACACATCGACGACAATTTTGCCTCTCACCTGGCCTCGTGTCGAGAAAATCAAATTCCCCCACTCCACCCGCCACCCTTCCGTTGTGGTGAAAAAACGGACGACAGGCCACCGGTTGTTCTTGATCAAGCGCTGAACCATCTCCGATTTCATGCTGGCCTGAACCGGGAAGTCGTTGCCGGGCATGGCCGCGACACCGATGGGCCGGCTCCGGTGGCTGATCAAGTTCACATCGAAATATTTATACACGTGAAGAGAGGTATCTTGTTCCACCACCCGCCAGGAAAACGGGTTGTATAGATTCGGCAACGTGGTCACCGGCCCTTCTTGCATGGGTGTGATTTTGGCGGCGAACACTTTCCCCGTCACAAGAAAACAAAGATAAAGAGCCCATGTCACCCACACGACGCGCGTGGCCCGCCACCCGGCGATTTCCTTCCGATGCATCCAAACAAGGGCCGTGCCCATGATCACGATCGGCAGGATATTCACGGACCCAACCACGTCCAGTGAGAACTGGCGCTCGCTGAACGGCAGGAGGAGCGGCACTCCGAAACTGGTGAGCAGATCGCAGAAGACATGAAACACGAGAGGAAGCGAATAATGAAATAAACGGATTCCAAACGGGCCGTCATCCCAATTCCTCAGCAGAAAAGAGAACATCAGGGCCAGAAGGAAAATCCCAAAAAAAGAATGCGTCATGCTGCGATGCTGGAGGAAGGAGGCCCACGGCCCCCAACTGTTGGCGATGAAATCGATGTCGGGGAATCCCCCCAAAAGCGTCATGATCCAAAACCGGCGTTTCGAATCGCTGACGGTTTTCGCTGTGAGTCCTCCGACGAGGCAGTGGCTTAACGGATCCATGATTTAACGGTTGCACTCCATTCGCTAAAATAAGTGGGCCCATGCTGGGCACACCAAACGAGGGACGCCGCTGTTTGCTTCCAGGCCACCCACGAATCTTTCCCCAGGCTGGCCAGATAACGAGAAATCGACGGAGTCCCCTTGAATAAGGATACGCATAAAAGGCCTAAAATCAAGGCATTGCCAAGGAGGATCAAGACGCCGGAGAGAAAAAAACCGAGGACGTTAAGATCGCTTTGTCGCTTATGAAACGCTGAAAACGTGAGCGACACATGGAAAGTCACGGTCGAGCCCATCAAAAACTGAAACCCGTACGTCAACCAGGGCGACGGCCACCAATTCTTAAGCGCCGCGTAAAAGAGAATGATGAGCATGGAATAAATGGGAAGAATATAAGGAGAAAGAGCGATAAACCCGTTCGATTTGGAGAGTTTGACTTCCCCTCCGTTTGAGCTGGCTTTGAACGAATGGATTTTCGCGCCGGAAATAAACCCGGAGAAGGCGTGCGTCACTTCATGGCCGAACACATACACCCACATGGGCCGCCCCACGACCCGCTCGATCAGGAAATAAACCAGCCCTCCCGTCGCGTAAATCCACCACGACCGCCATCCTTGCGCGCTGATGGATAGAAGCAAACGCCCCAACTCGACGCCGGCGGCCCATAAGAAAGGAAGGAAGAGAAGTCCCAACGTCCAGTGGAAGAGACGGCGGAGGATTTTTTTAATCGGAGTGATCCTTCGGGATGAAATCCTTCACGGTGTGATTACTCAACCATGTAATCGTCAAAAGGGATTTTTTTGGCGCGAAGTTCCTCTTTCCAGAGCGCCAACGTCTCCGGCGTCTTCGCGCGGGCCATCCGCACCCATTTGGATTCGGGAGGGCTAAACAATTCATAGGTATCCTTGTACCATTGATACGCGTATTTGAGCGACGACTCTCCCATCGCATAATCCCTGTCAAACGTCAGGGCTTCCAGTCTTTGTTTAAACTCTTCTTCTGATATCTTTTTCTTATCCAAAAGCCGCTGAAGGGCAGCCTTGTCTTTCTCGAATTTTAAATCGAAAAATTCTTTTTTCTTCTCTGGTTGGCGGTTCCACTCCATGTATTTTTCCGCCTGAAGATACGATTCTTTCGCCCGGAGAACCACATCCATGTAAATGAGGCCGTACACGCCGCCGATCGCCACCAGAATGACGCCGAACGTCACAACGCGTCTTTGTTTCCACCAGGGAGAAACCATAACCGGTTGAGACGGCGAGGCGGGCATCATGCCGGACATTAGAACAAATCTCCAAATCGTCCCTTATCCAGTTGATCAATGTCTTTCTTTTGCTCTTCCATCATTTTCTCGACGCGGGACTTTGTGTTTAAAACGCCATGCACTTTCTCAAGAAAAGAATGGGGCCGGATGGGTTTATTCAAGAAGGCGATCACATTGGGCTCTTGTTTGAGCATATCGGTCGTGGACTGATCCCATTCCCGTCCGGTGATGACGATAACCGGGGTGAGGCGCGACGACATGTCGCCCTGAAGCGCGCGCAACACCTCATATCCACCTCCGCCGGGCATCATCATATCCGTGATGATTAAATCCGGCTCAAACCGCTGCGTCAATTGAAGGATATTTCGCCCGTCACGGCCGGTCGTGACCTTAAATCCTTCCGTTTCCAGCGTGACCTTCAGCATCTCGCGAACGGAATCATCATCATCAATGACGAGAATTCGTTTCGTGCTCGGGCTGGCTTTGGGCGTCTTCGGCGTCTCTGCCATGGTTATTTCGAGCGGGAAGCCAGGGGGCGGTTTTTGGCGTCGACTTTCACCACGCGGAGGGAGGATGATTTGAGTTTTGACTCCTCCACCCACGCCAATGACATTATAATGAGTTTGTCCCCCGGCACCCCCAGGCGCGCCGCCGCGCCGTTCAAACCGATGACCCCCGACTTTCGAGGCCCGCGGATCACGTACGTTTCAAATCTCTCCCCGTTGGAGAGATTGGCGATCAAAACTATTTCATTTTCAACGAGGCCCGCCGCGTCCATCAGGGCGGCGTCAATTTGAATACTGCCTTCATAATCAATCCGGCTCTCCGTCACGGTGACGCGGTGAAGTTTGGCGCGGCACATTTTTCTAAACATCATGAATTTGTCCTTTTTGGGATCTTCATTAAGACGAGAAAGAAGACAGGTGCGATGTTTCGAGTCTACAATTTAGGTTTATTTTTACGGAAGGACTAATTTGAGGCGACGGTCATGCCAGGTGAAACCCGCCTTCGTAAGCGAGCGCGGCAATGACGTCGCGAAGCGTCTCCTGATCCACCACGTCATCGAATGCGATCCCGGCGATATAATACCCGTCTTCATAGGAAACACGGATGATCCGCGTCCTCAAATTGTCGAACTGGGCGCCGTCCCGAAGGAAAAAACTGACGTAAACGACCCCGGCCACTTTCATGGGAAACCGGGTTTCCAGCATGAGCCCCTCGGGACTCAAATTGAGAATCCGCCCCCACCCCTCTTTCTTGTCTCCGGAAGGGAATCGGAGTTCAACCGGAATGCTGGTTGAAAACCGAGGTATTTTCCGTCGTTCAATTTGCATTGGGTTTCCCTTTCTTTGACGAGGCCCAACCGATCTTCTCTTTTTCGATCATGGGGACAGCAGACGACACCATCACCGGGTTTCCGCCTGAAATGAGCCACAACCGGCCGAATCCGAACGACATCCCCGAGGGCACCACTTGCTCGCCCAGCATGCTTTTAACGAGATAAGGGCCTTTCCAAATATAACTGTCTTTGACCGAAACGAGCTGCGCCACGCGAAGCGGCATCCCGCCCATCACCCACAGCGTTTTTCCGTCCCAGGCGAGACCGACCGGCTTTTCAATCAAACTTTTCACGGTATCCAACACTTTAAAATCGGAGGCATGCCGGTAAAGCAGATTCGTTTGCCGATCAACCGACCATAAAAACTCGCCGTCCCACGCCAGGCCCGTGGGATCCGTCCCCGGAATGGGCGCCGACTGAACCGTCGGAAGCCCCACCGAACGCTGGTGGCTTCTCATCTTTAAATCCGCCCCGATCGTGACCAGCGTCTCCGGCGTGTTGCAGACCAAAATCGGCTGGCCGTCCTGCATCTTGAAAAGATTTTCCGTCACGAGGCGGCGCGATTTGGGAAAAAGGGACTTCTCCAACCGATACGACGTCACCGTGGAGTCGTACCAATCCCCCACCCACAACGCGCGTCCTTCCCATTGGAGGCCGGAGAGATTCGCGGACCCCAGAGAAAGGGACCGGGGCGGCGGCCCATTCAATTGTTTTAAAAAGATCCACCCCAGTAAAAGCCCCACCACCAATCCGGAGATAAGCGGAATGTCCCGACGGCGGCGCTTCGTGACTTTCGCGACAAAGAGCGTCCGGCCGGAACGGGTTGTGGCCCTCTTGGCGGCGGCCAACACATCCAATTTCTCATAGGGTTTGGCCAGGCAATCATACGCTCCGGCGCGCAGGGCCTCCATCGCTGGACCGGATTTGTTTTCCGGGACCAGAACGATAAACGGCGTGGCCGGCGATTTCGACTTCAGCGTGTCCCGAAGAGCGATGAGCGGCTCCGTCGTCTCCGGTTTCGGCAGAAACACCACCGACGGAGGATCCGTGGCGATGCGTTCATAGGCGGCGTCGTAGCTGGTCACCGTCTCGCACGCCACGTTGACCGATCCGAAAATTTTCTGCATCTGCGTCACGTCGTTTTTTCCGCAACAAAGCAACATCACCCGGGCCATCACGCCCCTCCTTCGAGGGGAAGCACCACTTGAAAGGAACTTCCTTGCTCGTTGGTGGTGATCACATCGAGAGTCCCGCCGTGATACTCGACGTACTTCCGGGCCCGGCTGAGGTTAAGCCCCTGGCGCCCTTCTTTGGTCGTGAAAAACGGTTGGAACAGCCGCGGAACCAAATGAGGCGGGACGCCGAGCCCTGAGTCCCGGACCCAAATCTGAATCTGTTTTTTATCGCTTTGGTTCTTGAGAACAATTTCAATTTTCCCGGCGCCGCTGGGGAGCGCTTCCAACGCGTTCCGGAATAGGGTTTTGAGAACAAATTCAAGAAGCTCTGAATCGCCGCTCACATACGGAAGCGGATCATCGGAAAGGAATTCAACGGAGAGCGAGGGGCGGCGTTCCACGTACACCTCGGCCATGATCTTCTGAACCAATTCCTTGATCGCCACAGGCGTCCGGACGATTTCTTTCCGCTGGGTGAGATGCATATAATCATCCAGCGTTTTCGTCACCTCCGCCAGCTGGGATTGAATGGAACGGAAATTCTCGCTGAGCTCGGAGGCGCCTTCCACCAACAGATGCCACCGCGCTTTCCAAAACGCTTCCGTTTGAGACTCCGGGTCCAGGAGCCCCAGCCGCTCCAGCGTGAGTAGCAGTTGCCCCTGGAGCGAGACCAAAGACGTCCTCACCCGCTGAGCCACCCCTTTGGCGAACATCTCTTCTTCCGCCCAAAGAAGGTCCTGTTTTTTCTTGAGGGCCGAGCCCATCTCATCCAGCAAACTCTTTTGAAGAACCGAAATTTCCTTCTGTTTGTCCATGGCGAGCTGCTGGTTGGACTGCGAAAAAAGAGTCCGCATGTTGGCGATGCGCGTTTCCAAATCTTTCAGCTGGTTCTTAAGCGCCTCGTGCATGTCGGAAAACGACTTCACGTCGTCTTCGCGAACGCGCAGTTGTTCGGCGCGGAATGTGTCAGCGCGCTGTTCCAACGCGTGCGTTCGTTTTCGAAGTTCCGTGTTTTCCTGCGCCGATTCATTCAGCCGGGCCGTGACGGTGTCCAATTGTTCCCGAAGCTCCTCCGAGTCCTTCTGAGAGTGGCGAAGATCGTTGGTGAGCCCCAACACCTTGGTCCGAAGCTCATCTTCCGGCACCCCCAACAAGGAACGCAACACCTCGTTCTCATCCTTCGCCAAATGTTCCTGCGACACGTATTCCTCATGAACCTCGCTCAAGGCCTGCTCGAACCGGTCCAAGTCGGACAGATATTCCTTATAAACGATTTCTTTCTCCGCTTCGGAGACGGCGGGAATGGCCCACAAACGCTGCGCCAGCCTCTCCTTGAATTCTTTGAGCAGATCGTGCCAGGTGGGTTTTAATTCGGACATCGGAGCGCGGTTCGGCACACTCATGGGATCACCAGTTTTTCGCCGGGACGCGGCAACCCCCGGTCGATCTTATCCACGTTGGCGCTGTAAATTTTCTTCCACTGATTGGGGTCGCCGTAATATTCCTTGGCGATGCTCTGCAGCGTTTCCCCGGCCACCACCGCGTGAACGCGGATGGTCGCTTTTTGCTCCCGCAATTGCTTCACCTGGCTGCGCTGGCTTCCCAATTGGTCTTCTATTTCCCGCAGGCGCGCCTTGAGCTCGCGAATCGATTCGTCGCGTTGCCCCAGGAGATCAGAACTCTTTAAAGCCTCAATACGGGATTTAATATTTTCAAGTTCCCCGCCCGCCAGGCGCCGCTTTTGATTGAGTTCATCGAGAGAGGATTTGAGTTCGGCCTCCTTCACGGTCATATTCAATACCTTATTGTCCAACTGGCTGGCCTCTTCCAACGCGCGGTCATAATAGATTTCTGAAAATTGAGGTCGGCCAAACCGGTAATTAAACGAGGCCCGGATTTCCCCTGAGCTGTCATTCAATGTTTTAAGAGGAATGGCATAGGCCACATCAAGTTGAACAGGCGAGAGATAAACCCCGAACCCGGTGCTCATATGAGAAATCCCGCTGTCTCCGCCGCCATATCCCAAGCGAGGCCGCAAAACACCCCGGGCGAACATCCATTCAAGCCCCGGATGAAACCGGAAGAGACCGCCGCTGGAGTATTCCATGTCCAAAAACATATTGAGATATCCTTTGTGATGGCGCGTTGCGCCCAAAACAAGAACTGGTTTTTGAGGATCGGCGTTCCCCAAATAGAGATGGCGGAGCGACAGCCCCACCTGATGATCCCGGTCGATGGGAACCATGAAACCGCCCGTGACGCCCAGCCCCAAGGAAGAGGATCCCACGCGCGACGACAATTTGGCCCCTTGCTGCTGGCGAATCGTGACGGCGGCGCCCAACTTCACGGGGAATTTAATAAATCCTTTCGTCCACCGATCCACGGGAGCATCGCCCCCCGAGCCTCCCGTTAATTCAATGACGTGAGCGCCCGGCGCGTCTCCTTCTCCATACACCCCAAACGCCAGAGGCATGTAATTATCCTTCCACCGATACGGCATGGCGAAAAGACCGTTGAAATCAGTCCGGGCCGGCTCTCCGACGCTATACGATCTCCCGTAGTCATATGTCATTTCCTGCTGATTGATATCCGCGAGACCGGATGGATTATAGAAGAGGCTATACGCATCACCGGAAACGGCGGTATACGCGTTCCCCAAAGCAACAGGCCGGGCTCCGCGACTCCGGGCGGGAGAAGCGTGACTAATGGATAAATAGGCGATCAGAATACTGATGACGATAAAAAGGATGGGTTGCCAACGGCTGGAACGGCGACGTGAATAGATGGGCCGG
>PLLH01000099.1 GCA_003140895.1 Elusimicrobiota bacterium
TGTAAGAAGCGTTGTCGCAGGTCTTTTTGGATCACGTGATGGGGTCTTTTATTTTTAAAATTTTTCCCGTGGCTGTGGCGATCAACCGGCCTTGATGACTCCGAATTTCACTCTTCGCTGAAATCAATTTCCCTTTTGCGTGGCTGACCTCTCCTGTCACAATTAGTTTTTCTCCCGTCCGCGCCGGGTTGAAAAAACGAACCGTTATCTCCGCCGTCATGGCCGGGCCATGAAGTTGCCACGCCAGACGCGTCATGGCCTCATCTAACACCGTGGCCAGCAACCCTCCGTGCACAATGCCTCTCCATCCCTGGTGATGCGCCGCCGGGAAATACTCCGCCTTCGTGTGATGCCCTTTCGTTTCCCACTTCAGTTGTAAGCCGTGAATGTTGGCTTTGCCGCAGACATAACAATGTGTGTCATCGACGAGTTCGATGGTGTTTGACATATGTCTGTTCCCCCTTGGGTTTAATGATCGGGAGGCGGTTAGTGCCGGAAGTGCCGGACTCCGGTACACGCCATCGCGATGTTATGCTCATCGGCGGCTTGAACCGATTCTTGGTCCCGGACAGATCCTCCCGGCTGGACAATCGCCGTGACGCCGATTTTGGCCGCTTCCTCGACGGTGTCTTTAAATGGGAAAAAACCGTCTGAGGCCATCACCAACGATTCCCCCACGTCCAGTTTCGCTTGCTTCATTTTGATTGTGGCGATTCTTAACGAATCGATTCGGGACATCTGGCCGGCCCCGATACCGACGGTTTGGTGGCCTCGCGCCAACACAATGGCGTTTGATTTGACGTGTTTGGCCACACGCCAGGCAAAATCGAGAGAGGATTTTTCGGTGTCCGTGAGAGGTCTCTTCGTTACGACGTTAAGGTCTAACACCGGAGGCCGGTCCACATCTTGAAGAAGGTATCCGCCGGAAATACGCCGCACATCCAGCTCGTAGGGCGCCGTGAGGAGCGTGGGTTGTTCCAAGAGGCGAATGTTTTTCTTCGCTTTCAGGATTTCCAGCGCTTCCGGATGAAAACTGGGGGCGATCACGCATTCGATGAAAAGTTTTTTGAGTTCCTCGGCGGTCTCTTTGTCCACGGCCCGGTTGAAGCCGATGATGCCGCCATAGGCGCTCACGGGGTCGCACATGAGAGCCCACCGGTACGCCTCCGCCGGAGAGGAGGCCGTGGCCACGCCGCAGGGGTTGTTGTGTTTGATGATGGCGCAGACGGGATCGGTAAAGCTGAGAACCACTTGCCAGGCGGCTTCGCAATCCAGGTAATTGTTGAAGGAAATTTCCTTTCCTTGAAGAATGTTGGCGGAGACGACGCCCCAGGGCGGCGTTCCGGATTCACGGTAGACGGCGGCTTGCTGGTGCGGGTTTTCACCGTAGCGGAGGTTCCGGACTTTTCGAAGTCCAACCGTCGTTTCTTCGGCAAATTTTTCTTGAACGCCCCACCGGGATTTTAAGTGGGCGGCGATGACGGCGTCGTAATGGGCCGTGTGAGCGAAAGCTTTAAAGGCCAGTTTGTGGCGAAGTTGATCGGAGACGCCGAGCGGGCTTTGGATCTCTTCTAAAACAGAGCCGTAATCATTGGGATCGCAGAGAACGACGACATTTTTATAATTTTTCGCGGCGGCCCGCAGAAGGGCCACGCCGCCAATATCGATGAATTCCACCAGTTCATCGTCTTCGAGTGTTTTTCCCTCCACCACTTTTTCAAACGGGTACAGGTTCACGGCCACAAGATCAAAGGGGGCGATGTCGTGCGTGGCCATGGCTTCGGCGTGTTCCGGTTTGTCGGGCAGAGCCAGGAGGCCGCCGAACACCTTTGGGTGGAGCGTTTTGACGCGTCCGTCCAAGATTTCCGGAAATCCTGTGAGCGCGGAGACTTCGGTGACGGTTACTTCGGCTTGGCGAAGCGTGGAGGCGGTGCCTCCGGTTGAGACAATTTCCGACCCCAAATCCTGGAGACGATGGGCCAAATCGACAATGCCTGTTTTATCGGTAACAGAAAAAAGCGCTCTTTTAATCATGATGATACGTGGGATGACCTCCGCAAGACTGCCGACTGATTTTCGACGGATGGGACACCAAAGATACTTAATTTATCATCTTGAGAAAAGCCTCTTCTGAGAGGATTTGAATGCCTCGTTTTTTGGCTTTCTCCAGTTTCGAACCGGCCTTTTCTCCCGCCACGACATAATCTGTTTTCTTTGAAACGCTGCCGGTGGCGTGCCCCCCGCCTTCGCGGACTTTCTTCTCAGCCTCGGGTCTCGAGATGGAGGTAAGTTCTCCCGTGAAAACAAATGTTTTCCCGCTGATCAAGGCCTTAACCACTGTCGCTGTTTTTTTAAATTTCGGGTCGATCCCCAGTTCTTTCAGTTTTTTTATTGTTTCTTTGACGCGAGCGTCCTGAAAGAAATTCCTGATCGATTGGGCCACGACGGGACCGATGTCCTGGACACGCGTCAATTCGTCTTCCGTGGCCTGGGCCACGGCGTCCAGCGAGCCGAAGCTTTCCGCCAGGACGGTGGCGGCTTTTTCCCCGATGTTCTTGATCCCAAGGCCGAAAATCAATCGGTCCAAGGGACGGCGTTTGGCGTCTTTCATGGCGGCCATCAAATTCTCCGCTCTTTTTTCGGCGAAAAGCTCCAGCTGAAGGAAATCAACTTTCCGAAGAGAAAAAAGATCAGCCACGTCGGCGATTTTTTCAAGACGCACCAATTGATGGACCACCGCTTCCCCCATCCCTTCAATGTCCATCGCCCCCCGGCTCGCGAAATGCTGAAGACGGCGTTCCAGTTGGGCGGGGCAGCTCACGTTCGCGCATCGAACCGCCACCTCTCCTTCCGTTTTTGTGACGGGGCCTTCGCACATGGGGCAGCGAGTGGGCGTTGGGATGTCGGTTTCCTTGCCGGTTCGTTTTGATTCGATGACCTTCACCACTTTGGGAATCACGTCTCCGGCGCGCTCGATGAGAACGGTGTCCCCCATTTTGAGGCCGAGCCGTTTGATCTCGTCGTAGTTGTGGAGCGTGGCGTTTGAAATGGTGACGCCGGCGCAAAGGACGGGTTCCAGCCGGGCCGTGGGGGTGATGACGCCGGTTCGTCCGACGGAATGCTCCACGTCAAGAACCCGCGTCGTGGCCTGCCGGGCCTGAAATTTGAACGCGATGGCCCACCGGGGAGAGCGGGCGGTGAACCCCAGCGTTTTTTGTTGATGGACGTCGTTTAAGCGGATCACGACGCCGTCGATTTCGTAGGGCCAGGTGTCGCGGGTGGTTTCCCATTCGCGGCATCGCTTCATGACGTCCAAAACGGAGGATTCTGTCACGTAGGGTTTGACCACGGGGACGCCGAGATCTTCACAGGCGGTGAGAAAGTCGGTGTAGAGGCGAAAGGGCGACTCGTTTGTATCGGCGAAGGAATGGGCGAAGAATTTTAACGGGCGTTCCGCTGTGACGCGGGGATCTTTTTGCCGCAAGGAGCCCGCCGCGGCGTTTCGTGGATTGGCGAACGGTTCTTCCCCCGCTTCCCGAAGAGACTGATTCATCTTCTGAAAATCGTTGATGTCCATGTAGACTTCCCCGCGGATCTCCATCCGCCCGGATATCGATTTTCGAAGTTTGAGCGGAACGGATTTAATGGTTCGTGTGTTCAACGTCACGTCTTCACCGGTCTCGCCGTCACCGCGGGTGGCGGCGTGGCTCAAAAGGCCGTCTTCGTACATCAGCGAAAGAGAGAGTCCGTCGATCTTCGGATTCAAAACATACGTCGGCGAGTCCTGTCCCACCCCTTTCTGGACGCGATCAATCCACGCTTGAACGTCTTCGGCGGAGTAGGTGTTATCCAACGAGAGCATGGGGACGAGGTGTTTGATTTGGCTGAACGTGGTGACGGCAATTCCTGAGACGCGTTGCGTGGGAGACTCCGGCGTGATGAGAGCCGGATGCTTCTCTTCCAGACTTTTGAGGCGGGCTAACAGAAGATCGTACTCCCGGTCGGAGAGTTCAGGGCGGTCTAGAACGTAATAGAGATGATCGTGCCGGCGAATTTCCTGCCTAAGAGCGTTGATCTCGGATTCAGGCGTTGGGGGTGTCTTCTCTTTTTCCATCGCTTTTGGACCTGGCTCCGGCGGGGTTTCGTTTGGATTTTATTTTGTCCAGGATCCCGTTAACAAATTTTCCGGAATCATCGGTTGAAAATGTTTTGGCGATCTCGACCGCCTCGTCGATAATGACCGATGCCGGTGTTTCCAATTCGTGGAGGAGTTCATAGGCGCATAGGCGCAGGAGATTCCGGTCCAACACGGCCATTCGCTTGATTTCCCAATTCGTGGCGACGCTGGTGATAATCTCATCCAAGTCGGCTTTATGCTCCACGGTTCCCATGGTGAGCCACCGGGCAAAGCTCTTGGTCCGCTCTTCGATTTTGTTCACATACAAAATGCCTCGAAGAGCTTTTTCCGGCGGTAGCTGGGTGATATCAATGAGATAAAGGGCTTGGAGGGCGAATTCTCTCGCTTTGCGCCGGGCTCCCATGGCTAGCGGAGACCTTGGCGGTTAAAGAGAATCATCCGAACCGCCGCTTTGGCGATTTCTTTTCCACGGTTGAGCGGCCCGGGTTGAGAGCGTTTCCGGGCCTGCGCTTCGGTTCGAGGCGTGAGAACGCCGAAGAGAATGGGAACTCCCGTGTTGAGAGAAGCCTGTCCAATGCCGACGGAGGCCCAGGTGGCCACATGAATATCGTGGGAAGTTTCCCCTTTGATGACGCATCCCAAACAAATGACGGCCGCAAATTTTTTTGTTTTCGCCAACTTCTGGGCGGCGAAGGGAAGCTCATAAGCGCCCGGAACGGAAACGACCGAGATCTGTTTTTCCCGCACGCCGTGTTTCAAGAGTTCCTGCCGGCAACAACGAAGAAGCGAGCCCGTGATGTCGCTGTTGAATTCACCGACGACGATGGCAACGCGCGATTTTCTGATGATGGAATTCATGAGAGGAGATGCCCCATTTTTTTCTTCTTTGTGGCCAGGTATTTTTCGTTCAGCGGGTTGGGCTCGACAATCAACGGAATACGTTTCGTTATTTTGAGACCGTAGCCTTCCAATCCAACGACTTTCCGAGGGTTGTTGGTCATGAGGTGAATGGTCGTCAGGCCCAAATCGCTCAAGATTTGAGCGCCGATGCCGTAATCCCGAAGATCCGCCGGGAACCCCAATTTGAGGTTGGCTTCGACGGTGTCCAGCCCTTTCCCCTGGAGATTGTACGCGTGCAATTTGTTCATGAGGCCGATTCCCCGCCCTTCCTGGTGCATATAGAGGACCACGCCGCAGGGGGCCTGGCTGATAGTTTTAAGAGCCGTTCGAAGTTGTTCGCCGCAGTCGCACCGAAGAGATCCCAACACATCTCCCGTAAAACAGGACGAATGCACGCGAACCAATACATTTTTTTGTCCTTCCAGGGAGCCTTTGACCAAGGCGATGTGATGTTCTCCAAGGATAACATCCTCATACAAGTGCAAATCGAAGTCGCCATAGCGGGTGGGAATTTTGGTCATCACGAGGCGGTTCACGAGCTTTTCGGTTCTCCGCCGATACGAAATAAGATCTTTGATCGTGATGAGAGCCAGACGGTGTTTCTTGGCGAATTGTTTGAGAGACGGTAAACGGGCCATGAATCCGTTGGGGTTCATAATTTCACAAATCACCCCTGCCGGCGAGAGCCCCGCGAGGCGCGCCAAATCGACGCCGGCTTCCGTGTGTCCGGTTCGAACCAGAACGCCTCCTTCGCGCGCGCGAAGAGGGAAGATGTGCCCGGGTTTGGCGAGATCACTCGGTTTTGTTTTTTTGTTGACCAGGGCTTGAATGGTTTTGGCCCGGTCGCTGGCGGAGATGCCCGTCGACGCCCCTTTTTTGACATCCACGCTTACCGTGAAAGCCGCTTCCCGGAGCTCGGAGTTCACGTTCACCATGGGACTGATGCCCAGTTGATCAAGACGCTCTCCCTTCATGGGAACGCAGACCAGCCCTCTCCCATGGCGCACCATGAAATTGATGGCGGCCGGCGTGACTTTATCGGCGGCCATGACCAGGTCGCCTTCGTTTTCCCGGTCAGCATCGTCGACGACAATCACCATCTCCCCTTTCTTGATTCGTTGGATGGCGTCGTTGATGGGCGTAAATGTGTTCATTGGTTTATCACTCTTTTTTGAGATATTTTGAGACGTATTTGCCAATAATGTCCGCTTCCAGGTTCACGGCTTCCCCTGCTTTAAGGCGTCCCATGTTGGTGTTGTTCAGCGTGAAGGGAATCATCGCCACGGAAAAATCAGTTTTGGTCAATTCGGCGACGGTCAAACTCACTCCGTCCACCGCCACGGATCCTTTTGATACGACGTACGTCATGACCTCCGGTGGAGCTGAAAACAAAATCGTTTTCATGTCCCCTTCCGGGATGATTTTTTTGACGCACCCCACCCCATCCACGTGTCCCTGAACAATGTGACCGCCCAAGGCGTCCGCCGCGGAGAGCGCCTTCTCAATATTAACCTTCTGGCCGATGGGGACGTTCCCCAGGGTTGTTTTTTGAAGCGTCTCCGCCGAGAGCTGAAAATAAACCTCTGTTCCCTTCTTCTTTTGGGTCACTTTCACCGCCGTCAAACAAACCCCGTTAATCGCAATGCTGTCGCCCAGCCGCACCTTTTTATTGTCGAGGAGGACATGAATCCCTTGCGGGTCTTTTCCCGAAATCGTTCCGATCTGTTGAATGAGTCCCGAGAACATGGCTAAAAAGATCCTTTAATGAGAATGTCTTGCCCGATCCGGCCCACGGACATGGATTTAATCCGAAGAGCCTGCTTGATCGAGGCCACTCCGGGGCCTTCCACGGGAGACCTTGAGTCTCGCCCGCCAATGATGAGAGGGGCGATAAAGAAGTAGGCTTCATCAACCGCTTTCGCGTGAAGGAAGCTCCAGGCGGTCTCACCACCCCCTTCTATAAACAATTGAGACACATCCATTTCTGCTATGTTTTTAAGAACTTCGTTAATATTAAAAGCCCCGTTTTTAAGATTGAAGCGCAAGAGTTGGACCGCTTTATTTAAGAAAAGGGCCGCCCGCTTTTCAGGCACGCGCGTCGATGCAAGGATCACCGTGCGCGCTCGATTGTCGTTATAGACATTCAGAGCGGGGCTTGTTCGAAGATGAGGATCCAGGATAAACCGGATGGGGTTTCGGCCTTGTCCATGAGACGTCAGGTGCGGATTGTCCTGGTTGGCCGTCGTGGCCCCGATCAGGACGGCGTCTGATTCCGCTCTTAAACGGTGAACCAGTCGTCTGGACTTAGGGCTTGAGATCCATTTGGAGTCCCCTTGTGAGGAGGCGATTTTCCCATCCAGCGTCATCGCCATCTTGAGCGTGACATGCGGCCGTTCCTTCCTCATCCAGGTAAAAAAAGTCCTGTTGAGATATGCGGCGGCGTCACGCTCAAGTCCGATATGAACCCTGATCCCGGCGGCTTTAAACGCCTTAATCCCTTTTCCAGAGGTGAGGGGATTAGGATCTTTTGAAGCGATGAAGATTTGTTTGATGCCGGTTTGAATCAGTGTTGGGGCGCAAGGCGGGGTTTTCCCCCAATGAGAACAGGGTTCGAGATTGATGTAAACAGTTCCCCCGCGGGCTTTTTTCCAGGCTTTTCGCAAGGCCATCACTTCGGCATGGGGGCCGCCAAAATATTCGTGCGCTCCCTCTCCGACGATCTTGCCTTTGTTGACAATGACGCATCCGACGAGCGGGTTGGGACTCACACGGCCTTTCCCTCGGGCCGCGAGCGTGAGCGCCCGTTGCATATAGACGGTGTGTTTAAGATCCAATGGGTCAACCCCCAGTGCTTAAAGAACAAACCCGTGAAGGAAGAGCTTCCCGGGTTAATAATGATGGTTTAACTTATTGCAGATTTATTTCGATGAACGCTTTCTGGCCGACAAGACGACTGGAACCAGGTTTTATCCTTGAGATCGTTCGACCCGGGCTCGCATCTTTTTGACGGAAGCCATGCCTTTTTTCGTCAGGGTTTTCAGAACATTGGCCGTCACCCGGAGGGTGACCCAGCGGTTTTCATCCGGGAGAAAAATGCGTTTTTTCCTCAAATTAGGGAGCCAACGGCGACGGGAATGATTGTTGGCATGAGAGACCGTATTCCCATTAAGCGGGCCAACTCCGGTGAGTTCACAACGTTTTGACATAACTAGTTCTCCTTGCAGCGGTGTGACGAGCCTTAGAATAATTCGAAGACGGGGATGCTATCAAAAAACCCTTCATTTTTGTGACAATTTCCGACGGATAGGGAGATGGCTAAACGCTCCCCTTTTTTGCGCCGTAAAGCCAGCGGTTGTTTTTCTTTCCGGCGTTTCGAACGGTGTGAACCGTTTTGGCCGGGATCAACACCTCCTCGCCGATCAACGGTTTCCGAGGTTGCCCGTCAATCACAAGCTCCAGTTCTCCTTCTAACACCATGAGAAGCTCGTCTTTGTCATGGACAAAATTGTCCCACTCTTGTCCGGGGTGGTCCGTCCAGACGTCGCAGGAAAACCCGCGGGCTTTCCACTGTTCAGCGACCTGGGAATAATTGTCCAGAGATGCGTGAGTGTTCATGTCATCGTTCCTATCAATACGTTTGGATTTCTCGCTTCGAGGTTAGGGGGTGACCGGGAGGAGAAACACAAGGCTGGCATTATATCCAAAGGATTCGCACCGGGACAACAAAACAATCAACGCGGCGAGAAATTAATTAAGGAATTAATTTCTATGAGAGAGGATCTTAAGCGCGAATTTGGGGAGTTGAGCCATCCGACGAAAGCGGTGAGGTTCTTGCCCGAACCGAAACAGCCATTCCAACCCTCTTTTTCGCAGCCAAAGAGGGGCGCGTTTTAAGCGGCCCGCCCAGACGTCAAAGGTGCCCCCCACGCCCATGTAGACGCCGGGCGGAAGGCGGTGTTTGTTTTTATGAATCCATAATTCCTGCTTGGGCATCCCAAGAGCCAGTAAAAAGAGCCGGGCCTTCGATTGGGTCATGTCGGCAATAATGGCTTCTTCGTCTTCCGTTTTAAAGAAACCGTCTCTCATGCCGGCGACGGAGAGAGTGGGGAAGCGGGAGGAGAGCGCGCGAGCGGCTCCCTTCGCCACCCCGGGTTTTCCCCCCAGAAGATAGACGGGAAGAGAGAGAATTTCCGCCATCCCGCAGAGTTCAATCGCGAAGTCGATTCCGGGAATAATGGTTGGATCCGCTCCCTGGAGGCGCCGGGCGGCCCATGAAAGGCCGATCGAATCGGCCAGAATGAGCGAGGAAGCGGCGCAGGCGGCCTGGAGATCGTTCGATTTTTGGGCTTCAAGAATGAGCAACGAATTGGCTGTGATGATTTGATGGGCTCGGTCGGAAAGCATCAGGGAGACCGCTTGGGCCACGGCTGATTTTTTCGATAAGGTATCGATCGGGACTCCCAAAATATTGACGTGGGAGAGAGGTGAAGGCGAGGACTTAACTGGCGACGGGCTCAGCGGCAAGAGCGGGCTCTTTGTCTTTCTCTTTTTCTTTGTGTTCTTTATGCAAACGAGCGGAGAGGACCTTGGACACGCCCAATTCTTCCATCGTGACGCCGTAGAGATTGTTGGCGACTTCCATGGTCCGTTTGTTGTGCGTGATGATGAGAAATTGGCTTTTATCGGAGAAGTCTTTAATCATGTCGACATACCGGAGAACATTGGCTTCATCAAGCGGAGCGTCCACTTCGTCTAAGAGCGCGATGGGTGAGGGCCGGACTTGGAAGAAAGCAAACAACAGGGCGATGGCCGTCAACGCTTTTTCGCCGCCGGAAAGAAGGGAAATATGGAGAAGCTTTTTCCCAGGAGGCTGGCAGAAGATATCGATGCCGGTTGAGAGAATGTCAGCTTCATTCGTGAAACAGAGATCGGCTTCCCCCCCCTGGAAAAGTTTGGAATAGAGGGCTCTGAAGTTCTCGCGAACCTTGTAGAAGGTCTCCTTGAAGTGTTCGCGCGTTGTCGTGTTGATTTTTGTGATCACTTGGCGAAGATCATCTTTCGCTTTTAAGAGATCGCCTTGTTGTTGGGTTAAAAAGGTGTTTTTCTCAACCAGTTCGGCGTGTTCTTGCGGGGCCGCCAAATTGACCGGTCCAATGTTGGTGACTCGTTTCTTCAAACGATCAATCAAGTCTGGCTCCTGCGCTTGCGGTTGGAATTGCGAACGCGCCGTCTCGAGCGTCATCTCGTACTCATCCATCAGTTTTTGGCCAAAGGTTTCGGTTTTATTGAGCAGTGTTGATTCATTGATCAATTCGTTTTGAAGTTCTTCTTGGGCGCCGGCGAGTTCTTTCCGGAATTTCTCGAGCTCCGCTTGGCGCGATTCCGCTTTGGCGCTCATCTCCACTCGACGGTTCTGATGCTGTTGGCAGGTGTCGGCGGCGTTTTGACGTTTTGACAACGACGTCTCAATGAGATGTTTCGCGTCATGCTGGGCTTTGACGGCGTTTTCAATTTCCGTTTGAACCGACCGCAAAGCGCTTTGATGGTGTTCAATACTCTTCCTGATTTCAACCAATTCTTTTTGAGTGTGATCCAAAATGGATTTTTGCCAGTTCAGTTTTTCCTGGAAGGAATTGTGCCGTTCCGCTTTCGCGGAGAGCTCGCCGTTTGAATTGGCGTGCATGAGTTGAAGTTCCGTCAGTTCCTGTTGCCGCAGATCGAGCTGGACGTGGTCTTCCTGCTCCTGTAACTGGATTTGCTCGTTTATTTTTTTCGCCTCTTCCAGCGTGTCGTGCGCTTTGGCCACTTCGTTAAATGTCTGAGCGATTTCCATCTCAATGACATTTTTCTCTTCGATTGTTACGGCTTTTCGCGACGTGAGGCGGTTTAGCTCTTCGTCGCCCACGCCCACACGAATGCGGATTTCTTCCATTTCTTTTTGGGAGCGGTTCTTCGAAAGCGACAGCTGTGATTTTTCAGCGGCTTTCTGGTCGAGAAATTTCTCAATCTCGCTCTTTTTGCTTTCTTTTTGGGCTAATAAACCTTCGAGTTCCGGGGCTCGGTGGGCGCTGT
>PLLH01000087.1 GCA_003140895.1 Elusimicrobiota bacterium
TTCGACCAAACAAGGTGAGTGGCCCCGGCTTTATTGATAATTTCTCGGCAGTTTCTTGAGATAACAACTCTATTCGAGAATTTGAGGGGGCCCCAAAACTCTTAAAAGAATTGGGCAATATGCTTGAAAACGCAAACCCCGCGCCTCTGGCAATCCAATAGCCGAGTGAAAATTTCTCAAATCTATTTTGAACCTGACTAGGTTCTCCCTTGAAGCCCAGACTCCCTTTTAACCCGGCGGTAAAAGCGGAGGAAATCTGATCAATCGAGGCTTCGTATGTTTGAAAGAGGAATGAATTAACTTTCCCTTTATTAAGCTGGTTTTGATTGTTCTCAGCTACCTCCATTAAACCGACTTTAAGCAATCCATTTGAAATACCTGCGGTTAAATCTTCTTTTAACTGGCTCGTCACCTCCTTAGAAGAATCATGTGAAATAAAAGAGGATGCAAGAGTAGTCCAAAAAGCTGCAGATTGCCGACCGGAGCGTTCTGCGATTTTTTCCCCGATCTTCATAATGACGAATTTCATTGGGATATCTTTCAATCTTTGAATTATTAGATTTTTAACTAGTTCTTTCTTGATTTTAGCTTGGATTTCTTTTTTGGCGGCTTCTTTGACCGCTTCCTTAATTTTCTCATCAATTGCTTTTTTTCCCACTTCTTTTGTCGTCTTTTCCCCTCCTTCTTTAGCTATTTCCTTACCTTCGGATCCGCCAGGTATCCCCATAAACAGAATTTCAATCCCGACAGTCGTCCCGACCATTTTCCAATAATCTTTAGGAGAGGCCAGCCCTTCACGATCCATGACAGCTAAATCGATGAGTAACATAGTTGCGGCTGCTGCCATTTCCGCCAATTTTGGATTACCAGTAAAATACAGCACCACACAATAGACAGCTGTTTCAAGTGCAATTTTGGTGAATTTTCCAAAATCAGTATTGAAGAAGTTTCCGCTCGCAGACATCTCTGTTTTTGTGTCATCAAAATAGGTATTAATATCCTTCGTGTTACATTTACCGTTTTCCTCATAAGTAAACGTTTGATCTTTTTTGGAATGGACGGTGGCAGTGTAACCGCGGCCTTTGTATTTACCGTAGGTGACGTAATAGGATTCGGTTGTGGCAGAGGCCATGCGGCCTTGGGAGTCATAGGTGATGTTCTCTTGCTTGGTCCAACCCCAATCACCGTTTGAAACAGTAAAGACTGAATTTGTTTTTGTCGCACGGCCCAACGTGTCAAACTCAAGCGTATCCACCGATTCATTGCGGGTTAAAAGCCCCACCACGTCTCGCTGGGCTGCTTTCCGGTTCCCTTTCCAGCCCCGGCTGGACTTCAAGTAACTTTCTTTCGTAACGCCGTATTGAGTCGTGGTTTGATCGTAATGAACGATCCGCCCTTGTGAATCATATTTGATATTCGTCCGTTTTAAATCGAACCGAAAGTCCCCCATGACTCCCAGGCATTGGGTGGCACCGGTGCCAGCAAGAGCCATAGAACTAAATTCGCTGCTCGTTGCCTTTCCGCGTGCCGTGATGGTCAGGCTGGATAGCCGTCCATATTTGTCATAGGTCATAGACTGAGTCATAGTGACATTGCCTTCTGCCCAGTCACCGGACAGTCCGGAGATATTTCCGTTCACCGTACCGTTCCAAGTTCGGTTAGAAGTCTGAGAGGTCATCCTTCCTTGGGAGTCGTAAGAAGTCGCCGTCACGTTCGACACAACATCTTTCTCAACTTCTCTATAGCCGACCAACAGACCATCACTGTTGTACGTTTGACTTGAACGGGTTCGCGTTACGGGATCATTGAGCTTGATATTCGGATTGTTTGAGGATTCAGTTGTCGTTTCATCGTAGCCCAACTCGCGACCCCAGGCGTCGTACTGGATATTGTCTTTGAAGGTTGTTGCCTCTTTATCTGGCGCTGAGCCATCAATTACCGTGGTCTTCCTGGAAAGGACTCGGCCATCTTCGCCGTAAATTTCATCTGTCTTAAAGTGATCTGTTTTTGTCTCTTTTGGCGACGAAGATGTCCTTACAATATCGGTTTTGACTTCATTCTTACTGTAGGTATATGAAATTGTGTCCAGAGTAGTCGTATCTGCTGATGTCGAGTCGTGCGTCGTTAAGCGGAGCTGTTTGGAGGGTCGCCCATTTTCCCATTCTGTTGTCAGGGTTAGTTCGTGTTTCGAGGTATTGAGAACGCTACCTTTGGACGTGACGATTTCATCCGTTCCTGCGAGTTGGCCATCCTTACCATAGATATTGGTTCCCTCATGAGTGTTGATAACATCAGGCGCCGCGTCTTCTTGAGACTTCGTGACGTACCCGACAACACGTCCCAAAGCATCAAAAGATTTAGCCTCATGAGTTTCCCATCCCATATGTGTGACGGTGTCGCCTATTTTTTGACTCGTATCGGTCTTGGTTGACTTGACCTTACTGCCTTCGTAGGTAGTGGTTATATCTTGAATATCGGTTTTCTTATCCGTGAAACTATCCGTGACCGATTGCAGTTCACGAGTGACCCGGCCATTCCCATCTCGTTCCAAAACCCGATTAACACTTGTAACGGAATGAGTTTCGCCGTAAAGATTCTCCGTTGATATGGTCGTATTGCCGATAAGGCGTCCGTCCTGCCCAAAGTCATTGGTGATGTCCTTGTATTTTCCAGGCGCAACGTTCCCATCCTTATCCCGCACCACGCGACGGTACCCGGTCTGCTGCCCCACATTGTTGTAGTTGAAATCGGAATCCTCGGTCGTTTCTCCCGTCATTCCGTCCCACGTTTTTTGACCAGCGATGCGGCCATATTTATCGTAGGCGAAAGTCGTCCGGCTTGTGCAGCCTTCTTTCTCAATCCGCTCTTTCGCCGCCGAAAGATAGGCAATTTCATCTTTTCTTATTTGGATGAGCCGCTCGTTAGCGGTTATCTGCTTTTCTCTGCTTGTAATTTCGTTGTGGAACGGAGATCCTTCCGTATCTCGTTTTTTATCATACTTATCAGTAATGTCTTTCTTTGCGGCGGCGATAGCCTTCCGGCTCCCATCGCGCACCCCCGTGAGAAAGGCTGCGATGCGAGGGATATCGATTGTGGCTATTCCGTCTTGGTCAACCGAATAATAGTCATTAAGATGGAAATTATGAATTTCGCTGAGTACAACAGATTCCCACGAATTAGAATCCGAGGCTTTCTGCACGAATTCATCCCAGGACATTCGAACAACACCACGTTTTGCAAACCCCTTCCATTGGGCTTCTTGAGAATCCAGCGCAGCCAAGGAATTATCTAATGGCTCTTGCTCTTTCTGCTCTTCCCCATCAATAACTTCGAGAACTCTCCCAAGAGCTTCTTTGATAGGCCCGATCTCCCCAGCCAAAACTCCGTTCTCAATCTCCCATTTCCCAATATCATCAACAGGATGATTTGTCGCAGCTTTGATCAGCGCATCGTTTATTTTGATCTCTGTTTTCTTGGAGCTAATATCACGATCAATTGAGGCCATTGTTTCTTTTAAATCTGGTGAATATTTTTCAAAAAGACTTTTAAACAAGTCGAAGGTGAATCTAAAAATAACCACAGGTTGCTTACTGTAAGCTTCCCACGCTTGATTAATTAGCGCTTCTTTCGTATCCGTTTTCTTCTTCTCTAGCGCAATAAGCTCGCCATTTAACCTTTGATTATCAGAAAGCAATTGATCGACACTGGCAGCTGGAGGGTTTAGAATCTTCGCGATGTTATCCAAAACCGCTTGTTCCATTCCGCTGATGTCAATGGCTTGATTAATGGCGTTATAGGCCCATTTCTTTACCTCTGTTTTGGGCTCACCATATGGTTTCCCATCGGGGCCAATCCCCTGATTGTCCGTTGTGACTTCCGATTGGGTCATGTGGCCGTTGGCATCGTAGACAGTGCCTTTGTAATCCTCAATGGTTGAGGCATCCGGGGCGTCGGAGGCTTTGGAGGTGGTTTGAGTAAAGTCGGTGAAATTGCCGCGGGCGTCTTTTTTAGTCCCGTTGAAACCGGTCTCCCAGGTTTTGGTATAGCCGCCTTTATATTGGGTGGTGTTTTTTGTGTGGGAGTTGCAGACCTGGCCGACCTTGTCATATTCATTCGTTGTCTCGGAGATTTCAAAATCGTTGGGAGAGCCGGCTTCGTTGCTCTTTAAGTACCTGGTTTTGGTGGCCTGGCCGAGTTCGTTAAAAGCCAATGTTTCTTGGATAAAGTGATAAGAAGCTTCGACTTTCTGTTCACCGACTAACCATCGGTTATCCTTCACATCCCCTTCAGTCCTGATGATTTGGCCAAGCTCATTGAAGGTATTCGTTAGGTTTTTGGTTTCCTCTGTTTTGGCATCTTTGCCATCTTCTCCGACCAATTTTGTGGTTGTCTGAGTAAAAAGAGCCGCCTGACCATTGGGGCCAAACACACGAATATCGACGGTGACAGTTTCAAGATCGGAATAGTTGATTTGAGTGGGATCGGTTGGATTAATAAATTTATTTTTAGTTTCGGTTGTGGTTGTTTGAGCGCGGCCGTATTGGTCGAAATTGCCCATCTGGGTATCGCTGATGGTTGTTTTCTCAGGACTCGCGGATGAGACCGATTCCGTATGGGTGCTGGTTAATTGACCGGATTCTGAATAGAAATAAGTTTCATCAGAGGTTGTTGTTATATCCAGGGCTTCATGAGTCTTTGTTGCAACGGCCGTTTCAGTTGTGACGGCATGACGTCCGGAAACACGCCCAGTGCTGTCATTGTAAGACAAACCTGTTGTTTCAACTTTTGTTACAGCCGGGGCATTGGAATCATTCGTTGTGGTGCGGACAGTTTGACTGGCGCGGCCCTGTTCGTCGTATTTTTCGGTTAACTCCTTAAACTCTTTATGATTTGTATAGGTTTCACGCTGGCGGGCGGAATCATATTCAACGACGTCCAGTGTCCCTCCATATTCCACCACCTTTCCATTCACATATTTGTAACCGTTCTGGAAAATTTTGGTGGTCGTCGTGATGGACCCCGTTTTTTCAGTATTGGTGGCCTGATACCAATCTAATTCCGACCCCGCGCCCTTGTATTGGACCTCCACATCCGAGGTCACCAGTTTCCCCGGCGCCGAGGAAGAAAGAGTTGTTTCCTGCCACGCCACTACCCGGCCGTGCTCGTCCACTTGTCCGTTGGTCCGGTGAACGATATCCAGCGAATATTGAGTGGGATCCAAAAGAAGAGCGGCGGCGGGAAACGAAACGTTCACGTCTCCCATAAGCGCCGATAATTTTCTCCCCGTGGCCGCGACCCACATACTTTTCACGCCTTGGACAAGACGCGCGAATGAGAAACGAAGGAATGAGAAGATGGCGGCGCCGACACCGATCACGAGATCCTCGGCTTTATTCAATAAATCGCTACTCACGGAGGCTTGGTCTTTCCCGATTTCAACACCGTTTTCGTTGTACTCAAGGTTGTCCACCAGCGTATAGGCAGGCAAAATACTGTCACTCTTCGTTATTTTTTCTTCATATCCGCGGACGCGCCCCGCGTGATGGCTGCTGTTCGCTTTTTCATCCTCGGCGGTGTAGCGGGTAATGTTGGTGTGATCGGTAGTTTGATCTGTGTTATTGATGACACCGTTAAATTCGGTGGTCGTTTGGAGGCGGTCAACAGATCTTGTAAAAAGGCCGTCCGCATCCGGGTCTGTGCTTGTGTGGGTTTGAATATCGGTTTCAGTGGAGCCGTCGGCCTTTGTGATGACGGACTTGGTTATCCCCTCTTTCAATAGTCCGCTGTCGAGAAATTCCTTCGCGTCCCAGGTTCGGTCCGTATCCGAAACCAACGCGCCGGCGGCGTCCACCATATGCTCCCCATCATGGGTGCGCGTGAGCCGCCCCGTCTTATCGTCATAGGCGCCTATCCAATGATCCGTCGTTGTCTGATGGAAAGAATCTGTTTTGACAATAATTTTGGAGGTGGCCTGACCATTTGAATCGTAAACGAAATCCGACGTGGTTGAGGAAAACTCGCCCTGGGAGTCCGTCCCGGTCTCATCTGATTTTTTAATTCGGCCGAACTCGTCGTACTCATAAGATTGGTCGCTTCTCGTGATACCGGCGTCGTTCTCAGAAACTTCATGCTCCGATTTCACCCGGCCTTTGGAGTCATAAAGAACATCGCTCACCGTTTTCGTGTAGGCTTGGCCGCCGGCCACGCCGCTCTGAACATAGTTTTTAAACTGGCCTTTTTCGTTCACCTCACCGCTCGTTTGATCCGTCCGATACGGCCCGCTTTTGGCGTCGGCGCCCGTTTTGGTCCAAGTCACCGCCTCACCCGAAGAAGAGAACGACAAGGCGTCGTAGGTTTCCGTGAAAGCCCCGCCGTCCCGCGTCCCGGATTCCTCGTAATGAGTCACTTGGGCGTCGTCGTTGTACTGGGTGTTCCGATGCTGAACGGATGTCTCATTTTCCTGAAGAGTGTTCTTGTCAGCGCCGATGGTTTTCTTCGAGACGGTTTCGTCGTAGTCCGCCATCTGACCGTTCTCGTTGTAGACGATGTTTGATCGAACGGAATTCTGCTGCTCCCTTCCGAGGAGGGACCCGTCAGAATTCAAGATCCGCGTGTCACCGCCCGTGGACACGCTCGATTGACGTCCCTCCTTATCATAGGTGGCGGTCCAGACCTGATCGGTGTTTCGCTGAGGCTCACCGGTCGCCATGTCGTTCATTGTGGAGACTTTCTTAATAAGCTGCCCGAGCGCGTCATAGGTTTGGGAGATGTTGTCTGTGACGGTGGTTCCGGAGTCCGTGACCAGGGTTTCGCGCGCACGGTTTTGCCGCCCAAGAGAATCGTAAGAATTTTCAAATCCCGATTCCGTTGTCCGCGTGAAATTCCCCAGGCCGTGCCGAACGCCGGTTTCTTTCTGATACGTCGCCTGACCCAAAGAGTTAAACCCAACGTTTCCGTCTTCGTCGATGGACGTTGTCCAGACATCGTAAGAACCAGCGGTGCTGGAATCGCCTTCCGAATGGGTGAGCGCGGCGCGCCCTTGCGAATCTATCTGCGTGATTTCCGTGTCGCGCGTCCAGGTTCCTTCCTGATTTGAGTGTCCGGTTTCATGCGTTTTGCTGGCCTGGCCCAAGGCATTGAAGGCGTCGGTCCGGTAGTGGCGGATGGATTCCCCAAGGCCTGTGGAGGTGACTTTCTCTTCATACCCATTCAACCGGCCTTCGGTGTCATACGTCATGTAATTTTGGTTCAGCACTGACAGGGTTGCCAACGATTGGTTCGTCTTAGAATCTTCTCCAGCAGAACGGGTTTCTTCTGTTTTGGACGACATGAACCCCAGATCGTCGTAGGTGACGCCTGAGAGAAAAATTGTTTTCGTCACGGCGGAGTTGTCTGTGATGACATCTTTATAACCGATGGAGCGCCCGGAGAAATCGTAGGTGACGCCTGAACGCGTCGCCACGGTTTCAACATTCAAAGAGGTGCCGTAGGCCTCGCTCACTTTCTTATCGCGAGTCGTGTAACCCATTTCCTGACCCAAGTCGTTAAATTGAATCCCGCTCGTTTGGCTGGTGGTCACAACACCCGGCGCTTCCGATGAATTTTTCACGTCCACATATCCGACGGCCCGGCCGGCAGTGTCGTAAACAATATTGTTTCGCGTCACAGTTGTGGTTTGATCCACCCCGGATCCTTTGACGGATGTTTCCGTGACGGACTGCGCCAGGAGGCTCGCCTCGCCATAGAGATTGGTGGCGGTTTCCGTTGTTTCAATGCCGGGGGATTGAGAACTCTTATTCACGCGCATCTCAACGGATACTCGACCCAAAACGTCGTACACATCTGTCACCATCTGTGTTTGAGCGGTGGAAAGCCGCCCATCGTCTGTCAACCTGGATGAACTAACAGAAGAATTGGTCCGCTGCCCCAAATCGTTATAGGAGAAACTCTCCGTCACTGTTTCCTGGGCGGCGATGGAGGTGGAGGAACGACCCCGCCGCTCATCTTGAATAAGGCGGCCAAAGCGGTCGTAGGAGGCCGAGGTCTGGATTTGCTCATCATAAGTATAAAGAGGATTTGAATCCGACAGGCTGGTGGACTCCGTCCGGCGGCGAGAGGAAAAAATCTGCCCGGTTTTGTCGTAGGTAATCTGATCCGTCTCCACGGTAGTGATTTTGTCCGGAGCTGTGCTGGACCACTGAGTGTCCTTTGAGCTCGTGGTTTGTCCCTTCGCGTTAAAATACAACACCTGGTGCGTGGTTTTCTCCGTCGCATCGAACACGCCTTCTGGAATGCTGGTTCGGCGCGTTTCCTGCTCAAACCCCACCTCAATCCCCAATCGGTTGTAGGAAGTGTTCGATTGAGTTATGAGCGTGGTGAGGCCCAGAGAAAGATCGTCCAGTTGGTCCACGAACGCCACCAAACGCCCGCTGAGGTCATAAACCAGATCCCCGCGCGAATCTATTTGATGAGAGGAAAATTGTGTCCCGTTTGTTTCCGTGTCCACTTTGAATGTTTCGCCGACCTCCGAGGCGTGCTGGCCGTTCTCATTGTAAGTGAAACTCATTTGCTGACGGGTGGTAAGCGCCTCGGCGGAGCTGGTGAGAGTGGCGATGTAATTTAAAAGACGGCCCTGATCGTCATACGTCATGCGATCTTTCTCGGTTTTGGTTTCCACCTCCAAGCCCTCGCCGGTTCGACGCACATTCTCCGTTTCCCCGGTGATCCGCCCTTCCGCGTCATAGCCGCCCGCTGACCACGAGCGCGTTTGGGTTTGACCAAGGCCGTCATTCGACGAACTTATTTCCGTGAGCAAACGATCGTATCGGTCATACGAACGATTCAAAACAGAGCTGACCGTGGTTTTGTCCAGCGGACGGCCGTTCTCAAGCCCCATCTGACGATCCGTTTCTTGGGATGACGCCAAAAGACCCCGGTCGGAATAACTCCCGATCCAGGTGAGAGTAGTGGTTAAGTCGGGAGAAGCGTCGCTCCGTGTTCGTTCCTGTTTCCCGACCAATTGATTTTGCGCGTTGTACGTCGACGCGAGGCGTTCTCGCTTGGTGATCGTATCCAAAGAACCGTCTGCCGCCAAAGTGATTTCATTTTCGAGAAACGAGGCTTCGCGTCCAAAACCGTCATACCGCGTCTTCGAACGAACGGTGGTGGCGGTAAGATTAGAAGCCGTCGACGACCACCGGGATTCAATATATCCATCAATCAAACCGCTTCGAAGATATGTCATGCCGGACCGGGTGGTCGTTTCACGAATGTCCGTGTCCGGCCCGACGGTTTCTTGGTTCTCCGTATATCCGCTCAGTTGACCGGACACGTCATAGCCCAGCGCCGTCCACGAAAGAGATGAAACGAGGTCGGGGGTGGCGGACGACCGCGACGATTCGCCGTACGACACCATTTGGCCCAATCCGTTGTAGGCGATCCCGTTCCGACGCGTCTCAACTCGGAGGTCAGACCCGTCATCGCTTTTCGCCTCGGCATACGACTGAAGCCGACCAAAGGAGTCGTACGTTCCCATCCACTCCGTCAAACTTTCCTGACTCTGCGCCGACGAACGAATTCGCGTGTCATAGGCCAGGAGCTGATTTAAATCGTTCCACACCATGTTTTCTTTAATGACAACGTCCCACGCCTCGCCGGACTCCGTGCGTTCCGTGGAGGAAAGCGCCCGGCCTTTCGCATCCGTGCTCGTCACCCGAATGGTCACAACCGTCGTTTTATCCGGCGACTGAGATGACCACCGCGTTTCTTGGGAGCTCATCACCTCGCCCCACGCGTTGTAGGTGAGACCCGATTTGCTCACTTTCTCTTTGATCTGGAGAGCGCCGCTCAATGTATCAATGGTCTGATTCGTGGACTGAACCCGGCCCCGCTCGTCGTAGGTGGCGGCGGATTGCGCGGTGATGACGGTCACATCCAACGGCGTGTTCCGGTTCTGACACACTTGATGGCTTTTTTGAATGAACGAATACTGGCGGCCCGCCTCGTCATAGGTGATGCGCGAGGTGTCCTCGTAACTCACGACATCCGGCTTATCGGAGGAGGTCTTGACGTCGGAGGTTCCCTCAACCTGACCGAAGGCGTTGTACGAGGTGAGAGCGCGCTTGTCGGTCGTGGTGAGATCGACGCTCGCCCCCGTGGAATCTGTGCCGGCAGAATGAGTCGTCTCAGTGAAACTCGACAAGCGCCCCTGGCTGTCGTAGCGACCGTCGCTCCAAACGAGTTCGGTCTTCTTGGGCGAATCAGAAGAAGTTTCATTTTGCCGGTACGACGTGACTTGGTTCAACGAGTTATATTGGATGTCGCTTCGTTCCGTGGTCGTGACAATCATCGAAGAGAGAGTGCCGTCCTCAAGACGCACTTGGTTCTCTCCCATGTCCAGGTAATGCGTCATCCGATCCAAAGAGTCAAATGTGATGGCGGACCGGGTCCGCTTGGTTTTCTCCACTTCAACATTTCCCGCCACGACCGACACCGACTCTTGGCTTCCGGTCAGCCTGTTTTTCTCGTCGTAGGTTCCTGACCAGCTCGCCCGTTCCGTTTCGGCGGGGCGATCCGACGAAGTCCGCTCTTCATAATAGTTCGTCACATTCCCCTCGCTTGATGTGACGATTCCAGTGCGGTGAACGGTTTGAACCGTGTCCAACGGACGCCGCTCCAGCTCTCCCGCGTCGGACATTCCAATAAGAACACCTTGTTTTGCGACGCGTACGGTGTATTCCGACACAGCGTTGTTCAAGCCAAAAGACAAATTATCGCGCGAAACGGTGGTGAGAACCCCCGGCGCGTCCGACGAGGTAACGTTTTCTTCATAACTCAAGAGCCGGTCAGGGTGAGCCTCATCATAACGGGACGCCGTCCGCCGCTTCTTCTCATAATGGTTGATCACGTCTCCAGTGTCCGAGCGTCCAAACTGATGAACGGTTTCGTCGTAACCGATCAGCCGGCCCAGAGCGTCGAACTGGGCGTCGGATCGCGTGGACTCCGTCGTCATATTTCCTTTCGTTGAAACGGTAACTCCGTCTTTGATTTCCTGAGTGAGAGCCACATCTTTCTGCGTGGAGACCGCTCCCCAGGTGTCGTAAGTCACGCCGGACACCTCACGGTTCACCACCTCGTCCGGCTTTTTGGAATCCGTGGCGCGCTCGCGGTAACCGGAGACCTGGCCCAACGTGTTATAGGTCATGAGGTTCCGGCGGCTTTCTTTGGTGGACGACGGACTGCCCGATATGACTCCGTCGAAAAACTGAGTGATGGTGGTGTCTGTGGCCGCGCGGTTGGCCGAGTCAAATTTCTCCGCCGCCCATGAAACGCGGCGGGATTCTTTTTCCTCGGTCGATTTAATTTCGTCTTCGGAAGAAACCAAGCGGCCCAAGCTGTCGTAATGGGACGAGGTTCGTTTCCGGTTTTCCACGGCGAGAAGGCTGATGTCCACTTGATTTTTTTCGGCGTCGATCTCAAGCCGCGCGTTGGGATATTGCGACTGAACGCCGGCCAGGAAGGCGGTTTGCTCCTCGGCAGACAAGGACGACCAATTCCCCGGAAGAGACTGGACCCCCGTCTTCGCTTCAAACGTGTCCGACTCAAACGCCAGAGAATTCCCGCGGGAATCCTGAACGATATTTTTCGTGACGATGATTTTCTCTTCGCCTTTGGGCGTGGTGACGTGATCCACGTACGATGTGGGTTTATCGAAGGAATCGAAGGTCGTGGCCAGGCGGACGCTCACGGTCGGGGTGGGGCCGTTGGCGGCATCCTGAACGCGATCGGTGTAGGAGACCACATGCCCCAAGCTGTCCCGCGCGATCCCGGAGCGATTCACCGTCACCACATGATCGCCCTGCGTGGTCGTCTCCGTATATCCGGTCCGGGACAGGTGGGAGACAACCTTCTCTTCCTTATTATCTACCCAACTTAACCCTAAGTCCGTGCCGAAGGTGTGGCTGGTCTCTGAATAGCCAGCCAAGGCGCCGTCAGCGAATGT
>PLLH01000049.1 GCA_003140895.1 Elusimicrobiota bacterium
GAGGTTCGCGATGGCTTGATCGCCGTGAGTGGATTGCGACGTGAGTTCCAAAAGCCACGTTTTTTCAAAAAGATCCCGAATGACATCCACCACCGGTTTAAGCCGCGCCTCCAGAGAAAGCTCCCGCAGCGTCCGGAAAAGACTCCCAATCTTGTCGCTGAAAAGAGGCGGCTCCTGTTGCGGGGTCAACCCCTTCGCCTGTTTCAACTGGAAGATCTCGCCGTCCGTTAAACCTCCCAATGGCGAACGCAGAACGCCGACCAACGCCAAGGTATCATCCGGGTTCGCGATGGCCGAAATCAAATTCAAAAAATCCACCACTTCCGGCGTCCGGTAAAAATATTTTTCCCCTTCAGCCAGGTACGGAATCCCCCGACTCTTAAACGCATCGAGGTAAGGAGAGAACGCGTTGGCGCTGCGGAAAAGGAGGGCGATATCGCTGTAGTGAAGATCTGATTTCTTTCCTTCTCCCGCCACGTGTTCGTCAATCCATTTGGCGATCAAGTCGGCCTCAAAGCGCCGAAACTCATCCGCGTTCCCGGCCCCGCCCCGGCGTGTCACGAACGAAAACGAAACGGCCGGCGCCCGGTCCGCTTCCCGCCCGGCGTCAAGCGGCGTATAGACGGGCTGAACGTACGGCTCTTCTTCCATAATGGATGGGAAAACGGCGTTCACGAATTGAAGCAGGTGCGGCCGGCTCCGGAAATTCGCCGACAGAGTCGTTTTAATCGCCCCGTCCTTTTCCATGAGACCCGTGATCTCCTGATACGCCGCCATATCGGCCCCGCGGAAACGATAAATGGATTGTTTGGGATCTCCGACAACAAAAAGACGCCCCGAACCAAGCGACACCTCGCGCCATTCTCGAGCCTCTTTCCCGGAGGCCTCGGCCAAATAGAGAAGGATTTCCCCTTGAAGGGGATCGGTGTCTTGAAACTCGTCGATCAAGAAGGTGGCGAACCTTTTTTTCATTTCCGCCCGGACATCCGGGTGATCCCGGAGAAGATCCCGGGCGAAAACAAGGAGGCCTTCAAACGACACAAGCCCCTGGCGAACCAGCTCAGCGCGGACCCGCCGCACAAAAGGGACAAGAAGGTCCAACACCTGTTCCATTAAAGCGTCATCGACGAAAGCGATGGCCCTGGCAAACGAAATCAACTTACGTCCCTTGTCTTCCAGCGCCGGCTCTTTTTTCCACGATGACGGGAGATCTCCATGAAACCGCTCAAGGCGTTCCAGATCCGCTCTCGAAACGGCTTCTCCTGTCGCCACCGCTTCCAACACCCCCAGAACGCTTTCCATGAACGGTTTAAACGACGTCGCCCGGGCCGGGATCGGATTTTGATTCAGAAGAATCGTCGCTTCCTTGACCCATCTCGAAGCGGCGGCGCTCTGATCCGTCCGGCTTCGGACAGCGGTCAAATCCACGAGAGGAGACACCATCCTCCCTGCCAATTCACGGATGTCGTCCAATTCAACCCGCTGTAAAATGTCCGTCCAGACCGGACCGCGCTGAGCGTTTTCGTTAAGCTCCTCGCTCAGCCACCTCGACCACTCCTCTTCGAACACCATCTCTTGAATCGAGCCGTCATCTTCAGCGAAATTGGGATCCACGCCCGCCTGAACCGGATACAAACGCAGGAGATGGGCGGCGAAACTATGAATGGTTCCCATCTGCGCCTTGGGAATCGCCTCCAGAGCGGTTCTGGCCAACCGCGGCCAGGCCTCCCGGTTGTTCGGGAAATGCTCTTCCAACAGAGGCACCGGTTCCGTCTCATTCATAATCATTCGAAGGCGCGCCTCAAGCCGGACGCGCATTTCTTCGGCGGCTTTCTTCGTGAACGTGAGCGCCACAATCCGCTCGATGGGGATTTCCTTTCCAAGAATAAGCAGCGTCAGGCGGTCAATTAAAAGAGTGGTTTTCCCCGTGCCGGCGCCGGCCGACACGATGACGTTTTGATCGAGCGACACCGCCGCGACGTCGCGGTCGGCCTGATCGATGGGGGTCAAGGTTGTTTTTTTAGTCATCTTTCTTTTCGAGCTTTTTTTCACGAATCGCCCAGAGTTCTTCACCGGCGCCGTTGTGCGCCCGATAGTGCGAAATGCTGTGGTGTTTCCGGCAAATCTGAGTCACCTCGCACGAGGCGCAGGCGTGAGATTCATCCGGCATCATCAGATAATTCCCTTTTTTCATGAGGTCAATCTGCGACCGGACGGTGTTTAAAATCTCGTCTTTATGAGAGCTCCACGCCTCCGCCGACATCTCCGCCGCCGCGTCTTCATCTAGAACGTACAGATAAGCGAAGGAAAGAGAATCGATTTTCTTTTTAAGACCGGTCAAAAATTTCTCGGCCAGAAGAAGATAAAGCGGGGCCTGGGTCTTCAGCCCTTTAACGGCCTCGGTGGCGACCGACGACTCGAACCGGTTCCTCCCCGTCTTATAATCGATGATCCGGGCTTTGTTCACGCCGATATCAATCCGATCGATAATCCCTGTCCACTGAACCCCGTCTAACGGCGCCTCCAACGAAGCGGGAACGTTCGTCTCAAAATACGTTGGGACAAAATCGTTCGCGAAACATTCTTTTAAATCGTCGGAAATAAATTTCTTGAGCTCTGTCTTTAATTTGATCCGGAGCGCTTTCCACAGCATCGGATAAAGTCCCACCGCCGAGCCGGTCAGACCGCCAACGGTTTCGTCAAAAACCGCGTCGAAGATGGGCCCTGGGAATTTGTCCGACCACTTATGGCTATAGGACTCTGAAAGCCGCTTGTAGAGTTTTTCGAAAAACGCGTGAACGAGGGTTCCTTTTTCGCGACTCTCCCATTTCTGCCCGGTCACGGGGGTCTGCGGCGGTTTCAACTCCAACATTTTCGTCGCGAAACATTGGAACGGGCAACGCCCGTACGTTTCCAAAAACGTCGCCGACATGGCGTGATGGCTCAAGAAGTCCTCCGACAACGAACGGGGGATCAACCCATCGTAGCTCCCCGGATCCGCGGTGGTTTGAAGAGCTCGCTGAACAGCCAGCCCGTGAGCCAAGGCATCGGCTTCAAGCCCCATCTGTTCGGAAAATTGAAGGGCGTGCTCGTCCCGACCGGCGGCAAGAAGGCCGGCCACGATTTCATGCCGGCCCAGGAAAGAGGGATCCACTCCGCCTTGAACCTTGGCCATAAAAGGCCGGGGAACGGATCTCACGGCTTTCTCCAAGTCAATCCCTTGTTGTTCGGCGAAAGCGCGCACATACGTTGAGGGGCCCACCACGCCCCCTTCATCGTCTGTTCTCTGATAGCAGATCATCAGATGGTTGTCGGCCGAGGTGGTGATCAAATGAAAGAGGAGTTTCTCTTCGTCCAACGCCGACATCTTCTGCCCGATCTTATACCCCAATGTGTTAAACAGAGCGAGGCGGGCGTCGTCCCGGAGAAAGGGATCTTCGCGGAGGTTCCGCGGAAACACTTTCTCCTCCACTCCCACCAAAAAAACCGCTTTGAAGTGGAGCCCGCGCGCCGCTTCCGCGTGAAGAAGCGATACCCCGCCAGCCCCCGCCTCCGTTTCAGGAAGATCGATGTCCCGCCACCGCTCCGTCAACGTATCAACATATTCTTTCAATGAAACGCGGAGCTTCAATTGATCAAAAATAAACATCCGCCGCACTCCGGCCTTCATCAAGTCCCACACCCGCCCGCTCTCGTCGGAAAGAGGCTTAAAACAACGGTCCAACAAATCGAGCACGCGTTGGGAAGTCGCACTCCATGAATCCGACTCCGGCCATGGGGACGGCTCTTCCCCCGCCACCCATTCCGGGGAGTGAAGAAAGCCATCCGCCGGACAGCTCTTATCATAAAGGGACGTTAGAAGAGCCAACGCCGCCTGAACCTGAGGATACGCCGCCAACGTCGTTCGAACGGAACTCCGGAACGGAATTCCACGCGATCGAAAAACAACGGGCATCACTTCCCCCAGCCTCTCCCGATGACGCGCCACCACCGCCATCTCGGAAAATGGAATTTGAGACTCCTTGTTCAACCGCAAAATATCAGACGCCACGGCCCAAGCCTCGTCGGTGAGACCAGACACATTAACGAAATCCACCTTGGGGATGGTCACCGGATAACGGAAGGCCCCGTCCGTGGGATCCGGATCGGCCAACCGTTCTTCGTCGAAGGGAACCCGATGGAGAATGGAATCACGGAATTTCTGGGAAAAATCGTAGGCGCGGTCCCCCTGAATATAAGGAAAGAAGAACCGGGATGGATGGTGTTGCGCGACAGCCAGAAAAAATTCGGCTTGAAGGCCGGTTAAGTCGTAGAACCCATAGAAAAGAATTTCCCGGAATGATTTGAGATACGACGACTCCGGAACCGCCTCCGTCGCGGTTTTCATGACAGTCGACGACGGAACGACGGATAAAGCCTCACTCTTCTCAAGATAAATTTTATACAGCTCCAGAAGCTCGCGGAGAATTCCAACGTCCACGTCTTTCCCCAAAAAACCTTCCTTGACAGCCTCCGTCACGTCGGGTCTCACGCCGGCGTCCAGCAAATCACGCAACGTCGAACGGACGGCCGGCGGGAACCCCTGCGGCACCGCCATCTCCGCCAACGCATGAAAAGGTTTTCGTTCTTTTAATATAAGGTTAACAAGGGTATCGTAAAACAGCGGGTCGGAGAGGACGGGTTTGCTCATCGGCAGATGAGCATCAACGACATTTTTTGACAGCGCAGAGAGCGTTAAAAAATGTATATTTACCGTCGACATCCCTTTCCCGGCCATGATGAGCTGAAGCCGCTCAACCAGCCTGGAAGAAGGCGCCACCACCGCCACTTTTTCAAGCGGATTGTCCGAAAAAGCCGCGATCCGCTCAAGAAACGCGTTCTCCAAATGGGGTGAAAAAGGGCCCGAAATAAGAGTTAACATGGGCTGATCTTACGAATTACATGGTTGGGAAGACCAGATTTGTTCATGGAACGAATGCCCTATTTTCGCCGTTCTTTCCCTTGGAACATATGTTGCACAACCAGTAAATGGAGCCTGAAATTAACACTATCGAGATAAATATGGAAAATAATCGGGAAATCTCATTCCAGGACACGGGAAAAAGAAAGCTCACGAACGAGGAGCTTTTGGCGGGGAAATGCGCTCCAGAAGATCATTCATCGCCCGACAACGACCCGCGGCTTAAATCACCGGACGATCTCCTGTTACAGCTCCTGACCAACCGGAAGGCCCCTCCCCGCGTCAGAAATACGGAAACGGCGCCGGCCTCTCCCTTAATGACCCCGGTTGAGCTCCCTGTTGTCAAAAAAACCGCTCCATCTCCATTGCCATCATCGTTCATTCAGGATTTGCCTAAAATAGAACCCGTTAAATCCATCATGGACCGGCCTGCGCAACAAACGCAAAAGAAGTCGCGAGAAGACGATGAGACGGGAGAGCCCTCACGCCTCGCGAAACGAATTTTGGACATGCCGATCGCCCCTTGGGATATTGATGAAGGACCCCAACTGTCCTCCTCCATGCCTGTTTTTGAAGAGCCGGAAGCCGAAGAAGAAGATCAACTGGGGGAAGAAGAGCCAACCCCAATCGAAAACGAGTCCCCGGTTAGTTTTAGCCAAAAAAAAGCCATCTCCGGCAACGGGTTAAAGGTTATTCACCCGCTCGATCACCCGGCCCAATCCGTTGTTATACCTCAAGACGAATCCCCTTCGTTCTCACAAAAAGAAGAGGAATCCTCTTCGCCATTGGAACGGTATCTGAAAGCCGAAGCCGCAGCGGCCCCCGTCAGTCCAAAACAGGAATTAAAAATAAAGTCCCCGGACGAGATCCTCGAAAAATTTGCCCCAAAGAAAGCCGCGCATGCCTCATCTGATCTCTCAAGAGAATTGGCCGATCTTAAAGACAAATACGATCGGGAAATGGCGCGATGGATTGAATACGACCAGAACGTCAATCACTGGAAAGAACGCGTCCTGCAGATCGTTCAACATCTCAAAAAAGAAGTGGCGGATGTCAACACGTTGAAAGCGGAAGTTAAAACCTTGCGGGAAGAAATCAAGCGGCGGGACGAGGAATTTGAAAAATTTGTTGAGCACCAGAAGAAGTTCTTTAAAAAAGGACCCCCCTCCTAAGCTGTCCTCCTTGCCTTAGAAAAGCGTGAACGTCTTAAAAATAAGAGCGCCAATGAGCATTGATACGGGAATCGTGAATATCCACGCCCACACGATCTGAGTGGCCACTCCCCATTTGACGGAAGAAAGCCGATGCGTGGCCCCGACCCCCATAATTGAACCGGTAATCGTGTGGGTGGTGCTCACGGGAATACCGAAGAGAGCCGTTCCCAAAAGCATAATCGCTCCGCCCGTTTCCGCGCAAAACCCACCGACGGGACGAAGCTTGACCATTTTCTGCCCCATCGTTTTCACGATGCGCCACCCACCGAAGAGAGTGCCGAACCCCATGGCCGCGTGGCAAGCCAAAATAATCCAGATGGGAATCGTCGCATGAGAAGAGAGACGTCCTGAAGCAATCAAAAGAATGTAGATAATACCCATGGTTTTTTGCGCGTCGTTGGTCCCATGACCCAGGCTATAAAGAGCGGCCGAAAACAACTGACCTTTCCGGAACAGCTTATCAACGCGCGCCGGCGAGCTCCTGTGGAAGATGTTCAAAACAATGACCATTAAGACAAACCCAAAAAAGAATCCCAAAATAGGCGAGATGAAGATGAAAGCGGCTATTTTTAAAAACCCGCTCAGGATGATGGCCCCCACGCCTCCTTTGACGATGGCGGCTCCGGCAAACCCGCCGATGAGCGTATGGGACGAGCTGGACGGGAGTCCGTAATACCAGGTGAGAAGATTCCAGAAAATAGCCGCGAGAAGACCCGCCAAAATCACCTCAGGCGTCACCACATCAGGACGAATCACCCCTTTCCCGATGGTGGTGGCCACTTTCACCTCAAACATAAAGGCCGCCACAAAGTTGAAAAACGCCGCCCAAAGTACGGCATTCCTCGGTGATAAAACGCGGGTTGATACAACAGTGGCAATGGAATTGGCGGAGTCGTGGAAACCATTGATGAAATCAAAAATTAAGGCAATGAAGATAATGAAGATGAGAGTTGATGTGGTGGTAGCCATGAAATTTATTTAACCGGCCGCGTTAGGCGTTTTTAACAATGATGCCTTCAAGCGTGTTGGCGATCCCCGACATCTTATCGTGCGCCATCTCAATGGTTTCATAAATCTCTTTCCATTTGATGACATCCATGGGATTGGGGTTATTTTTGAAAAGCCCGGCCAACGCGTTCTTCAAGAGGTCATCCGCTTCATTCTCGATCCTTTTAATTTCGATGCAATGGTCGTGGACCCGGCTGTTCCGTTTAAAATTATGAATCTCCGTCACAGCCGCTTCCATGGTTTTACCGCTTACCTCAAGGAGGTCGGCCATTTCGAGCATGATTTTGGGGATTACTCTCCCTAAATCATACAGCTGCATGCGGTCGGAAAGGGCTTGAAGAATGTCGCACACGTCGTCAATCTCGCCAGCCAACTCGTGAATGTCTTCCCGGTCAATGGGCGTGACGAAGGTGCGGTTCAATTTATCAATGATTTCGTGCGTCAGCAGGTCGCCTTCCGTTTCAATATCGCGGATTTTCTGGAAGCCGTCCGACTGATCGTGATACTCATGCATCAACGATTTAAAGGCCACCGTGGATTTGTAGGCGTTGTCAGCTGCCTTAATTAAGATGTCAAAGAATTGTTCTTCTTTCGGAATGAGTCGTCCAAACATGCGCGTTCCCCCTTAGAGAGATAAGATCGATCGTGTTGTGATTAATAAATTAATTGTGAAAATTCAAGTTGAAGCGGTGAACCAGCACCGGGGCGCCGATTGCGATGGTTGGATGATAGCGGAAAGAACGGCGTTATGTCTACGGCTCGGTCCAAAAGGCGTCATCATTCAGCAAAAAAGCCGGCTATAAAGAGAGCTGCTTCGTCTTCATACCAATCTACGGGCGGAACGAGGAGGGTTTTCATTTCCCTCGAATGTCCCCCCTCGTACCGTCCGCAGACAACAAATCCTGAAAGCAGTGTTACCGCATATGAAGAAGAGAGAACCGTGGCCATGGATGGAATGTGAAGGATTGAACCATCGCCTGTCCTGTTTGAACCAGATGAGAACGGGATGCCGCAACAAATCGGCTAAGCGCGTTCGGATCTTTCACCAAAACAGATGGGCTGACCACCCGTTTCGCCAGATGCAAAACCTGAGGGAGAAAAAACCGGCGGGAGGAAGGCACGTCGTGATCAATCAACAACACCACAACGACCGCTCTCTGCTTGAGCTGCGCCAACCGCTCTAAAAACTTCTTAAAGGCCCGCTCCATGTCGCTCTCCTGAATCTCTGAATCGTAAAACAGCTTCATCAGGTCCGAAATCACCACAACCGGGGTTTCCCCATGGCTCGCAGCGGGAACCTTGGCCAGCATTTCATGAAATTGGAAAGCGGTCAATGGCCGGGCCACGTGAATGGAACGAAGAAGGGAAACCGCATCCACGCCGCGTTGGCGCGCTTTGGCCGCCACTCGATACGGGTTGAAGGAATTCCCTGAGTCAATACAGAGAAGCGGAGAGGACACCTGAATCGGGTGGCGGCGACTGGAAGACTGAGAGAGCCAGGGATGCCTGGTTCCGCTCCATTTCTGTTGAGTCGCTCCACCAGACATCCCTGGCTCGCCTATGCGGGCAGATACCATGTCCAACACCACAGACGTCAACTCACGGGGTCCACAAATAATATAGAGCCCGTGATTGAGAGATTCTCTGATGAGTAGATTCTTGAGGTTCGACATAACCAACTCCTTCCTTTAATTCTTGTAGTGCCGGCGCACTTCAACCACCACGCCCAACACTTCAAAAGGGTCCATAATCGGCGAATAACGGGGGTTGGCGGGTTCCAAGAAGGGCTGATGCCCTTTCTTCCGCAAGCGTTTGATCGTGGCTTCATCTTCAATCAGAGCCACCACGATGTCGCCCTCGTCCGCCACCGGCTGGCGGCGAACCACCACCAAATCGCCTTCCAAAATCCCGGCCTCGATCATGGAATCCCCCCTCACGCGAAGGGCAAAATGCTGAGCGGCTGACACCGAAGACCCGACCGGAAGGTGTCCTTCCACTTCTTCCACCGCCAGATGAAGAGGCCCCGCGTGCACACGCCCCAAAATAGGAATCTGCTGAGCCCCCATGGCCAATCGGAGCCCCCGAGCCACCATCTTTTCTTTTTCAAGGAAGCCTTTCCGGCGGATGGCTTCCACCTGATCCTGAATGGTACCGACAGAAACGCCCACATGCCGGCCGATTTCCCGCAAGGACGGCGGCCGCAGGTGCGCCTCAATAAACTCCTGGATGTATTGGTAGATCCGGTTCTGCTTGGGAGTAAGTTCTTTCTGTTCATTATTCATGAAAAGGAGTGTACCCTACGCATGTAGGGTTGTCAAGAACTTTTTAAAAAACCATGATACCCCCATGAAAATGATAGCGAGATTCATCGGGCGACTCTTCAAATGGACCTTGTGGGGAATGATCCTCGTTACGCTCTCAGGTATCGGCGGATTCTTTATCCTTAAGAAAGCGATGCCGCAGGAGAGAATTAAACCGTTCCTCGAACAAAGCGCCTCGGAATTTCTCCAGCGCAAACTGACGATCGGCGCTGTGACATGGCGCATTTCCCCTCTTCCGGCTCTCATCGGGACGCAGGTCTGCCTATGGAACCCCGATGGAACCCCCATGGTGGAGAGCCCCAAAATCCGAGTGGGTCTTTTCTTGGGGAACATCTTCAAAAAGGAAATCGGCATTACCGAGATGACTTTTTTTAATCCTCTCATCACGCTCCGCCGCTCCAAAGAGGGGGTGCTGAATGTTGAGCGGATGATAGACGACATCGATGCCGCCCAAAACAATCAACCCACCTCCTCTAATGCCGTGAGTCTGGCGTTCCACCGGTTCACTGTGAAAGGAGGCCGGGTCGAATTGATTGATGAGAACGTCAAACCGGAACCGCTTGGCTTTTTTTGGGTGGGTGATGCCTCCGGCCGGATTCAAGGCGGGGCGGGATCTCTGCTGTTTCCCTTTTGGCTCAAAGGATTGATCCACCACTCCACTGAAACGGGGCATCTGGAAATCAACGGCACCATGGGCGGATCGTCTCCCAAACTCACCTTTGAAGCGACATCGTTTCCCCTTTCCGTGTTAAGCGAGTTTTATCCCAAAACGTCCGAATTGAGCGGCCCCCTCACCTTCAAGTTCGACTCCATCCGAAAAAAAGGCCACCGCTGGCAAACGGAAGGAGATCTCATGCTCACGCAGGGACGCTTTCGAAATGAACCCATTTCAAATGCGTCGGCCCATGTTCTTTTTCATTCGACAGAGGCCATCACATTGGATCCCGTCGTGATCCACGGCCTGGGAGGAACGCTTCAAGCCAACGCCGTCATCATCACGACAACTCCCTGGCATTACGACCTCGCCTGCGAAGCGGCCCATATTGATCTCAACCGATTGGCGAGACTGTTCACGACAGAGGACCGGTTTTCAGGAACGGCCTCGGTGAAAGGCCATTTATCGGGAAATCTGGATGAGTTGAGCTGGGTCAAAACACAAGGAGAGGTGCATGTGCGAGCGGAGAATGGCGAGATTCGAAACATCCCCGTTTTCCTCAAAGTTCTCTCAAAGTTAAATCTGGCCTCTTTGTTTGGAGACCATGAAAAACGGAACAAAAAAACCGTGGCGTATGACAAAGCCAGCGCGGACGTCAAACTGGATCAAGGACAGCTTTCTCTCATGGGACCAGCGCTCATCGAGAGCAAAACGCTGTCCATTAAAATTGAAGGCTCGGCGGATATGCCCCATCAAACCATAACAGGACAAATGGTGTTTCATTTTCTCACACTGGCCGATGAAATCATCAAGGTGATTCCGGGGATACGCTCGCTTCTTCTCGGGAAGGAAAAAAGCTTCACTCCACTCTGGGTCGGCCTTTCGGGACCGCTAAACGATCCGGCGATTGAGGTCAAAACGCTGAAATCTCTTTCGAGCCCCGTCACTCAAACCATCGGCCACATCTTCAACCTGCCGAAAGACCTCATCAACAAGATCCGAGGAAAAGATTCCAAATAAATTAAGGACGAGAGAGGTGAGACCGGTAGAGGGCTTGGCTGGCGGCGTGGAGAAGTGCCTCAGGAAGTTGATCGGGAGAAGCGGGACCGGTGTAGAACGTGGTTCCGAATGAAATAGAAAACGAGTGTTGGGCGTAAGCGGAATTCCCTTCAAACAAATCGCGGGAAACGGCGTTTTTCACCCGGCCTGTCACCTCATTGGCGGTTTTCTCGTCGCACGGGAGGAGCAGCGCGCAAAACTCATCGGGGCCGAACCGAAAAGCTTCATCATAAATACGAACAGACTTCCGGATCACGTCGGCGACCTTCTTCAATAACTGATCACCCTCAGCCTGACCATACTGGTTATTGAAATCAATAAACCCGTCGATATCCCAGAGCACAATGGCCATGGGTTCCTTATTGCGAAGGCAGCGCGCCATGTTTTCTTTGAGGCGCAGGAGGAGATGTCCCCGATTATAAAGCCCGGTCACCTCGTCTCGTAACGAAGACCCCGCGCAGGGAATTGCCAGATCCGTCATCTATTTCTTCTCCGAGGGAACCGCGTTCGCCAAAAAAAAGCCCATCAAACCAAACGCCATCACATCGTCAAAAAGGGAAAGAAGCGTCACATTCATTGGAAAAAGAAACCAGTTCCAAAGGCTCACGTCGGCCACAACCCAAACCAAAAGCCCCAGGAGCGTCACCAAGCCGACACGCGGGATGAACGCCTGAACGCGGTCGCGGCTTAACATCAATAGAAGCATCGCAATGAACGCCGCTCCCAACGACGTCAAAAACGCCGCGACGACCTGCCCAGCACTTAAAGGAGCCTTCCCGCCGGGGAAATAAGCCATATAACCGATGGGGCCTTTGGAATGCCGTTCCATCCACCCTTTCTCATCCATTTGACCGTCCACTGTCTTATAAAACGGAAAGCTATACAGGCCGGGCTCTTTGACCACCACCCGGAGCGTGTCCATGATCAGCTGTTCTTCCGGCAACACTTTAATCTTATGCTCCCGCCATGGGAACAGCATCCACGACAGGCACATCCATAAAAAGAAAACCCCCGCTCCCGCGAACACGCCAAAAATCATTTTCTTCATGTTACACCTCTTTATTTTTTGCAATCGCCCAATCGACAATTTTCGGAAAAAAAACGTTGGACCAATGAAGGAGTTTCGCGTCCATGGTAAGAAGGGCTTCCCGCTTTTCCTGCTCGCACGCTTTCACGATCAGCCGGGCGATTTTCTGAACCGGATGAAGCCGAAATTTTCGGACATCCGCTCGCCCGTTATTCGCAAAGAACGGCGTGTCGACGCCCGGAGGGCAAATGGTGGTCACCCGGATATTTTTTCGGGACAATTCCGGCCGAAGGGATTCGGCGAAACCTTGGGCGGCGAATTTAGAGGCGCAATAGGCCGCGTTTCGAGCGACGCCCCGCTTGCCCACAATGGACGTCACGAATACGATTTGGCCGCCGCCGCGCTTTTCCATGAGAGGGACGGCCGCCCACACGCCGAACACGCCGCCCATGTAATTCACTTCCATTGTTGCGCGAATATCCACTTCTTTCGTTTCCATGGCGGTTCCGGTGGCGTGAGACACGCCGGCGTTGCTGATCAAAATATCGACGCCGCCGAACTCCGCCGACGCGGCTTGCATGAGCCGATCCACCTGGAACCGCTGAGTCACATCGGTTGGAACCGCCAAGGCCGCTTGGCCTGTTTTCCAAATTTGGGCGGCGATTTCTTCCAGCGCGGCCGCGTTTCGGGCGGCCAAAACCACCTTACTCCCTTTCCGGGCGAATTGGAACGCGAGTTCCTTCCCGATCCCGCTGGACGCGCCCGTGATAACGACAACTTTATTTTTTAATTTCATCGATGTTCTTTCTCTCATCCGACCCTAAAAACAGAAAGGCGTCCACCATGATGCTTGGCGGACGCCTTTCTAAAAAGACATAGACGGCAGTCTTATTTAAGGTGTTTCGACACCAACTTGGTCATTTCGAACATATTGACGGTTTTCTTCCCGCCGAACACAGCCTTAAGGTTGTCATCGGCATTGATGTTTCTCCGATTCTTTGTGTCCTGGAGCTTGTTCTTTTTGATGTAGGCCCAGAGTTTCTTCGTGACTTCTGTCCGGGGAAGCGCTTTGCTTCCAACAATCGCGGCCAATTTATCTGAAGGCTCCATGGGTTTCATGAATGCTGCGTTGATTTTTCGTGCCATCTCAATTCCTCCTATCTGGTTCAGCCTGTGGCTGTCAGCCTGTTTTGTAAATCGATTTTGCCAGTGCTGCGTCAAGGAATATAACTATTATCTTCGAAGAATGCTATGGGAAAAAATGGATCAGCTCGATTTCGGCTCTCCCGCCCGATACATAATGACGTTCACTTTTTCCAGAGTGATCAACCCCTCTTTCACCATTTGATCCAGGTGCGGCAGGAACCGGGTGATCTTTTCTTCGCTGTCCACCAGTTCAATCACGATCGGAAGATCTTCAGACAATCGTAATATTTTTGAGGTGTGCAGGTGGCTTTTGCAGCCAAACCCCAGGAACCCTTTGATGGCGGTCGCTCCCGCCATGCCTTCCTTTTTCGCCAGGTGAACGATGGCTTCATAGAGAGGCCGCCCCTCCCATTTGTCCGCCTCGCCGATAAAAATCCTGAGAAGTTTTCCATCCGCCGGAATTTTCATACGCCCTCCTTACTTAAACGATCTCGCCGAAAAGAGTCCCCAGCCGGAACAAAAGAAACCCGGCCACGACGCTCACCGTCACGTTGAGGAGCGCCCGCCCCATCTCGCCGTCCTTCATAAGGTTGGACGTTTCGAGGATCAGCGTGGAAAACGTCGTGAAAGCGCCGCAGAAACCGGTCATCAAAAAAAGTCGCGCTTCGGGCCCCAACAAAAATTTCTCTTCGGCCAAAGCGTTCAAGAGGCCGATCAAAAAACATCCGCTCAAATTGACCGCAAGCGTTCCGTGAGGAAAGCGCGCCCCCCATTTATCGGATATGACACCCGACATCAGATA
>PLLH01000029.1 GCA_003140895.1 Elusimicrobiota bacterium
GCTACTAGCTACTGGAGACTGGCTACTCGGATTATTGTTTGCAGGTGCTAGTCGCCAGTTACCAGGTGCGTTTTTATAGTCATTCCACTCCCCTGTCGTCAGAGAAAAGTCGATGAGCTTTCCGGCCAAATAAACGAACCGGGACTGGGCGACCAAATTTTTCTGATGCTCATCTGTCGTAAGCCGGTTGAACGCCTGATTCTCAAGAGAATTAATCTCTTTAAGAAGCGTTTCTGTTTTAATGCCGTCGGTGAGAAGCACATAGCGGATGTATTCGTCAAAATGGGGTGTTCGGGCCAGGGAAACGCCTTTTCGTTCGCACGTCGCTTTAAGCTCCTTATAATAATCGGCGAATCCGACGACGCCATTCTGATAGGCGAGGCTTAAGCCCACCAGCTCCGACAAATCTTTGTCATTTAATTTTTTGATGAGTTTCTCAAGGACCAGCGTCCGCTCCGCTTCAATCCGCTTAAAATCAATCGTCTTCTCCATCGTGGACGCCTGAAGGAAGGTTTCGGCGCAAATCGACAAAGAACCGTTGGCGGCGGTTAAGAGCTTGAGATAGTCCGCCATCGGCAGGGATCCGGCGCGATAGGCCATGACTGCGGCGTCAAAGGTCTGAAGCTCGGGGGAAAACGCCCGCCCTTTCTCGCCTTCAACTTCCCGGGCTAACGAAGCCAGCTCTCGAGCGACACGATTCTTAATGGACTTGGTATTTTTATAAGCGGCGACGTTTTGGCGATACAGGTCATCGTTATCCACTCCCCAAAATGAAAGTCCGCGTTTCCCTTCCATTGCATAGGACGTGAACCCGGCATGGGCGGGGCCGGAAATCTCGCCGGATTCCAAAAATGAATCAGCCACGTCCGTCGCCACCGTTGGGTCCGGAAATTTTTTGTACACATCGTAAAGAAACGCCCCGTTGGCGCCTTCCAATCCAACGAGAACGGGAGCTGGGCCAGGCACATCGCCAAACGCTTTGATGGCGTGGGAGAGGTGGCCTTGCGCCTCTTTGTTTAAGTGAACATCTTCGAGCAGGACGACCGTAGATCTCCCGTTGGCTTGATAAAAATCACGAATTTGGACGTGGGAGAGAAAGCCTTCGGGAAGTTGAGAGAAAACGGGTGTTTTGAATTTCCTCGTTTTAGTCAGGAAAGAAAAAGAAGTCGGGGTGAGGCCGGATTTATTAAGAGAAATGGGTGGAATGACAATTCCGGCGTTTTGGGATCGGCCAACGCCGGCCATGCCCTGAGAAACGTGAAACGGAAGAGAAGCCAACTGCTGGTTTTGTTTTTCACCGCGTTCTTTCCAAAAAGATTCTTCGGGTTTGTGGGCGAACAGAACGTTCGTAAAAATAAAGACAACGGACAAAACGCGCGTGAGTGAGATCAATAAATATTTGGGTTTCCGAGTATTTTGAACGATGGACGTTAAATATGGGACGATGGATTCCATGCTCACTCCCCTGAGGACTTAATTTTCTCTGGGGAACAGGCTAACGTTTCCGTCTTAAGTTCCGGTTAAGAGATGGTAAATTTTCTGTATCGAACGCGTAAACAAAATGTAACACGTCGCCGTGGGCGGCTATCAAACAACCGTCATTCCCAAAACCGGAACTGCCTCTGGCGACAGTTTCTTTTTCGTTGTATCCTCAACCCATGGCCTTCTCGCTTAAAGACTTCATCACCGATCAAATTCGCAAGGTCTTCAAAGACGGAATTGATTACCTGGCCAGCGTTTTGGCTCTCCTTCAAGCGCGCATGACGGCGTACGCCTTATCCGCCGTTCTTTTTATTGTGCTGATCGGTTTCGCTAGCCTTCTTTTTTTGGTCGCCTTCACCGTTTTGAACATCGCCCTGGGATTCTGGCTTAAAGAAATAACGAATAGTGTTTTCCAAACGCTGCTCCTTCTCGGAGCTTTCTATGGAATCCTTGGGGCCCTTATCGGCGGGGTAGCGGTTCGGTGGCTACATAAACTGAAGTCATGATCTTTCCGGATGTCCGTCTCTCAGATCTCAAACGGGAGGCGGAAGAAAAAAGAATCGCCTTCCAAAGGAGCCGGGACGAACTCTTCCAACACCTGCGAGAAGAATCCAAACCCGCGACGTTTTTAAAACGTCATCCCTCTTTGGTCTGGGGATGGGTGGCGGTCTTCCTCTCTTTCTTCCCCTTGTCCCGTCTTTTTGGAAAAGTCATACCGAAAGGGAAATCGTTTATATCTAAGGTGATTCACACCCGGTGGGCTTGGCGCTTCCTCACAGCCGTCGCTCCATTGGCGATGCAAGGGACAGTTCCTCTGGCAACCAAGGGGTTTCATTTTTTCTTAAGGAAGGCGTTTAAATCTCAGCAACGAACAAAAGCTTCTTAGGCCGTTACCACTCTGTTCCGTCCTGTCGCCTTGGCCTGATACATCGCTTTATCCGCCGCCGCGATGAGCTCATCCATGGATCGCCCATGTTCCGGGAAGTGCGAAAGGCCAATGCTCACCGTCACACTCAACGACTCAAAACCGCACGCGATTCGCTCCTGCTCGATCCGTTTTCGTAAATTTTCCGCTTTTCGCTGAACGCCGTCCAACTGAGCGTGGGGCATGAGCGCCACAAACTCCTCTCCGCCGTAGCGGCCCACGACGTCGGTCTCATAAAACGATTCTTTGAGGATCTGACCCAATCGCTGGAGCACGGCGTCTCCCGCCGCGTGGCCATGATCGTCGTTCACCCGTTTGAAATGGTCGATATCCAACATCATCACGCAAAAAGGAGTTTGAAAAACACCGGCGCGTTTCAGTTCGTTCTCCAACCGGTCCATGAACGCCTGTCGGCGGAGCACCCCCGTGAGTCCATCCACGCGGGAATGCGTTTCCATTTGAGCGAACAAGAGCGCCTTATTGAGCGCCATGCCGATTTGCTCGCCGAATTCCTGCCCCGCCTCGAGAAGCTCCTGCTCAACGATGTCCTTCGCGTCGATTTTAAGGAACAGAACCCCATTAATCACGCGCTCGTCCGGCCCGCTGTTATAAATCGGAACCACTTGAATGGGGACCAACTCTCGTGTTTGAGGAGGATGCATGAACCCGCCGTAAGGGGGAACGGCGCCGCTCAAGGGCGGCTCCTTGATCCAGTTCCCCCGCCGGTACAACGGCGTCCATTGACCGCTCTGATCAATGGCGTAGAGAAGAAAGTCGTACGCCCCAAACACTTTTTGGATCCCCGCCGTCAAACGAGGCGCCATGTCCGTCCACGAAAGCGATTCCGCCAACGCTTTCGACACGCCGTAAATCTGGAACGACCGGTTTTCTTCTTTTTCGCCCCGGGCGATGGCGCCTTTCAGGTCCGCGTGACGCGCCTTTAAGACTTCAAAACCAAGCAACTCTTCTTCGATATCGTCCCGGCCTGAAGACGAATGTTTCCGTGAAAAATAGGCGGCGATCCCCGTAACGAACAAGAGGAACGGGATTTGAACCAACAGCAATGTGAAATGCGGCGAACCGGAGAAAATGAACAGTCCGCCCAAAAAGAGAACCCACGCCAGTCCCGCGCTCGAAACAACAGCCAACCGGTGCCTCGAGGCGACCAAGAGAGGCAAGAGAGGAAGAAGCATGAGTCCATACATCAAACGGTTCATCGGCCCCTCACAAGATTGCGCCCGCCTTCTTTGGCCCGGTACAACCGCTGATCCGCTTGGCGGATGAGCTGGGGAGCCGTGGTGGCGTCCTCGGGAAAACTCGCCACGCCGAAACTGCCCGTCACGGCAATGGACTGCGACCCTCCTTCAAACACCTGTTGGGAAATATCCAACCTCATCCGTTCCGCGATGGCGCAGGCCTCGGCATGCTGAATCTGAGGCAAAAGGACGATAAACTCCTCGCCGCCGTATCGGGCCACGACATCGATATCCCGGACGTTCCTGACCAACACGTGAGCGTACCCCTGCAAAACCTGATCTCCCGCTTGATGCCCGTAGGTATCGTTCACGGTTTTAAAATGATCGAGGTCGCAGAGCAGAATCGAAAGGGCGCTTCCAAAGCGGCTGGCCTCCAAAATTTCCGATTCCAGCTTTTCCTGAAAGGCCCTGTGCGTGAGAAGGCCCGTCAAACCGTCCCGGAGCGCGGTCTGTTTAACTTGATAGAAGAGAATGCTGTTGTCGAGGGCCAGAGACGCCAAGCTGGCCATGATTTCAAGAAGCCGGAGGTCGTCCCGAGTAAACTCCATCGCTTCGTTCGCCTCGGCCACCTTTAAGACGCCGGCCACCGCGTTCCGGGCGTGGATGGGAGCCGCGATCAAGGGCCGCCCTTTAATGGTGTTGTTCGGGATTTGAAGCGAATGCCGTTGTTGCATGACGAACGAATCCACGGCGTCGCTTTGCTGGCCGTAGGAAATCGCCACTTGTTTCTGCGGGAACAGCATCTGCGTTATTTGAAGAAGACGTGCTTGAATGGCCTGAGGGTCGAGGAGTGAGCCCAACTCACGGGCCGCGCGCGATAGAAGCCGTCGTTGCTCCGCCCGCCGGGCCAGCTCTTTCGCCCGCGATTCATAGAAAAGAATATCCCGATTGAGCGCTTGGCTGGCCGCGAACCGCCGGTCTTTTTCTTCCTTAAGCTGCGACGACCGCCCGGCGATGCGTTTAAAGTGACGGAGCCCCAAGGCGACGCATCCCCATAACACCGCAACCAGAAGAGGAACCACGCCCATCTCTTCACGCGGGGCCCTTGTTGACACGTAAATGCCGAGAAGCGTGACGAAACCGGAGAGCATAAACGCGGCCGGAGCGAATCCCGTGATCAAAACAGCCAGAACAATGACGAGATAGGCGGGAAACAAGAGAAGAACAGGAGCGGACGGAAGAAAGAGGGCGATGGTGACCGCCGTAAAAGCGATCCCGAGAAGAATCAGAAGAACGATTTTAAGTTTTGCCTTCATGAAGGATGACTCGCCCAACCGTTCGAACCAACCTTCGCAGATCCGTGTCTGAAATAATAAGAGGAGGCATGAGCACAATCACATCGCCCAAAGGACGCAACCAAATTCCGTGAGAAAGAAGTTTTTTGCAAATCCGAGCTCCCATTCGTAAAGCGGATGGAAAAGGCTTTCCGGTCGTTGAATCAGAGACCACTTCAATCCCCGCCATAAGACCCGCCTGCCGGATACTGCCCACGCGCGGGAGCCCCGCCAGTGATTGAAGTTCTTCCTTCATAATGTGCGCCTTATGATGCGATTTTTCAAGGAGTTTTGAACTTTTAATGAGTTCCAAATTGGCCACCGCCACGGCCGCGGCGAGCGGGTGGGCCGTGAAGCTATGACCGTGAAAAAAAGTCCGCCCGGCCGCCACCGGACCCCAAAACGCTTTAAATATTTTTTCCGTGGCCATGGTGACCGCCAACGGGGCGTACCCGCCCGTAATGGATTTGGCCAAACAGAGAAGATCGGGCGCGACATTTTCCTGGTCGCAGGCGAACAAGGAACCAGTCCGGCCGAACCCCGTGGCCACTTCATCGGCAATCATCAAGACGTGATATTTTGTGCAAAGCCGCCGGAAACCCGCCACGTATCCCGGAGGCATCACGTTGATTCCCACCGCCCCTTGAACAACCGGTTCGATAATGGCGCCCGCAACGCGGCCCGCCCGTTTCGTCAAGATGGATTCGACGCTTCCCAAACAGTTCCACCGGCATCCGGTTTCCCGTCGGGCTTTTCCGGGGACGGGAACGTCGGTAATTTTTTCGCCCAAACGCGTCCGATGCCGGAGCCCCGTCTTATTAAAAGGGCAATGAACACAATCCGGAGCCATGGCAAAACGGGTTTTAAAAAGAAGGGACCTGAATTTCGCGTGATAGAGATCGATGCCCCCCACCGAAACAGCTCCAATGGTGTCTCCGTGGTAGGAACCCGTCAGGGCGAGAAACTCCGTCTTGCGGGATGATCCCGTCCCCGACGTTTCAATCCAATATTGATACGCCATCTTGAGCGCGATCTCCACCGACGTGGCGCCGTTGTCGGAGAAGAAGGAACGAGACAGCCCCTTGGGAGCGAGTTGGGCCAAGGCGCGGGCCAAATGGATGGCCGGTGGATGAGACAAACCGAGGAAGGTGGAGTGCGCGATTTTGGACAGCTGCCGCTTGAGAGCGCGGTCCAACACGGGGTTCCGGTGTCCTTGTAGATTGAGCCAAAGAGAGGAAACGCCGTCCAGGAAGCGCCGCCCATGAACGTCCTTTAAATAGGCGCCTTGCCCGGAGGCAATAATGAGCGTGGGTTCGTTCTGCCACAACGAATGTTGCGTGAACGGATGCCAGATGTATTTTTTGTCCCAACGTTCGAGCGAAAGCGGAGAGGAAGAGCGGTTTTTTACTTGTTTTTGTCGAACCATTGAAGAAGTCGGTTGAGGAGATCATCGTCCAGCATTTGAGTCCCGTGGCCCACCTTCACGTCCGACCAAAACGTGGCGGACTTTGAGATGGACGCCAACTGAACCGAACTCGCGTACGCGTATTGATCTTTGGAATTGGCCACAATCAAGACGGGCATTTTCCCCGTCTTTTGGATGGCTTCTTCAGTCCGAATCGACCGGTAATCAAGCCCCGGAGAGAGCAAAACAACTCCTTTCACGGATCGGGTCAGAGCGGCGAAATTGAGGCACACATTGGCGCCGATACTGGCGCCGGCCAGAAAAATTGAACTTCGGCTCACTTTTTTACTTCCGCTCAAAAACCGAGCCGCGGCGCCCACGTCATCAATCATTCGCTCCCACCGTGATCCGGGACCCGGTGCTCCCAAATATTTATAAATATCCTGAGCGCTGGCATTGCGTGTTTGAGAACTTTCGCCATGGCCCCGGGCGTCATAGGCCAAAACACCCCAACCCGCCTCTGTCAATTTTTTCGCCAGCGGCAACCACTCTTCTTTCGACGAAGCTAAACCATGAAGCATGAGGACCGTGGGTTCATGAGGCTGAGCCGCCACGAAAAAACCTTTCAACATTTCTCCGTCTCTCGTTTTAAATTGAACTTTTTCCGGGTTCCAATCGACAGCGAGGAGAGAGCTGTTTATTAAGAGAAGCGCAATGAAAGCACCCGTCATCCGTTTCGATATCATAAGGCCCTCCAATAATAAGAATGAAATAAAACGGTCAAGGCAGGTGAGGCCAACGCAGGAGGCCTTCTTTAACCAGGTGATGGGCGAGAGCGTCATAATTGGATAAGAAACGAGGCTGATGAGGAACCACAATGACGCGGCGATCCAAAATTTTTCTGAGAACGGTTGGATTGCTTTTCTCCGCCCGGGTCTTTCCTTGAAAATTGTTGATGATCACCCCCGCCAAGGGAATTCCCTTGTGTTTAAGCATCGCCACGGTGAGGAGCGTGTGATTAAGAGTGCCGAGCGCCGGATGCGCCACCACCACCACCGGAAGATGCATCCGCCCGATCAAATCCAGCACAAAAAATTCCCTCTTAATGGGAACCATAAGCCCCCCCACGCCCTCAACGACAATGTAGTCATGCCGGCGGCAGAGTTCCCGATACGCCATCATCACGCGTTCCACATCAATATTCTTTTTCTCAAGGCGGGCCGCCGGCCACGGAGCCATGGCCGCCTTAAAACAAACAGGATTGATGAGGTCGAGCGCGTCGCTGGTGGCGGCGCAGAGGCGCAAATGGAGGGCGTCTTCAGAGACCCACTTCCTTTTCATGCCGGGCTCGCGGAAAGGGTCTCCCCACGTGGCGATGGGTTTCATGACGCCGACGTTGTGGCCTTTTTTGAGCAGCGCCCGGGCAATCCCTCCGGCGATGAGGGTTTTGCCGCAATCGGTGTCGGTTCCAGTGACGAAAACGCCGTTAATGAGTTGGGACACATTTTTCTCCCGGCCGATGAGGCCTCTGCGGATAAGATAAAAATTCTCGAATCAAAGGATCCAGCCCTTTTTGGACAACGTCATACGTCACGGACAAGCGAACCCGCCCTTCACCGATCGGAACGGTGGGAGGACGAATGGACGGTACAAAAAATCCCCTGTTAAATAAATAATCAGAAAGCGATTTCGTCTTTTCAAGGTCCCCCGTCCAAACCGGAATGATTTGAGAGGATCCCGTGAGCACATCAAATCCATTTTTGGAAAGCTCCGCTCGAAGGCGAGACGACGCGTCCAGCACACAGGCCCGCCGATCTGACAACGACGGAAGAAGCCGAAGCGACGCCAACGCCGCGGCCGCGCAAGGCGGCGCCAGCGCCGTCGTATAGAGAAAAGAACGGGAACGTGAAATCAGCAAATCGATCAAGGCTTTCTGAGACGCCACGAAAGCCCCCTGGCTCCCGAGCGACTTGGAAAGGGTCCCGATCAGCACGTCGATCCGGTCCAGAAGCCCCGCCTCCGCCGCGACACCGCTTCCATCCGGGCCGAAGAGACCAATGGAGTGAGCCTCATCGAGATAGGTCAAGGCCCCGTACCGCTCCGCCAACGTCACAAGCGATTGAAGTGGCGGAATATCGCCATCCATCGAAAACAGTCCTTCCGTCACGATGAGAGCGCGCCGGAATTTCTGGCGCGACGTTTTCAGTTGTATTTCCAACTCATTTAAGTCGTTGTGAGCAAAGGACCGGAACCGGGCGCCGGAGAGTTTGATCCCGTCGAAAATAGACGCATGGCACAACCGGTCCACAAAAATACCGTCGGAGGGACCGGCCAGAATGGGAATGATCCCGGTGTTAGCGTGATATCCGGAACTAAAGACGAGCGCGGCTTCTTTTCCAAAGAAGGCCGCCAACGCCTGCTCTAATTGTTGGTGAATTTTTCGCGTCCCCGCCAAAAGCCGGGACGAGGTCCCGCCGGACCCATCGGTTTGAAGCGTCTGAGACGCCGCCGCAAGAACATCCGGATGATGAGAGAGCCCCAGGTAATCATTCGACGACAAATTAATTCCCCTGAATTCATCGGCGCTCACGAGAGAGCGCTCCAGACCCTCGGATCGGAGGTGAGTTAACTCTTCTTCGAAATGCCGAAACAAAGAATGATCCGACGCGTTCGTCATATTTTCCCGAACAAAACGGCGCCCATCTGACCGCCGAATCCAAACGAGAGAGACAGAACGCTGTCGAGATCCTGTCGGCGAGCCGTGTGTGGAACGTAATCCAAATCGCAATCGGGATCCGGCGTCGTCAAATGAAGCGTCGGCGGAATAAACCCGTCTCGAAGCGCCAATATGGAAATGGCCGCCTCCACCGCGCCCGCCGCTCCCAAGAGATGCCCCGTCGCCGCTTTTGTCGATGAAACTGGAATTTTTTCCGCTTTGGCTCCAAAGGCCAGACGAATCCCTTTGGTTTCCACCGCGTCATTGTAACGCGTCCCGGTCCCGTGCGCGTTAATGTAATCCGGTTCTCTGTGGGAGCCGATTGTTTCTCTAATAAGAGAGGCAATCTCCTCTCCTTGGGGATCGAAACGCACGGCGTCGGACGTATTCTGTTTCATGCGCGCTCCTCTTAACACGGCCAGAGGAGGAAAACCGCGTTCTCGCGCCGACTCTTTTGATTCCAAAACAAGGATGGCCGCCCCTTCTCCCATCGCGAAGCCGTTGCGGTTGGCGTCGAAGGGTCTCACGCAATCGGGGCTGTTCCCTTCGGAAAGAACTCCCATCTGGCTGAACCCCGCCCGGTACAAAGGATGCAAGCTCGACTCCGACGCGCCGGCCAGCGCTAGGTCGCACAGTCCGGACCTGATCCACGATGACGCCAGCTCAATGGCGGCGATCCCCGTCGCGCACGCGGCGACGATATTTTGCGCGGGGCCTGAAAATCCAAACTCCCGTTGAACCACCGCCTCCGCCGACCATCCGGAAAAAGAAGACATGATCAAAGAAGGGTCCAAAAGTGTCGACGAATCAGCTGATTTGAGCAGTGGTTTGCTTTGACCAATGGCGCATCCGATTTTTTTTGTTTCAATCAACGAGGAATTGATTTCCGCGTGACGAAGCGCCTCCTGGGCCGCCACAAGAGCGAAATCACCGGTGCGGGAACGGGCTCCATTTTCAGAAAACCCCAAGATGGGCGCTTCAAGCCCATGGCCCGTGAAGACGATGCCGGAACACCCCGCAAGAAGGTTGGACCAGGTTTGCTCCCGCGTGGAGCCGAGAGGCGTGATCATGCCGATGCCGGAGATAACAATATCCATGACGCTCCTACATGAGCCGGGATTCGAAGGGAAATACTTGCCCGGTCACCGATTTAAGCAGAGCGAGGCTCACCACAAATCCTCCCAGCTCATCGCGGTCCGGAAGACGGCCCAACAAATGATCAGACATGACGTCTTCTTCGATTTTAGCCCAGACATCCTTGTTCATATCGGTCACGTGGAATCCGGGGATCACAACGTTGGCGCGGATATTATGCGGGCCCTCTTCCAACGCGGTGACTTTCGTGAGGGTGATGAGGCCCGCTTTGGCGGCGGCGTAATTGGCCACGCCTTTGGCCCCGCGAAGCGCCAGGTACGAAGAAATATTGATGATGGTCCCGTCTTTTTGGGCCCTCATGAGAGGAAGGACGGCTCGCGTGCAATAAAAAGCCCCGTCCAACACGACAGACATCACATCCCGCCATTCGTCGTCTTTCATGTTGTGGATGGTACGGCTGCGAACAATGCCGGCGTTGTTGATCAGCACGTCAATCCGCCCCCATTCCTCCGTCACGCGTTTGACCATGGCCTGCACGTCCGCCGAGCGGCTCACGTCCGCCTTAAGAAGAAGAGAAGAACCGCCGGCCTGGTGAATCAAAGACGCCGTCTCCCGCGCTTCATTCGTGTTCTGGTGATAATTGATTCCGACGGCAAACCCGTGACGGGAAAAGCTCCGCGCGATGGCGCGACCCAGCCCTTTTGAAGCGCCGGTGATGAGAGCCACAGGAGAGGAAATCATAGGCCTCCGTTAAGCGAGACTGAACGAACGCTTTTCCGCGTCAAAGGCAAGTTGATCCAACGCCCGCTCAATAAAATCGTCCGGTTGCCCAACAACCTGAAACCCGAGATCTCGAATCATCTCGAGGTCCGCCCGCGGCGATTGCCCCGGCGTCGTCAGATAATCGCCGATGAAAATGCAGTTGGCGATCATGAGCCCCAACGGTTGAAGCGTGCGCAGGTGAATCTCGCGCCCTCCGGCGATCCGAAGCTCGACGGATGGATTCACAAAACGAAATAAAGCGAGGATGCGCAGACACCGCTGGGGCGAAAGATGGTTCACGCCTTCCAACAATGTCCCCTCCATCGGCATCAGGAAATTGACCGGGATGGAATCGGCATTCTTGTCCCGAAGCGTGAAAGCCATCGACACGAGGTCCTCGTCCGTTTCTCCCATCCCCGTCAAAACGCCGCTGCACCCGGAGAGCCCCGCCCGTTTGGCGCGCTCCAACGTCCGCAACCTGTCCTGATAGGTATGCGAATCGCAAATCTTGCCGTAATACGACTCGCTCGTGTTAATGTTGTGGTTGTAGGCGAAAACCCCCGCTTCTTTAAGACGAGTCGCCTGGGCCTCTTCGAGAAAACCGAGGGAGGTGCAAATCTCAAGACGAGGATATTTTTCTTTTAGAGAACGAACCGAACAAATGATGGAATCGATTTCACGCTCGGAGGGGTTGCGCCCGCTCGCCACCAAACACGCCCGGGCCGCCCCGACCGCCACTCCGCGATCGACGCAGGCGATGATTTCTTCCGATGAGAGAAGGGGATAAGAAGGAATGTCGGCCTGGGATATGCCGGATTGGGAACAATAAGAACAATTTTCGGAGCAAAGACCGCTTTTGATATTCACGAGGTAGTTCAGTTTCACGCGTTGTTCAAAAAAACGCCGCCGCACATCGAACGCGGCCGCCGCGACATCCAGGAGCTCCTGATCGGAAGACCGCACGATGCCGAGCGCCTCCTCTGTAGTCAGCCGCTCGTTCCGAAAAGCCTTTTCTTGAATCCCGGCCCAGCGAGATGTCACAACGTCTCCGGAGCCGACACGCCCAAGAGCTCGAGGCCTTTGGCCACGCGCCGGCGAAGCGCCTCCACCAGCCCCAACCGGAACGCCCGCAGAGACGGATTCTCATCCAACACGTGGCACTGCTCGTAAAAACTGTGATATTTCCCGGCCAGTTCCAACAGATAAACCGTCAACAAATGAGATGAGCATTCCTTGGCGCACGTCGCCACAACGTGATCGAAACTCATGAGTTGAAGGAGCACAGCGCGCTCCGCCTCATGGAAAGGCGTTGTTAACGCGAGCTTCTGCCAGGCCAGAGGGTCCGCGTCAAACCCGCGTTTCTCCGCCTCCCGGAAAAGTGAACAGCACCGGGCGTGAACGTATTGAACGTAATAGACGGGATTGTCCGGCGCCTGTTTTTTGGCGAGATCCAAATCGAATTCAAAATGAGCGCCGGGACTTCGAAGAGCGAAGAAAAAGCGCGCGGCGTCTTTCCCGACCTCTTCAATCACTTCCCGAAGAGAGATCATGTCTCCGGCGCGCTTTGAAAGCCGTCCGCCTTTGATGGAGACCAGCTGATTGAGAACGATCTCAAGACTCGCCGGCTCATGCCCCAAGGCTTTCATGGCCCCTTTCAGCCGCTGGGCGTAGCCGTGATGGTCCGCTCCCCAAATATTGATGAGCCGCTCAAACCCGCGTTTGTACTTCTCAAAGTGATAGGCGATGTCGGCGGCGAAATAAGTTGGGGCTTCGTTTCCTTTTTTTAGAACGCGGTCTTTATCGTCACCAAACTCGGTGGCCCGGAACCACAGCGCCCCCTCTTCTTCATAAATGTAATTTTTCTCTTTTAAGACCTGAAACAACTGGACGACGGCGTTCTTCGCGTGGAGCGACGATTCCCGGAACCACTGATCGAACTGAACGTTGAAATCCGAAAGATCCTTTTGAATCGTCTTCAAAATCCGAACGCTCGCGAATCCGGCGGCGTCGTCTTCGTTGAACATCATCTGAGACGGCTGAATCGGCTTAAACGCTTTCCCCGACGCCTGCGCCTCTTTGGCGATGTCGATGACATAGCTCCCTTTGTATCCATCTTCCGGGAAGGGGGCGGTCTCGCCTTTGAGCTCGCGCAAACGCGCCTCGACGGAAAACCCCAAATTTCGGATTTGCCCGCCGGAATCGTTGATATAAAATTCCGCCGTCACGTCCGCCCCCAGGTATCGAAAGATCCGGACCAACGAATCTCCGAGCGCCGCCCCTCTGCCGTGCCCCACGTGAAGAGGCCCCGTCGGGTTGGCGGAAACAAATTCAATCAGGATTTTTTCTTTTAATGAGGGGCTCGAGGCCTCGTGATCAGACAGGAGATCCGCCAACTCCATTTTGAGAGCCGCGTCGCTCAACCGAAAATTAATGAAGCCGGGCCCGGCCACGTCGATTTTTTGGATCAGCTCATGAGACGGGAACGCCTTTTGAATTTCTTCGGCCATGCCTTTTGGAGACATGCCGGCCTTCTTCGACAGAATCAACGTGACATTCGTGGCCAAGTCTCCCCCGACTTTGGACGGAGGGACGGATAAATCAAACGGAGGGATCTCCATCGCCTTCCCTTTGGAAGACAACAGCGCGTTCGTTTTTTCCCGGATTAAGGATTTGATCTGTTCGATGACGAGGGACATGGTTATTTTTTCGGAGTCCGTTTTTTTCGAGGAGCCGGTTTTGTTTTTCGAGAAACCGGCTTGGTTTTTCGAGGAGCGGGCGAAGGTTCCGCGAGAGCGATTTTTGTGGCTTCGTTCCACAACCGCTCCACCGCGTAAAATTCGCGTGTTTTCTTCTCCATGATATGGACGATGAGCCCTCCGAAGTCCAACACGCGCCACAGATGCCCCCGTTGACCGTCCGTTCGCAGAAGTGGCGTGCCTTCTTCTCTCATCTTTTCCCGGATCCCGTCTTCCAAGGCGCGCACGTGAACGTGAGAATTCGCTCCCACAAAAAGAAAACAATCGGCCAAAGACGTCTGTTCCCGCACATCCAACGCCAACATATCTTGCCCTAATCTTTCGGAGGCCGCCAAGGCCGCCATCCGAGCCTGCTTAAATGCCGCTATCATCGTCACATCAAATACCTCTCTTGTTTAGTCCGTTCAAAGCGCTCGCGCGCCTCTTCTTCTTCCCGGCCGCGCGCGCTCGACAGCGCCGGGGCCAAAACCGCTGAGAGCGTTTCCATCATTTGCCGGTCCCCGGCGTCGAACGCATGAGTCTCAGACGCATGATACAAGAAAAGACCCTCGGGTTTACCGTGCATATCGACGCGGGAGATCACGAGATGCCCGCCGGAAACCGTCAACGGAGACACGTTTGATCTCGACGACGCCACATCCGCAATCGAAACCGTCTCCGCCGACCCCGCGTTGAGCAAGGGAGATCCCTTTTCAATAAGCGCGGGGAAAATCTCTTGCCGGGGGCCCTGCGAAACCAACAACGCGTAGTCCTCATTAAAGGGATTCCATCGGTAGAAACCGATCGACGCTTTCGGCCCAAACGCGGCCTGGATATGCCCCACCACCTGGCGAAGCAACTCATCCAACCGCAGCGCTCGCCCCACGAGGCGCGCCACCTCAAAAACGGTCACCAATTCCCTCGTCGTTCGGCGAAGGCGCGAGCTCACGCCGGACAAAAGAGTGAGCACCTGTTCCAAAGCGGAACGAGAGTCTTTGTCGATCAACCGATCCAGGGCTTCCCGAGGAAGGAGGAAGATCACTGATTTTTCCTGCGCCACGATGGACGCCGAATGCGGCTTATGTTCCAGAAACGACATCTCGCCGAAAAACTCTTCCGCCTCGAGCCGCGCCACGACCTTCGAGGCCCCTCCTCCCGGCTCCAGTTTCTTTTGAACCGCCACGGACCCGGATCGAATGAGGTAGAGCGCTCCGCTCACCTCTCCTTCTTTCAAAATAATCTCGCCGTCGGAAAACGTCTTCTCAACCATCTCCGCCGCCAATCGCTCCAACGCGGCGGGAGACGTGTCAGAAAAAATTTTGAGCGCGGTCAGTTGTTCAACCGAAATCACCGCGCCCCCCCGACGGAAGAGCGAACCTTTTCCGGATCGCGCGCTTTGACGACGGCGTCGTCCACGGTGATTTTCCGGGAGCGAACCAGATCTTCCAGCGCCTGATCAAGAGAATTCATGCCAAACTTCGCTCCCGTGTCGATGGCGTTATAAATCATATGGGTTTTCCCTTCCCGAATGAGGTTGGCGATGGCGGGCGTCACGATCATGACTTCCCGCGCCGCCACCCTTGTCACGCCGTCCGCCGTGGGGATCAGCGATTGGCAGACGACCGCTTTCAAGGACGTCGACAGCTGAACCCGAACCTGCTGTTGCTGGTGCGGCGGGAACACATCGATGATCCGGTCTACCGTTTGAGGCGCGTCCGTCGTGTGAAGCGTCGCGAAAACCAAATGGCCTGTTTCGCTCGCCGTGATGGCCAGGGAAATGGTTTCCAAATCGCGAAGCTCTCCAACCAAAATCACGTCCGGATCTTCCCGGAGCGCCGCCCGAAGGGCGTTCGAAAACGATTGCGTCGTGGTCCCCACTTCCCGCTGACGGATGATGCAGGATTTGGACTCGTAAATATATTCAATCGGATCTTCGATCGTCAGGATATGGTCGGTCCGGGACTGGTTGATGAGCTGAATAATCGCGGCGAGCGTGGTGGATTTCCCGGATCCGGTCGGGCCCGTCACAAGAACCAACCCTCGAGGAAGCTTGGCCAATGCTTCAATGGCCGGCGTAAACCCCAGATCTCCCGGGCTCGGGATCACGGAATTGATAATCCGAAGCACCGCCTCAATCCCCTGGCGGCCCATGAGCACATTCACGCGAAAACGGGCCAAATTGGGAATCGAGAAGGAGGTGTCGAGCTCCATTTTCTCTTCAAATTTTTTCCGCTGGGCGTCATAGAGGATGGAATAGATCAGTTTCTGGGACTCGTCTGATTGAATCGGCGAATAACCGGCCAACGGTTTGATTTCGCCGCGCACGCGAACCATGGGCGGTTTCCCAATGACGATATGAACATCGGACGCGTGCTGACGAACGGCTTGACCTAAAATTTCAACGAAATCCAGCGCCATAACTCCTCCTCCCTTCTCTTGAACCGGCCTCGACAACCGTATCAATTAACGACATTATTTAACAGCCTGCTCCCGGTCCACAATTCCGGCCCCGGAGAAATTCTTCCCCAAAATGACATCCACATCGACAAGGCTTTTGGAATTAACCTCGGAATGAAAATTGTCGATCCCCAAATCGTCGGCCACGGCCCGCGCTTTGGAAATTTGTCCCACCCTGTCCACCACGCGCGTCGGAAGTTGCTCCAACGCGTAATTTTCCCAATCCAAAACATCGTACCCGCATTGGCGGAGGTGCTTCGTCACGAACCGCGCCAACCCTTTTTGGCCGGAGGCGTTCCACACCTTCACGGTGATATGCTCTTCCAACGGAACGATCGTCTCCACGTCGTCCACGTTAACCTTCTCTCCTAGAATCGTTTTGGCCGCCAAACGTTTGACGGCACCGGAATTCAAATGCCAAAAAACTCCCCGAGGCGTCCCCGGAAGAATATAGAAGCCGATGTTGTCTGAGCGAAGCCGCCGGTTGGCCGCCGTCAAATAAACGAAATCCCAAAACGACAGATTGGTATAAACGCTGGAGGCCACCGCTTCAACCAACTTGGGCACCCGCATCACAACGAGAGGATTCGCCAACTGCTTCGCGATATTTCTCAAAAATTCCTGCTGGCGAAAGATCCGGCCCTTGTCTCCCGTCGATCCCCGGAACCGGACATAAAAAAGCGCCTCTTTCCCTGTAAGAAAATAACGGCCCGGCTCTTTATGAAAATGATAATTCCCGGCGGAATCGTCATAATGCATGGGCTGTTTGATGGTCACCCACACGCCGCCCAAAATATCCATCATCCGAATGAATCCGGAGAAGTCGATCTGTAAATAATACGGGATCGTGATGGGTTTGTTCTCCGGCGAAAGTAAATATTCGACGCCTTCCTTCACTTTCATGGCCGCCGTGAGCCGGCTTTTGGTCCGGCGAAAATGAAACCCGTATATTTCATTCACCCGGTGGAAAATATACCCCGGCAGATTGACGCGCGTGTCTCTGGGAATGGACAGAAGGCTCAAGGAGTTCTGGAGCGGGTCGCACACGGACACCATCAGGGTATCCGTGTGCTGCGACGCGTCAGCGGCGTCGATCCCGAACAAAAGGATGGGAATGCGTTCTCCGCGTTTGAGCGCGGCGGCCACCGGAGATTTATTGGCCCCCACCATGGCGACGAACGCCGCCGCCAGAACAAGGAGGCCAAACGCCCGCTGGGCCCACAGATGTCGCTTTTTCACCGCGGCACGCCGACGGGGCTCCAAAGAGCGAAAACAACGGCGACGATCACAAACACAAAGGAGACAATATAATTCCACCGGATGGGTTCTTTGAGATAAAGAAGGCAGAAAACGATAAAAACGGAAATAGAGATCACTTCCTGGATGATTTTAAGCTGAGGAGCGGTGAACAGGCCGTGCCCGAACCGGTTGGCCGGCACCTGAAGCGTGTATTCAGGAAGGGCGATGAGCCAACTGACGAGAATCGCCAGCCACAAGGCGCTGGACTTGTATTTCAGATGGCCATACCAAGCGATGGTCATGAAAATATTGGAACAGATGAGAAGCAGGACTGTTTTCATTTCTTTCTTTTCGAACCCCCTCGCGCGACCTGATTCCACATGCGTATCGTTAACGGATAAAGCGGCTTGCTTTCTCGAAGGTTGGTGCTGATTTTAACGGCCAAGGAAGCGACGAACGCGTCGTCTAAGTTTTTGAAGGCCATCCGGCGAACCATCCGGACCTCCGGGAAATCCCGGTCCAACGCGATCAGATCCGCCACGTACAAAATTTTGTCGGCTGTCCCCATGTTGAGACGCCCCAACGTATGCGCTGCGATGGCTTTCAACGCCGCCGGATTCGTCAACCATCCGTTTCTCTTGGCCAGGCCGGCGCTCACATAAGAATGAAAGAGCGCGGGGTTGTGCCTTCGGATAAAGGCGGCTTCGGGAACCTTCAGCTTAAATTTTCTGACATGCGCGTCCAAACGCTTTGACGGCCATTCCTTCGCCACATCGTGAAGGAGCCCCGCGCGAAAAGCCATCTCCGGATCCCATCCAAACCGTTGACCCATTTTCCGGGCCAACACCGCCACCGATAGGGAATGTCGAACACGAGATGGGGAGAGATTTTCCCTGAGAATCTTAAGAAGGTCGCCGCGGGTCTTCATAAATCCTGGATTTCCGAATGAACGCTTCCACCAAGGGTGGAACAAGCCCCCCGATGGGTTTCCCCTCTCTTAAACGAGAACGGAGATCAACAGAGGAGATATCGGGGAAACGCCCCGACATCGTGATGAGAGCCCCCTTTAAAAACTCTTCCGGCTCGACGTGCAGAGCGCCGGGGCGAAGCCCCACGATAAGCTTGGCGATCCGAACGATGGATTTACACCCGCGCCAATGCGGGAAGCTGCGCAGGCTATCCGAGCCCATGATGAAATACACCTCGGCGTTGGGATGGGCCTTTTCAAAATCCTGAAGCGTATCCAGCGTGTAGGAAGGACCTTTGCGTTTTAATTCCCAGAGGCCAACCTTAAACTTTCTCTCCCCCCGGATGGCCAAACGCAGCATTCGAAGGCGGAGGGAGGCCGGCGTGAGCGGAAGAGTCAACTTAAACGGAGACAAGGGAGACAGGACGAAATAAACCCGGTCGAGAGACAGCTGTTCAAGAGCCGCTCGGGCAAGCGTGAGATGGCCGTTGTGAATGGGGTCGAAGGAGCCGCCCAAGAGGCCGACTTTCATTCGCGTATGTGGCCGTCGCCGTCGACAAGATATTTGGTGGTCAAGAGCTCCCGAAGTCCCATGACGCCCCGGGCATGCAGTTTCTGAGTGGAGATGCCGATCTCGGCACCAAAACCAAACACGCTGCCGTCATGTAACCGTGTCGAGGCGTTGACCATGACGCAGGACGCGTCAACCGCTTTTTGGAACAAATCGGCCGCCTTTGGGTCGCCCGTCACAATGCTTTCCGTATGCCCCGACCCATATTCATTAATATGAGCGATGGCTTCTTCCAGGCTACCCACGACTTTGATCGAAATTATTTTATCCAGGTATTCTGTTTTCCAGTCAAGAGGACTGGCCGCCGTCGCGTGAGACAAAAGTCCCGTCACACGCTCATCACCTCGCATTTCAACGCCAGCCTTCAAATATTTTTCAGCCAGGGGCGGGAGGACGTCATACATCACGCTCTCATGAACGAGAAGAGTTTCCATGGCGTTACACACGCCGGGACGTTGGACCTTGGCGTTGAAAGCGATATTCACAGCCTTCTTCACATCCGCTGATTTATCGATATAAACATGGCACACACCCTTCCCATGCCCCAAGACCGGAACCGTGGCCTGCGCCGTCACACTTTTAATCATTTCTTCCGATCCGCGAGCCACAATCATATCCACAAGTCCAGTGAGTTGAGAGAGAACGGTGATGCTTCGCCGATCTTGCGGCGGCAAAAGCTGAATTGTCCCGTCCGGGATCTTCATTTCGCGAGCCGCTTCAGAAATCACGTCCACCAAAAGTGAGTTTGAATGAAACGCGTCTGAACCGCCGCGAAGAATAACGGCGCTCCCGGCTTTAAGGCAAAGTCCGGCCGCTTCCACCGTCACATTCGGCCGTGATTCATAAATCATGCCGATCACGCCCATCGGAACCCGGATTTGCCGGATCTTGAGGCCATTCGGCCTGGTCCATTCACGAAGAACCTCCCCGACCGGGTCATCGAACCGGGCCATTTCATTCAAGCTCTCCGCCATGGCGTCAATACGGCTACCCGTGAGCGTCAACCGATCAATGAAGGCCTTGGTTTCTCCCGCTTTCGTCGCCGCCTCAACATCTTTCTCGTTGGCGGACAAAATGGCGGATTTGGCTTCTCGAAGAGCGGCTGCCATGCTGAGGAGAGCGTTGTTTTTCGTTTTTGAATCCATGAGGGCGAGCGCCGCCCCCGCCGCTTTGGCCCGCTTGGCCAGAAGGGTCACCTCGTTCAAAACGACGTCAGATCCTCCCGACACCGTGCGGTGGGTTGTCTTACTTTTTTTCTTCACGCATTTGCCTCAACACGAACGGCAGAATTCCGCCGTTCAGATAGTAATCGATTTCCTTGGGTGTATCGATCCGCATCATAACAGAAAATTCGATGGCCCGGCCCCCGGAGACCGCCTTCACCTTCAGCGTCTTAAATGGAGAAAGCCCGTCTTCAATTCCTGCGATGTCGAAGACCTCCGCCCCCGTCAAACCCAAGGACGAGGCGTTTTGCCCCTCTATAAACTGAAGGGGAAGAATACCCATCATCACAAGGTTGCTTCGGTGGATGCGCTCAAAACTTTCCGCGATCACGGCCTTGATCCCCAGCATCGCCGTTCCTTTGGCCGCCCAGTCCCGCGAGGAACCGGACCCGTACTCTTTCCCGGCCAGAACGACGAGCGGTGTTTTTTCTTTCGCGTACGCCATCGCCGCCTCATAAATGGAGGTCACCGTTCCCTCCGGGAATGTTCCCGCCGGGAATTTCGTTGTGACGCCGCCCTCGGTTCCCGGCGCGAGCAAATTCTTAAGCCGGACATTGGCGAACGTCCCGCGAATCATGACCTCATGATTTCCTCGACGGGCGCCGTACGAGTTGAAATCGGCCTTCTTAACCCCGTGTGACAGGAGATACTGCCCCGCCGGGCTTTTCTCGGCGATGGAGCTCGCCGGCGAAATATGGTCCGTCGTCACCATGTCTCCCAACAACGCCAAGACGCGCGCGCCGGTAATATTCCCAATGGATGGGGGTTGGGCCGGAAGATTTTCCAAAAAGGACGCCCGCCGAATGTACGTTGAATCCGCCGCCCAATCAAACAGGTCCCCTTTGGGGGCGGGAATTCTCTTCCATTCGGCGTCTCCTTGAAACACCGACTCATTCGCTTTCTTGAAGAGCTCGGCTTGCACGTAAGCGCGAACGGCGGCGTTCACTTCTTCTTGCGACGGCCAAATGTCTTTCAAATAAACCGGTTTCCCGTCGGCGTCAAGACCGATGGCTTCACGCGTCAAATCTTTCTTGATGGATCCCGCCAAGGCAAAAGCCACGACCAGAGGCGGGCTCATCAAATAATTGGCGCGGACAAGCGGGTGAATCCGTCCTTCGAAATTCCGGTTTCCAGAAAGAACCGACGCCACCACGAGTCCCTTCTCTTTGATTTCCTTCTCCACCGCTTCCGGCAGGGGACCTGAGTTTCCAATGCAGGTGGTGCACCCATAACCGACCAAATAAAATCCCAATTTCTCCAACGGCTCCACGAGTCCCGCCTTCGTGAGATAGCTCATCACCACTTTGGACCCCGGCGCCAAACTGGTTTTGACCCACGGCTTAGACCGAAGTCCCCGGGCAAGCGCTTTCTTCGCCAGGAGGCCCGCCTGGATAAGCACCCCCGGATTGGAGGTGTTCGTGCAACTCGTAATAGCCGAGATCACGACATCCCCGTCGGACAAGCCGCCGTCCTTTCCACGCGTTAAAACCGCGGCTTGATCCGGCGATTTTTTTGACAACGTGGGAAGCGCCGCCTCGAACGACGATTTCGCGTCCGCCAAATCCACCCGTTCATGAGGCTTTCGCGGACCCGCCACAGAGGGCTTGACCAAAGACAAATCAAGCTCCACGGTGTCCGAAAATTGCGGATCCGGCGTTTGATCGGTTCGGAAAAGTCCTTGCTCTTGGCAATAGGCGCGAACCAGATCCACCGTTTCTTTTTCGCGGCCGGTCAACTCCAAATAGCGGAGCGTCTCCTCGTCTACCGGGAAAAACCCGACGGTGGCGCCGTACTCCGGCGCCATGTTGGCGATCACCGCCCGATCCGGAAGAGAAAGCTGGCTCAGTCCCGATCCAAAAAATTCAACAAACCGCCCCACCACTCCCTTCTTCCGAAGAATTTGCGTCACGGTGAGAACCAAATCCGTCGCGGTGGTCCCCTCAGGAAGGCGGCCTTTGAGCTTAAAACCAACCACTTCCGGAATCAACATCGAAATGGGCTGTCCCAGCATGACCGCTTCCGCTTCAATGCCCCCCACGCCCCAACCGAGAATACCGAGAGCGTTGATCATGGTGGTATGGGAATCCGTCCCAATCACGGTATCGGGATAAGCGACGGCGCCTTTGGCAGACGGCGTTGACAACACCACCTTCCCCAAATACTCCAGGTTCACCTGGTGGACAATGCCGGTCCCAGGCGGAACAACACGGAAATTCTTGAAGGATTGCTGCCCCCAACGAAGGAAAGCGTACCTTTCCCCATTGCGCTCGTACTCGATCTGAACATTCTTTTGAAACGAATCGGGACCGCCGAAGGCGTCCACTTGAACGGAATGATCGATCACCAGATCCACCTGCTGCAAGGGATTGATCATCTCCGGGTTTCCCCCCATCTGCTGGACGGCGTCTCGCATGGACGCCAGATCCACCACGCAAGGCACGCCGGTGAAATCCTGGAGAATCACCCGCGCCGGCATGTAGGAAATTTCTTTTTCTGATCGTTTTGTGGGATCCCAGGACGCCAACGCCTGAACATCGTCTCTTTTGATATTCACGCCATCTTCATGGCGCAATAAATTCTCAAGCAGGATTTTGACGGTAAACGGCAACCGGTCGACGCGCACGTCTTTCAACCCCTTGAGATTGAAATAAGAAACCGGTTTCCCACCGATCGAGAGTGTTGATGTTGAATGAGTTGCCACTGTCGTCATATTAAATAAAACACTTTTTTATTGGATTTGTTTCCGCCGAAACAAAAACATTGCCCTTCGATTCGGCGCCGTGGCGCCTCACTCAGGGCCCATTCGATGGCATAGACGCCTTAAGAACAAACAATTGGCCTGCCATGAGCGAACGAGATCGCCGCAGGCGATCGAGTGAGTCGAATGGGCATGGAGGGAATCGAACCCACACTCGCCGAAGCAAACAGGATTTTAAGTCCTGTGCGTCTACCAGTTCCGCCACATGCCCTCCTACGTTCGCCTGCGGCGAACTTCGGAGGGTTCACCCACCGTAGCTCGCCGCAGGCGAGCGCAGGTGGGCAATTTATCATATTTTTCCTTAAGGCATGGGCGACACTTCTCCCCCCTTATTCAACGTCTAAAAGACATTGGAAACAAAAAACCGTTTCCCTCCTCCGTCCCTCTCTCAACCTCCCTTGAAAGAGGGCGGAGGAATTTCACAGGGGTGGACAACTCATAGGAGTGAAGGGGAGAACCCCAATGGAGCCAGTATCGGATTGTGGTATAGTTATTGGCATGAAAAATAGGCTTCTCATCTGCTGTTCATCGCTCCTATTGGTACTCGCAAACGGTTGCGGCCCTAGTCTTAAATCCATCCAAACCTACATGGCGAGGTCACCTCATCAACGAGTGGCGGTGCTTCCCTTCGCGGCCCCGGCTGGCTATCCAACCCTAGGTGAGGAAGCCGCGGATTTGACCAGCCAGGAATTGGATGAAGTCGGGTTTACTCTCGTCGACCGGATGGACATAAAGAGAATTCTCGAGGAACAGAAGCTATCGATGACGGGAGCGGTCAAAGGCGAAGAGGCGGCGCAACTTGGAAAAATTCTCGGGGTGGAAGCCATCGTCACCGGGACCATCGGAGAAGCATCGCAGCACACCGTTCATCACCCCGCCGTCTATGCCCAGGAAACGGACGCCTCTTTTGACAACAAAGGGAAATGGAGAGAAAAACCAAAAAAGACGCTGGTCAACCCGGCCGAAAACATTTCCGTCGCCATCTTTTCGGCCACGGTGCGGGTCATCGACGTTGATAGCGGGTCGCTTCTTTGGGTGGGATCGGGATCCGATCAGGCCGAAAACGTCACCATTCAGGAAGTGGGCACCTGGGTGCTTCACGGCATCTGCCGGGATATGGGCGCCAAATTTATTTCGAAGAAATTATAATCCGCCGCTTCGCCTTACAACCCTCGTAGTTCAAACCAAATTTCAACGCGGCGGTTCCGGGCCAACGCATCGGGAGAATCTCCTTCCTCCAATGGATATTTCGATCCCATCCCTTTGATCTCATAGAGGAGATCCGGGTCCATGGTCTTTGTGCGCAGGTAATGAGCCACCGCCTCGGCTCGCGATTTGGACAGGCGGGTGTTGGCCACCGGAGATCCGGTTTTATCCGAATGCCCTTCCACGACGACGCGGCGAGGCTTCATTTTGTTGATGGATTGGCCAATCGCATCCAGCGTCATCTGCGCTTCGACAGGGACAACCGCCTTCCCTTGTTGGAACGGAATGGTGGATTCCTGAGCCGTGATATTGAGCATCCGGACAATCGGGACCGCCGCCAAGCGCTCCAAATTTTTCCGCAGCTCCACCATCACCACTTTGAGGTCTTTTTGGATATCCCTCATCGAATACTGGGACTTGAGCAGAGCCGATTTCACTTCTTTCATTTGGGCTTTCAGCTGCCTTTTTTGTTCCCCCATTTCGACGGCCATGGATTTCTTTAAATTAAGCCTCATCTGCTGGAAATTCAGGATATCTCGCTGGAAATCCGTCTCCTGGGCACCCAACTCACCCATTTTTTTATTCAAATCCGAAACCGCGAGTTTTAATTCTCCCCGTAATGAGGACTCACGCATGTATTCGGCGACCGACACGCCCGGAATCGCGTTCAGCTCTTTCAAATCGTGCCCGAATTTATCGGCAAAAGCCGTATCCCAACGACCTGGAATTAATTTCTCTTCGGGCGGGGTGATCGAGGTGGAAATGGCGTCTTCCTTCATCGTCGTCAACGGCCTCGTTTTTTCCTTTTTTTCTTCAGAGATCGTAAAGGTGGTGCGCGCGGAAAGTGGAGTCGTCACGCCATTGGACGTAAACGTCGCCGAACCGGAAACAATATCCAAAACCAATTTTTTATCTTCCAAATCCAATTGACCTTGAACGCCGTCCAAATGAGCCTCTCCAACTTCCGTTTTAATATCCAGCTGTTTTCCCGGCGCCGTCACCGTGGCGAGAGAACCATGGTCGAGAGAAAGAGAACAGCGCTCGCAAATGGCGGGGCTTTCTTCGATTTTCACAAGCGTATTGGATTTAATTTCCGCCTGAGCGCCATTTGAGAAAATAAGGTGAGCGTACGCGTTGGAGCGCGTTTGAACCATATCGCCTTGGAACAGAAATTTCCCGGGTTTGGCTTTCATCCATTGTTTTATATCCCGATGGCTCATTAACACGGACACCGATCCTCTCGTTTTTGTGATAACCGCGTGAGGGCCGTCCGGCGTGCAAAGAGCGTCCCGGGCCAACAAACTCATAATCTTGTCTTGGGACGTCCGTTTCCCGGTCTTCGTTTTTTTCCATGGGAAAAGAGGGAGTTGGTCGGCGGTGATACGCGCCTTATAGACGGCCTTTGGTCTGCGGACAATCGGATTGTTAAACAAAGCCGACTGAGAACTCAGCATCTCTTCTCCCCCCGGATACAACGAAGACGCATGAAACTCATAATCCAACGATATTCGATGCGTCTGCCCCAGATCGCCAAACGGAACCCAGGCGTAATTCAATTGAGCGCCGGCCCAGGAAACGCCCACGCCTCCAGCCACCCCCTTGAGCCCCGAGAGTTCGCTGGCCGCCTGCGTGTTGTACCCCGCGCGAAACGCCAACCCGAACGCGTCTCGTATCTCAAAGGCGTATTCGCTTCCCACCGCGACCCATCCATTCCCCGACCGAGGCTGCACCACATCGGCGCTGAGAAATCCTCCGGGAATCAACTGGCAACTTAAGCCCGTGCGCCACCGCTGGGGAAGGGGCTCGGCCTTTTCGCGGAATTTAAGTTTGCCGCCAAAATTCTCCCCAACCATCGCTAAAGCAAACGGGCCAATGCCTTGATGAACGCCAAAACTCCCGGCCACCGTCGAAGCGGAATCCTGTATGGTCGATTGAATGAAGGAACCGGAGAGGCCGAGACTCGTTTTATGAAACGTTTTCGCGTACCCCATCCGAACATTGACATCCCGGGGTGAATAGGAGGGAGCGGCGGCGCCGGTGTTATCGTAAGACGCGACGGACCCCACGCTTAAATATTCGGCTCCGAACCCAAACGCGTGTTGATGCCCGAAGGGGATCGCCACCGCCAACGTGTCAAACGTGAGGCCTTCCAGATACGCCGTGTGCATGAGGGAGAGGGACGGATTGTCTTTTCGGGACAACGTCGCGGGGTTGTACCAGAGGCCCACCGCCCCCGACGCCATCGAACTGGTGGCTTCTCCCATCGCCGCCCCCTTGGCGTCTCCCGGGAGCGACAAAAATTCGCCCGAGCTGGTTCCGGCCGCAGCCGCCACAAGTTCCTGGGAACAAGACAACGCCAACCCGACGACCCCCGCCCACAAAAGAAATCGAACGCGGCTTTTCATCGCTCAACGCCCCATTTGATCGTTCGATCTCCTCCGGCGTCGCTGCGCAGATAAATGAGATACACGCCGCTCGCCACCGGTTCGCCGTCATCGTTTTTCCCGTCCCATGTGGCGATGCCGGCCTGAGCCGGTTCAAATCGGAATTCTCTCACCAGCTGTCCATTGAGCGTATAAATTTGGATGAGCCCGCTTTGAGTGAGGAAAGAAAAAGTCACATTGGTTGCGTCGAATTTTCCATTGGAACCCACTTTCCATGGGCTGGGATAAATCCTGACTTGGGAAAGATCATTGGAAGCGGGAGAGCCAAAAAGCCCATAAACAGAAAAGTGGGGCAAAGAAACGTGAACGCGCCTGTTCGCCACATCCACCAGCGAATTGGCAACCGCTTCCCACAAACCGGTTGTTTCGTTGAGAACCATGATTCTCAACGAAGTGTTTCTCACCGTGACGGAATCTACAAGGCCGTCGCCGTTGGCGTCGGGATAGCGCAACGCCAAAGTGACCGCCCCGGAAAACCGCCCCGTAAAGGAACCTGAATTCGTGAACGCGAGGATTTCCCGAAGCGACCCGGGAACGAGCGACAAGCCGGAGAGATGCGTGTTGGCTGAGGTGATGAGCGCCGGATCAATTTTCAGGGGAAAGGTCATGGGATCAAGGGACACATAAACCCGGCCGCTGCTCATGGCGCCCGCCGCCATGGTGAGAGTCGTGTCTCCATCCGGCGCCGCCAACGTCAGTCCTGTTGTCGGATAGGCCTGGATCAAAACGAAAACGCTCGACAACGCGTCCGTCACCGTCAACAGGTTTTGACCGCTCGGCGTTGAGACCTTCCCATCAATATTGTCAACTTCAATATCCCAGGAGCCCGCCGTGGTGCCGGTAAAATCCACGTTTCCGACGAGAGTTGTGGCGCCGCTCTGCCGCAAATTCGTTGGGACAATCGCTGAAAAACCGCTCCGCTTCACAAAGAACTTGGCCCCCGCCTGAAAATATTCCCCCGTCACGGTAATATCCAGTTTCCCGAGACTTTCAACCGTGGACGGGGCAACCGAATAGACCAAGGGGGGAGGAACGGGCAGCGTCATCGTGCTCACGCTGACAATGGCAGGGTCGATTTTCCCGTTTCCATTCAGGGTTTTAAGACGGTAATAGTAATGAGATCCGGGGACCAGACCCGTATCAATGAACGAGGTGGCCGTCGCGCTCGCGATGGCGGTAAAAACCACGTTATTGGTCGAATGCTCAAGAACATAAAAAGTCCACGACGGGTTGGTGTTGGGGAGCCACGACAACGTGATGGAAGAAACGTTAACGGTGGGAGTCGGCGTTGAAGCGCTCACCGCGTTGGTGAAAATCGTGGCGATGGAAGAGGTGGACGTCCCCACATCCGTCGTGGACACCACAACACGGGAATAGGAGGTATTGGTGGAAAGTCCCACTTCCGTCCACGACGTCGTGCCGGACAGGAGCGGCGGGGACACGTCCCCTCCCGAAGACGCCTTGACGCTAAATCCGAGCGGATGGTTCACGATCGTCCACGACCACGTGATGCTGGAGACCCCCAGCGACGCTCCGGTAAATTGAGCGGGTGTCCCCAGCGTCCCCCAGTGAATGATATTGGAAGGATCGCTTTCATTCGCCTGACCGGCGTAGGTTCCTGTCGAGTCGATAACGGTGATGTCCGCCTGAAGCACACTCCCGCCCAAAACGGCCTTGATATTGGTCGTGGAGGAACTGGCTTCGAAGAGAGGAGACTCCACCGTCACACTCGCCACGCTCACAGGATCGAAATTGAGAGAAATCCCGCTGGGAATCCCGTTTCGGAAATCCAGCGATTTCAAGCGAACCGGATTGGCCCCGGCCACAAGATGAAGTCCGTTGGCGTCCAGCGAATCAAAAATGGCGGACCCTGAAATATTGATGGCGCCCGCCATCTCAGTCCCGAAATGAGACACCGTGGAAGCGGAGCTCATAAAAAGTCCGGATCCGTCCACGACTAACGTGCCGCTGTGAAGCCGCAAGAAAGAATTATTCCAGAAGACGAACCGTCCCGCGGCGGACGCCGGAACGCTCAGCGTCCCCTGCCCCACGACATCAATTTGGCTCCCCTGCATATTCACAATGCCACTATTTGAGAAGGTTCCTGTCCCAACGGTGACATTATTTTGAAACGTGATCGTACTGGCTCCGATCGAAAGAGTGGCGCCCCCGCTTGTCGAGGCGGGCCCAATGGTTGTCGTCCCCGCGACGCGATGGACAAACGAATCCCCCAAATCAAATCGGGCCGTGCTCCCGCTATCCCCGATGGAGAGATTCCCATTGATCGTGACATTGGAAATCACATTGGCGGAAGCGCTCCCGATAAGCGAAACGTTATTGAACGCGTTTGTCGCCTTTTGCCGAATTCGATAGGTGCGAGCCCCCCCTTCGAAAACAACCATGCCCGTCCCCTGAACAAAAACTCCCCCGGTGTCATCCCAATTATTCAACGTGATCGAGTCGGCGCCCACTTGACTACCCCCGGTCAACGTGAGAGTCGAACTCCCCGCGTCGAACTGCCCTGAAAAAATATTAAAGGACCCATCAATGACCAAATCACTCAGCGCCTGAACCGACACTGTGTTCTGCGCCCATAAATTAAAGAAGTAGCTATCGTAAGCGCTCCCGACTTTATTCTTCACCATGGAGACCGTCTGGGATTGAGTTCCGTCAAAATAGACGAATCCATCTTTCGCGGCGTGGAATTTCCCTCCCGTTTGAACAAAGGCCGATGAAATATTGATGTTATAGGCTCCCATATCAAACTCGCCGCCGGCAATCACCACAGTCCCCAAATCCACACTGGCACCGGCCGTGGCCATGACGACCACGCTCGTAGAGAAGTTGGTGGTCATCTGGAAGTATTTGATTTCGCCAGCCAAATCCCAAACGCAGTTTTTGGTCGACGGCGCGACGTCGAACTGAACGGCGTCTCCATTTTGAGGCGCCACGCCGCCCGCCCAATTGGCCGTGCTGGACGCCAACGAATCCAACCCTCCGCCGCTCCATCTTTTTCCATAAAGGAAATCCTGATTGATGGGGTCGCTGCTTAAGCTGGTGGTGGAACGAGCAAGAGGAGAAAAAACGTATCCCGCTGTGGACGACGGAGTGACGGTATATGAATTGCCGACAACGAGATTGGGGAAGGAATACGCGCCGGCGGCATTGGTCGCTGTGAGAGAGGTGGACGACCCTGTGATGTTCAGCTGCACGTCTTGGATCGGGAGGCCATTTAAGTCGAGGATGGTGCCGGACAACGTGGCGTCCGCCCAAAGGAAAGGGCCCGCCCCGGACAGCAAGAGGGCGCAAACGAATAGCGTGGGAAATAAGTGGATCGATTTAATGAAACGCATGGATTTTCCGTCCATCTCGAGGGATGGGGAGCTGAAGTCTAACTTATTCGGCTTTAACCGATGCGTTGAATTTCGTCTTTAATTTCTTGGCGAGATCGGCGGCGGCCCGGTACCCCACGCTCGGGTCTCCGGTGGCAAAGGTGGTGGCCATGAGCTCGGCGCTTTGGACATTCACGATGCGAAGTTCAACATGGAACTTGCTCCCGTCAGATGCCAAAACTCGAACCGTTCCCATCAAAACCATATTAATACCGAGGATTTTCCCCACTTCAACGGAGGTGGTTGTATTGACGACGCCGGAGCGTTGGAATTTTTGTTCCTTGAGGATATTGTCCACGACGTCCCGGTCGACGACGCGGAAGGAATTCTCTAAAAAGCCCGATTCCACCATGTTGCGCCAATTTTGGCGAACCACGGTGAGGTCTTCATCGCCGTAGCCGGACAATTCGATGGGAAGAACCGCGATCCGCGCCTTCTCAGGCAGAGCCAAATCGGGGCTCATGGTCGTATTCATAACAAGATTTCGGGTTGTGCAACCTGTAAGGAGACAGGAAAGAAGACCAGCGAGCAAAATGTTTTTCATAGGTAGGTTAAGTTTAAAAAAACCGGACTAATATACAAGGGATTATTAACATTTTTTTGGCCCCCGCAGACGTTCCGCCAGGAGATGGGAATACGGGAGAGCGGCGGGGCCAGCCCCCTGATGATCGGTCTTTTCCGTGATTCGATAATCCTTTTCCAAATTAACGGGAGGGAAAGTGGCGTCCCCGGGAATGGAGCGGTGAATCAAGGTCAGGTAGAGTCGATCCGCCTTGGGCAACGCCGCTTCATAAATGGAAGCTCCGCCGATCACAAACGCTTCGTTTGTGCCCGGCGGGCACGCCGCCAATGCCTCGACAAGGCTGTGAACCACCGCGACGCCGTCCGCCCGAAAAGAGGCATTCCTCGATATCACGATATTTTGCCGCCCCGGAAGCGGTTTCCCAATGGACTCAAAGGTCTTCCGCCCCATAATAATCGGATGCCCCATCGTGATTTTTTTAAAGCGCTTCAAATCCTCGGAGAGATGCCACGGCAGCTGATTGTTTTTGCCGATGACCCGCTCCTCCGTCATGGCCACGATCAAAGACAAAATCATACGGAGATCGGAGCGGGGATGGAAGGATGCGGGTCGTATCCGGTGAGCGTGAAGTCTTCATACTTAAAATCGAAGATAGACGTCACGCTGGGACTCAACTGCAGGCGCGGAAGAGGTTTCGGCGGGCGAGACAGTTGAAGCTTCGCCTGCTCGATGTGATTCAAATAAAGATGCGTGTCACCCAAGGTGTGAACAAAGAAACCGGGCTTGAGCCCCGTCACATGCGCCATCATCATGGTAAATAGGGCGTAGCTGGCGATATTAAAGGGAACGCCTAAGAAAAAGTCGGCGCTCCGCTGATACAATTGGCAGGAGAGCCTCCCGTCGGTGTGAACGTAAAATTGGAACATCGTGTGGCACGGCGGGAGCGCCATTTTTTTCAGATCCCCCACATTCCAGGCGTTCACGATAATCCGTCTTGAATGAGGATTGTTTTTGATCAACTCCACCGCTTCTTTTATCTGATCCACCGCCGGAACCGTGGGCTCCGATGGAGAAGGCGCCTGTTCCGTGTCGCCCTTCGGCCGCCACGGTTTCCCCCAGTGTCGCCACTGAAATCCGTAAACGGGACCCAAGTCGCCGTTGGCGTCGGCCCATTCGTCCCAAATCGTCACTTTGTTATCGCGGAGATACTGGACGTTTGTATCGCCTTTTAAAAACCAAAGAAGCTCATGGATCAACGAACGGACGTGCACTTTCTTGGTGGTCATAAGCGGAAACCCCTGGGACAAATCAAACCGCATCTGGCAACCGAAAAGACTGAGCGTGCCCGTGCCGGTCCGGTCGGAACGCTGCTCCCCTTTCGTCAACACGTCATTTAATAAGTGAAGATAGGTTTCCATGATTTCGGGAATTTACAATATTTGCGGATTAATACGTGTTCTTGATGGTGTTCAGGACGGGATCCAACGGCAATCGAGATGATTGATCCGGCGATTGGTGCAGCTTTTTCAGGTATTCCTCCGGCGAGAACTGATAGAACCCCAAATATTCATACAGAGAATTGACGGGCTGCCACATCCAGCCCCGCGTGTCATACGCCTGGGAAAAAGAATACTTCCGAATGATGTTGGTGGCCGCTTCCTCCGCTTTTTCCCGCGCCGCCACCCGGGCCACGTCGTCAAACCGCGCGCGCGCCAATTTGGCAACCTCCGAATAGGCCATGAACCGGATAAACTCGCCGGCGCCGATGTGATAAAGCGCCCAATATTTTTTGTAAAGAGGGCCCAAATCTTTCACCTTCACGCGATCCTGCCCATAAAGCGGATATTTGTCCTTGGAACGACGCGCCACGTCGTTTTGCGTTCGAGCCACCTCGCACCAATCGGGATGTTCTCTCAGCATTCGTTCCACCGAAGCGGCGGCCAACTTCCATTGGTTCTCCGTGTCGGGCCCGCCGGCGCGGGCCACTCTCACATAATCCCACGCTTCTTGAAGGTAAATCTCCGCCTCGGTGATGAGACCGCTGTCTTCTTTTGACGCGACCTGGTCCAGCGACGGCTCAAAGCTCAAAGGCGATTTAATGCTGAATTTGCCGCCGTTCATATGGAACGGGTCGAACCGGAGAGCTCCCAGCGTCCGGCTGATTCCCCCGATGAGCGCGTAGGGCTCGTGATGCGTGTTCCAGCCGAAACCAACCGGCTTATTAAGAGAGTAGGGCATCGCGTGCGCGTACGGATACGCCAGAGAGTCATTGTCCATTTTATACGCGCCTTTAAACCCATCGCTCAAGGCGTTTTCCTTGTAATACCCCAAATAGACTTTGGCCCGGCGCTCGTTTCCGAGCAGGAGATAATCCTCCGCCAATCGCAAATCCGCCAGCGCCATCCAGGTGGACCATTCGTCGGTTAACAGAGGTTCGCGCCCCATGCCTTTTTTAACTTTGACGTCTCCATCCGGGCCTTCCTCTTCAAAAAGAACCAATTTGGCCCGGTCTTCGGCGGAAATAAAGTCATATCCTGAAAATTTCACTTCGGTCCCATCGTCCAGCGTTCGGACCAAATTCACCTTAAAATGATCATCAACCGCTTGCCGGATTTTCAGCGCCCCATGAGGCTCAAACCGATCTAACCCTTCGACGCCGTACACCGAAATTTTTAGCGCCGTTGTGTCCAACGGATGAATGGGCATCACCCCCGCTTTCAACCATTGACCGATGTTGGGCTCATAGAAAGGAACCTCCGTCGTCCCGATATAAAAGAGGTGCCTCTTCTTATCGTAAATTTTCTTATCCCACACGCTGATGAGAGCGGAGGCTTTGGCGTATTCTTCGGCGTGGGTTTCATCGACTTGAGCGAGGAGATCCGACAAGGCCTTAAAATCAGCCGCGTGCTCCCCGTTATAGAATTGATACCAAGACGGGTTCCCCGCTTTAAAATCAAGCCGTTGTTCCTGCGGGTTCTCCGGATTTCCCATGGGGCCCATCCGAATGCCGCCGTAATTCGGATCCCCTTTCTTTTCGTTTTGAAGATCTTTGATCAGCATCCACCGTTCACGGGCAAACCGCAGATATTTTCTCTCGCCGGTGGCCCGGTACAAATGGATCGAGGCGATACCCAAATAGGCGTTCGGCCCCGCATGCGCGATGTGCTCAATGCCGCGGCCGCCGGGACGCCCTTCGGCGCCGTCCACAATATTGACGATCCAGCCTTCCCGGATCATGCGACGGCCGTCTTTGGTAATCCATCCCGTTTTCTGGATGGCTTTGTTCGCCATGAAATAGTCGATGGTTTTTTTGGCTGTTTCAATATCTCCCGTCTTAATATGAAGAATGGTTCTCATGGCGTCGTCGTAAATAACGCTCCAGTGCCGGAGGCGTCGATCCCCCGGGAGGCTATACGCCATATGGGTATTGCTGTTGATATTGGAATAGATGTATTTGAGGACTCGGTTCAAATGATCCACCTGTTCCAGAGTCAACGGGGGAAGATATTTGGCGAAGTTGATATTTTTTGTTTTAAACCGGGGCGAACGAGACATCTCAACCGGCATCTCCGGCTGCGATGAAAGCTGTTTGAGACGCAAAGACCGGGGAAGCGATTTCAACAATTCCGCGGCAGATCCTCCCGACATTTTCGGCAGGAACACGTCCATCAGAGTCCGATTATCGAAGAGCCAATTTAAAAGAAGTCCCAACAGGGTGGCGATCAACAAACTCATGAAAAACAAGCCGATTCCCCGCCGTTTTTTCTCCTGGGGAGCGTCGAATTTCTTAAGACGGTCTATCTCATCAAGAATTTTGGGAGGTAATAAGGTACGCGCAGGATGGAGCAGCGTCCCTCCGCGAGGAGAAGCAAGGCCGGAACGTCTCTCCGGTGAAGTTGAACCAATGGCTGACTTATTGGGCATCGTCGAAAATAACTCTCACTGTGTAGTTTTTAAAAAAACATTCATACTAAAAATAAAAAAACAGTGTTTCAAATGAACGTAGGGCAGGAGATTGTTTCAAACGAACGCGAGGACAGGAATATACCATATTTCCGTCGTAAAAAGACGGACATGTTTGGAAAAAAAGCCCTAAAAACCGCGCCTTATGTATAATCCCCTCTGGAAATCATATATATACCTCTATCCCATGAAACGACCAGCACTCTCACTTGCCTTCATCCTCGCCGCGGCTCTCACTGCCTCGGCTGCCCCTCCGGAACTGAAAATGGGCCTGCGAGAGGCGGAAGCCCGAACGCTCCAAAACTCTCCCGAACTAAAATCCGCTGAATCGGAACGGGCCGCCGCTCATGAACGAACCCGAAACCAATTCACTCTTCTTTGGCCAAAGCTGAGCTTGGATGCCTCTTATAAATACATATCCGAGGTTCCCTCTTTTAAGCCGCTCCCAACGGGACCTTCCATCGCCCTAGGAGACAACAAAAACACCTCCTACGGCCCCACTGCCAGCTGGCTCCTGTGGGATTCGGGGAATCTGTACCACAACTGGAAAAGCCAAACCGCCATTGAGAAGGCCAAAAATGAAAATGTGCTGAAAATAAAACGACAGCTCTTGTTCCAAACCCGGATGGCCTATTTCCAGGTGCAATTGGCGCTGGAGCAAGTGAAGAGCTTGATTGAATCTCTCAAGTTGTCCGACGCTCAATACAACGACATTAAAATCCAACAACGGGCCGGCGCCCGAAGCCGGATGGACGTCTTATCGGCCCATCAAGACGTGTTGACGAGACGCCTGGAACTACGCCAGGCCCGGGCGGATCTGGCCGCGGCGTTAAGAGAACTGCTTTATCTAACCGGAACCGATATCCCCCCGGATGCGTCGGCCCCCGTCGACAAAAAAGACGAACAAGGAATGCCGGCGGAGACAGAGGCGCCCACTCTCCTCTTGGCGCTGGATCCGCTCAAAGACTCCGAGACCTATTTAGCTTCCGCGGCCGAAGGGTCTCCCAATGAGAACCACCCTCTCCCGCAATCTCTCTTGGAAATGGCCCAGGCCGCCGATGAGTTGTCGAAATCGTTAAACTCCGACTATGGCCCTTCCCTTCAGGTGTCCGGACGGATTTCCCGCGATTATCCAAACGGACCGATTCTTGAAACCATCACTCAAAAAACCGTGGGAGTCAACGCCACCTGGCCGCTGTTTCAATGGGGAAAGACCCGATACGCCGTCAAGGAACAGAAAAACCGCGCGGAAACAACCCGCTTCGAGCGGGAACAGGTTCTCCTCAATTTAAAACGAGATTGGGATAAAGCCCAGGATCAACTGAAAGGGCGCCGAGCGCAGGAAGAAATCAACAAACAATCGGTCCTCGAAACCAAAGAGCTCGCCAAACTCACCTATTCATCTTACGTGGCCGGACGATCCAGCTATCTGGAAGTTCAAACGGCCAACCTGCGCGCGTTGGAAACCAACATTCGAACCGCGCGAACAAACGTCCAAATTCTGATTCAATTGGCCATTCTCGACTCCATCGGAAAAGGAAACCTCCCATGAAAAAACGCCTCTTCATTATCATTCCCCTTCTTCTCGCCGCCGGATTTCTTCTTTGGCGGTTCGTTCACAAATCCGGTTTTCTGTACGCCGGAACCGTTGAAGCGACAGAGATCGACATCTCTCCTCGCGTCTCGTCCCTTATCGCGTCTTACGACGTAAAAGAAGGAGAGACCGTGAACCAAAACCAGGTTCTCGTGAGGCTGGCGTGCGAGGACATAAAAATCTCGGCGGAGCTGGCCGAGCGGGATTTCAAACGGGCCCAAAACCTCTATAAAGAAGGCTCCATGCCAGACGAAGCGTTCGATCAACGCCGCTTCAAAGCGGAGGACACGCGCCTCAAAATGGATTGGTGCACGATCACAGCTCCCTCCAGCGGAACGATCCTGAACACGTATCATGAAGCCGGGGAAATGGTGTCGCCGGGCATGAAACTCCTCACGCTGGGCGATCTCTCGGAAGTCTGGGCCATCATCTATGTGCCTCAACCTCTCTTGGCGAAAATTTCTCTCAATCAAACCGTTCAAGCGCGGTTACCAGAGTTGGGAATGAAACGATACGCGGGACGCGTTTCCCACATTAATTCCGAGGCCGAATTCACGCCGAAAAACGTTCAAACCCGGGAAGAGCGAACCCGCCTCGTGTACGGCGTCAAAGTGTCGTTTCAGAACACCGATGGGGTGTTAAAACCCGGCATGACCGTCGAAGTCGAGCTGCCGGATTAATTCGACGAGGGCCGCCACGCTCATGCCTTCTGAACCGTTATCGATCGACGCGCGCCACGTGAAAAAGCGGTTTGGGACCACGCAGGCCCTTCGGGACGTGAACGCCACGTTTCAAACAGGAGTCCTCCACGGCTTGATCGGCCCCGACGGCGCCGGGAAGACAACCCTTCTTCGAACCCTCATGGGTCTTCTGCGGCCGGACGAAGGCTCGATTACTTTCACCAAAAACAAAATCCCGGTTCCTTTTTCCTCCATCCGCCCGACAATGGCCTACATGCCTCAACAACAAAGCCTCTATCCCGATCTGTCCTGTTCGGAACACCTGGATTTTTTCCGGGATCTCTATCAAATTCCAAAAAACCTGTATCAAGAACGGCGGAAGGAACTGTTGCACATCACGCGCCTCGAACAATTCGCCGACCGTTCCGCGAGCCAACTCTCCGGCGGGATGTACAAGAAATTGGGTCTCATGTGCGCTCTTCTTCAATCCCCGACAATTCTCCTGTTGGATGAACCCACCAACGGCGTCGACCCCATCAGCCGCCGGGAATTCTGGGACCTTCTCTACCGCCTCCTGGCGCAAAATATTTTGATCCTTATTTCGACGGCGTACATGGATGAAGCCGAACGATGCGGCCACGTGCACTTGCTGGACGAAGGCGCTATCCTGGCGCACGGCGAGCCGAGAGCCCTTTTGGAAAAAGAACAGGTGAAGAATTTTGATACTTTTTTTATTAACCGCGCGCATAAAGGAGCGGGCGTATGAACCCGGATTTCGCGGTCCAGGTGGAAGGGCTCACCATTCAATTCGGTTCCTTCACCGCCGTCGACGACATTTCCTTCTCGGTGAAAAAAGGGGAGATTTTCGGTTTCCTGGGCGCCAACGGCGCCGGGAAAACAACCACCATCCGAACCCTCTGCGGACTCCTCACGCCGACGAAAGGACACGTGACGGTGGCCGGCCACGAATACAAAGAGGGCGACCTCTCCATTAAAAAACGTGTCGGTTATATGTCCCAAAAATTCACGCTCTACAACGATTTAAGCGTGAAAGAAAATCTCGTCTTTGCGGCCAACTTAAGAAAAATATCCAAATCCACCCATGAGAAGCGGATCAAAGAATTGTTTGCCTTCCTGGGATTCACTCATTCCGACACCACGCTGGTGCGAGATCTTCCCGTGGGACTCAAGCAAGAATTGGCCTTGGCCGCCGCCACGCTTCATAATCCAGAAATTATTTTTCTCGACGAGCCGACGGCGGGCGTCTCTCCGGCGGCCCGGGAGCGGTTTTGGGCGCTCATCCGGCAACTATCGGCCGCGGGGAAAACGGTGTTCGTGACCACTCATTATTTGGACGAGTCCGAACAATGCGACCGGATCGCGCTCATGCGGACAGGAAAAATCATCGCGTTGGACAGCCCCGCGGAACTCAAGAAAAAAACATTTCCCGAATCCCTCTATGAACTGGAACCCATGAGCGGCCAATCCCAAAGCGCCATTCTGTCCCAATTGGAAAAAATAAAACAGAGCGGGGCCGCTCTGGAAATCCAGCCGTACGGGATGCGCTACCACGTGATCGTGAAAGACAGCCGTCAATGGGACCTTGTGAAGGAGCAGATCAAACCCACGTTTTCGTATAAGCCAACGTTGCCTTCAATGGAAGACGTGTTTATACGCCTCGTCGAAGGAGTAGACCGATGACGTTCGATTTCAGCGTCACGCGAACTCTCTCCATGGCCAAAAAAGAGGTGCGCCATATTCTCCAGGATCCCTTCACGCTCGCCGTGGCGCTGGGGTTTCCTCTCCTTCTCCTCACCTTCTTTGGTTACGTTATTGATTTCAACGTGAAGAACATCCGCCTCCTTGCCGTGGATTCGGATCACTCTCGCGCTTCCCGCCAACTCATGGAGGTGTTTGAAAGCTCCCAATACTTCAAACTCACCGCCGCGCCGTCCTCCGGTCAAATCGTCCACCTCTTAGATGAGGAAAAAGCCAAAGCGGTGCTGATGATAGAGCCCGGTTTTGGCAAAGACTGGGCCCGAAACCGAACGGCCAAAGCCCAGGTGATCTTAGACGGCGCCGACAATTCCATCGCGGGAACCATTCTCACGTACTTAAGCGGAATCCAAGCGGCCGCCCTGAAAAAACTGTCCGGCGAAGAATTTCGCCAAACCATCACGCTCAAAACCCGTTTTCTTTATAATCCCGAACTCAACAGCCAATGGTTTGTGATACCAGGACTGACCGTTGTCATCATCGGAATTATCTCAATTCTTCTCACGGCGCTCACCGTCGCGCGCGAATGGGAAAACGGGTCGATGGAGCTTCTGCTCTCAACGCCGGTCCGGCCGCTGGAAATCATCATTGGAAAGCTGGCCCCCTATATTCTGATCGGCCTCGGCGCGGTCGTAACGGTGTATTTGGCGGCGAGAGGGCTTTTTCAAGTTCCCTTTAAGGGAAATCATCTCCTCTATCTGGTCGCCTGCGCCCTATTTTTGGGAACGACGCTGGCGCAAGGCCTCGTGATCTCGGTCGTGGCGCGTCAGCAAGCGCTCGCCATACAACTGGCCAACATCACGGGTATGCTTCCCTCGCTTCTCCTCTCCGGTTTCATTTTCCCCATCGAGAGCATGCCCCGCTTCTTTCAGATCTTCACCTCGATTCTCCCGGCCAAGTGGTTCATGGTCATTATTCGAGGGATTTTTCTTAAGGGAGCCGGACTCCTGGATCTCAAAACCCCGTTTATCGCCCTCTTCATTATCAACGTCGTCCTTATTTTCATCGCCGCCAAAAGCTTCAAGAAGGATCTTGAGCCATGATCCAAAAGATCATCAATCGGATTTTCAAAAACGACACGCTGCGCGGATTCATTCGGAAGGAATTCATCCAGGCGTTGCGCGATGTCCGGATGCGGATGCTGCTTTTTGTCATGCCGCTTATCCAACTCACGGTGTTTGGCCTCGCCCTCTCAAACGAAGTCAAAAATATTCGGCTGGGGTTTGTTCACGCCCCCAATGACATCGTCGCGAAACATCTCGCGGACCGTTGCTTTGCGTCCAATTGGTTCATCCGGCCCCGCGAAACAAACGGAGACGCGTTCCAATGGATCCAATCGGGAGACGCCGACGCGGTTCTCGTGGTCCCGCCGGGAGGGCTGACCAAATCCATCGAAGAAGGGAAGGGCCGGCTTCAGCTCCTCGTGGACGCCACGAACGCCATGCGGGCCCGAAGCGTTGAGAATTACGTTCAACGGATTTTGATCGCTTATCAAAAAGACACCGTGACAACCACGGCCAATCCCGATCGTTTTTCTCTCGACGTACGCGTGCTCTACAACCCATCCATGGAAACAGCGGTCTTTCTGGTGCCCGGCGTCATGGTGATGATTCTCTGCCTCCTCACCATTATTCTCACCAGCATGGCCCTGGCGCGGGAAAAAGAAATCGGCACCTTTGAAACGCTTATTTCGGCGCCGGTTCGGACGTGGGAGATTTTGGTTGGGAAAACGCTGCCGTACTTTATCCTGGGAATGATCGACGTGCCCCTCATCATCGCGGCGGGAATGGTGTTCTTCGGAGTGCCGCTCCGAGGCGCCGTGTGGGAAATTGCCCTTTCATCGGCCATTTTCATTGCTACGACGGTGAGCGTGGGGACGCTCATCTCAACGATGGCGAAAAATCAACAACAAGCCATGATGGGCGGGTTCATCTTTCTATTTCCGGCCATTCAACTTTCAGGAATCATGTTCCCACTCGACAACATGCCGGCGGTCCTCAAAATTTTTACCTACTTGAACCCGCTCAAATATTTCGTGACGGTTTTGCGGAACGTGATGCTGAAAGGCGGGGACCCGATGGTCGTCTGGAGCAATGTGGGAGCGATGGCGGTTTTAGCGGCGGCGGCGCTGTGGCTCAGCTTTAAACGCTTCCACCAAACCTTAGACTGAGGCGGTTTTGGCCCCCGTTTTTAACGCCAAGCCAAGAAGCTGTTCTTCCGAAATCCCGAGCGAATAATAATTCCCGTAATACGCTTTGATGAGTGATTGCGTTTGATCCGTGGCGATTTCTTTTTCCCGCAAATCCTTGATTTGATCGACCAGTTTTTTCACCAACTCGTCCGTGATGGAAATTCCCACGTTCTTCAAATCGCGCTCATATTTCTTCAACACTTCTTCGACGGCCACGGTGCCCGTGTGTTTCCCAAACACAAACCGCCTCTTCCCTCCCACAAGTTCCTCCGGAATAAACTGGTAGATGAGGGGGTGTATCGCGATCCCGGCGGTATGGATACCGGATTCGTGATAAAACACGCCCTCGCCGACGATCGGCATGTGAGGTTGGATGGGAATCCCGGAATAACTCTCGATCAGCTGCCGCAGGCGAACAAGAAGGTCGTATCGAAAACCGGGAAGTTCAATCCCATAAAGAAGCTTAAGCTGCANNGTTTCCGGCGCGCTCCCCGATGCCGCACATGGTGACCCCGGCGTGCGAGGCGCCGTGAGACAAGGCCCGAACGCAATTGGAAGCGCCCATGCCGAAATCGTTATGGAAATGAGCGTGAAGCTCAACGCCTTTTTTCGTCGTCATCTCGACGATGGGAGGAAAGTAATGGTCCACCGCCTCCGGTGTCAAGCACCCCACCGTGTCGGAGAAACAAAGTCGCGTTCCCCCCGCTTCAATGCACGCCTTCCCCCACTGAAGTAAGTAGCTCAGATCGGCGCGAGAGGCGTCTTCCGTCGCGAATTCAATTTTTTTGAGGCCTTTCGAACGAGCGTAAGAAATGGCGGAAGTGATCATCTTGATGTTGGCGGCGCGATAAAATTCCAGCGGTGTCGAGAGCCACTCTTCTTCCTTTCGCCCTTCCCGCTTTAAAAACACCTTCCCCAATTTGTATTTGAGATGCAGATCGGAAGTCGTGGATAAAATCAAAACCGACACGGACTCCGGCGGAAGGCTGATCTCCCGAACCGTCTCCAAAACGCAGTCGATGTCGCTGTTCACGGCCCGGCACATCGCCAGGATTTCAATATCTTTGCGAATCGTGCCTTTTTCCTGCGCCTGAAGGCACAACTGTACCGCTTTCCGCTCCGACTCCGATACCGTCGGGAACGCCACGTCCATCACGTGAACACCCAACTGCGAAAAGAGCTTCGCCATCTCGAGCTTTTGCTCCGGCGAAAAAGCCACGCCGGGCATTTGCTCGCCGTCACGAAGCGTGTCGTCGTAGATCTTGATCTTCTCCGGGACAAGGAAATGTTTCCCTTTCGTGAAGAACGTGGGTTGCTTGATCAGTTGATCCAGCGGTTCTTTAAGCTGAACGGCCATAAATTTCTCCCGTGACGCTATCTCGTCAAATCAAAAATGTTTTTCTCGCCGTAGACGCCCCATTTATCAAGCGCCACTTTGAGTTCTTTGTGTTTGACCGAATAGGAACGCAAATCATGTTTCTCGACGGTGGCTTGAATGGCTTGAAGGAAGGCTTTGACGCCGGCCGTGGCCCCCCCGGGATGCCCGTGAATGCCGCCCCCCGCCCCAATCACAATATCCGTCCCCATGTTGTCGACCAGGACCGGCACCAAACCGGGGTGAGACCCCGCTCCAGGGCCCGGGAAGGTCGATTTCAAATGATAGAACGGGGCCGTCAGTTCCTGCGCCACCCTGGCGGCGCGCTCTCTCACCAGCGGCACTTTGCCAAAGGGAGACGGATAGATGATGATGTCCGCGCCGGAGAGCCGCGGGAATTTCCCCAATGTCAGCGCCGCCGTGAATCCGTGGTGAGGCGAAGCGTAAAAGGACCCCGCCATGGCCGGATGGGCCATGATCGGAAGCTTAATTTGAGGATCTTCCGCCAATTGCTGGAACGCGGCGAACCCGGCGGTATAGAAATCAATCATCAGGCCGTTTCCGCCCATCTTTTGAACTTTGAGCGCCTTCTTGTACATCCTGTCCGGCCGATCGGTGATATTGACGTGATAAAGGACGGTATGCCCGGTTTCTTTTTTAAGCTTCTCGTTCACCTTCAGGCATTCTTCCAAGCGCGCTTCAACGGTGCAGAACTCAGGGTCGGCCAACAGTTCATCGTCTTTAATAATGTCGATGCCGCCCAAGCCCATCTCCCAAAACATTTTCCCCAGGGCTTTTGGAAGTGCTCCCACGCAGGGCTTGAACATCGCGCAGAGGAGGGGACGGCCCCAAACGTTGATGATTTTTCGGATTCCCTCGATCCCGAACTTCGGCCCCTTGAACTCTTTAATAAACGATTCGGGAAAGAAAACGTCCAGGAGCTTCAACTTGGTCAACATGGAAATGTTTCCGTAGAGAACCGTGAGAAGTTCCGGGATCTGGCCGCCGATATTGATCGTGGGGAAAGCGATCGCGATAATAAACTTTCTCTCTCCCACCTCCGCCGGGACTTCGGGCATCGTGTTGTAGTCCGGGATTTCATAGACGCCGATCACTTTCCCAAGAGACCGCTCTTTGACCTCATCCGTCTCCCCCGGGATATCGATCCAGGTTCCGGTGGTTTGTTCAATGGCGACCGCGCTGGCGCGCATCAAGATATCGGCCGTCTGCTGTTCGGCGAAATACAAGGCGATGATGTTCTTGTCTTTCTTCAAGCTCTCAAAAATCTGAAAGATTTGCGGGTTGTACTTCATTGCGCTCTCCTCGGATAATAATTTTGTTTTCAGTTCTTCGTCATTGTAGAAATTTTTGGACGAAACAATGCGGGAAGAGATGTCTTGGCCTTAGGCCTGAACCAAGATTTTGAGGAAGCGCCCGAAATCAGGCAACAGGGACTGATCCAAACGAACGGCCTGGTTTAACACTCCGATAATGAAGTAAACCTCCATACTGGCCTGGAGATTCCTCCTGACTTCCGGATCCGTCAAACCAGACAAATCGAAAAAGCCGGGCGGCAGATCGCCGGAATTGTGAACCACGAACCGATTCATCCGGTCCATCACGGTTCGTTCCCATGCTCTCTCGTTCGCCCCGGGATGAATGTCTCTCAATAAGCTGACGACAGAATCATAACGCCCCGACTTAATCTGGATCAGCCCCTGCCCGATCAACCCTTCGAAAATGGGGTCCTTCTTTAACGCGCTTTCCAGCTTTTCTCCTCCGCTTTGAATCACGAGAACCAACGGAGAGCCCTGCTTCAAGTTAATTTTTTCTTTTGTCCATTGTTGAATGGCCATCGTCGATTCCGATAAGGCTTTATCCGGGTCCGAACTTAAAAATTCATAACGGTCCACCGGTTTTTTGCCGCTCGTCTCATAGGGAATCCGATCCACGTCGACCAAGAACGCCTGAACGTCGTCGTGAGAAAACGTTAACGCTAAAATGGACGCCAACACAACGGCTATCTCCCGCGCTTCGGCCGGCGTGAATGCCCCCGATTCCACTTTCATCTTAAGTTGTTCGGCCAATTCCTGGGCGAGCACCGTCTGATCCATCGATGACGCGGCTCCCTTTTGGAACTTCTCCTCTAATTGAAGCGGAACCATTCCCCCTTCCTGGAACAGGTTAACGGTTTCTACCAACAAGCGGCCGTCTTTTGAATGAGCCTGAGCCATTGAAATTAATTTCTCGACGAATGAAGCCTCTTTGTTCAGGGATGACTCCACTTGAAAATTCTTGAGTTGGCGGATGATGGAAGGGATGGAAAATAATTTTGCGGGATAAATGGAAAGGGCGGAGCGGCCTTGGAGCCGTTGATCTTCATGATCCAGAATGATTGCGAACAGAAGGTTCCGGACAAACTTAAACAGTTTCGAGCTGGATCTGGCTGACATCCAACTGACAAACCAGGGCGCAAGTGAAACCTCCCGGGTCTCGGCGTTGGTGGCCGCCGCCCAGCCGACTGGCAGGGTTCTGTTTATGTTGATAGACGCTCCGCGTTCCGCGGCCCAGGTTTCCAATTTATTTTTCAGCGCAGGGTCAATTTCCGTCAAGGGGCGTCCTGATAAGACAGCCCCCAATGCAACAAGCCCGCTGGAAATCGTGAAGAAGGCCGTGCAGCCGAAGTAAATGAGCGCCCCCGCCGTCACCGCGAATCCAATCCATCCCAAGATGCCCGCGGGATCCAGGCGCATTAAGAAAACCGCCAGCCCAATGGCTGCCGAACCAAATACGAGTGAAGCCAGTACGTTTTGGAGAAGGCTGAACGGTTTGGATTCCGGCTGGTTCAACGCCCGGTTTAAATAGCTCTTTGCTTTCCTCGATATGTCCGGGTTGGAATCGTTTTGAAGTTCTTTCAGAGATCTTAAGGCGGCGTCTCGAAGATAGGAGTCTGGCCCTTTCGTCAGCCCATAGATATAGTCGACCTTTTCAGGTGTCGTGACACCGACAATTAATCCCGGAATATTGTCGAATACGCCCGCTTCAAGCGCGATGATTTGGAATTGTTCCGGATTGTAGTCCCGGACATTGGCCACCGTGATCGCGTTGACGAAATTATAAAGTGATGGTTTCCTATGGGGATATTGCGGCATTTCCCGCTGGAAATCTTTAAGAGAATATCCCCAAAACGCATTTCTTCTAGTGATTGTTTCCATTAAAACAGCCGGAGAAAAATGGGCATCCCCAGCGAGGGAAAACCAGCCGTCACTTTTGTCTATCAATGAAAGATCCGGGAATTCCGGCATGCTTTTGATGAGACCTTGCCTTTGGACGCCAATCAATCGATCCATGGTCACTCTCAAAGACGCCGCGCCGGCTTCAATACTAAGCTTGGGATCCCGCAACAGCATGAGGTTGATTTGGCGGTTTGATAAGGCGTTTGTGTCAAGGCCCAGCCTTTTCCATAATTTTTGATCTCGAACATTCGTCTCATTCATTAGGACCTCGTCTTTAACCCGGCTTGCCCTGATTTGCATGTCTCCCGTTGTATTATTGAGGCCTAGAAGCACTCCCGCCAGAACGTCGCTGGCGGAGTCTTGTAGACTGATATCTTTGATTAGTCCTTCAAGTGCCGACGTCAAAGTTCGATAACCATATCTGGAATACAATTTTCCCGACATTGTCTTTTCCATCAAAAAGGGCATTAAAGGCTCTTGTCTATTTTCCGAACTCAGCGTCCATTCAACATGATATAAGCCATTATCCAGGTGGTAAGTAAGTTTTTGGCTGAGCACCATCCGATTTAAGAGGAGAAATGTTGAAATGACTTGGGGAGGGACTTTATGGGCGCGGGCGCTATCTTCGATATTGGATTTTAAAGGAGTCAATATTTCGCGGGCTTCTTTGATCGCTTCCACATTTTCGATGGCAACGGGTCTCACCGGTCCTCTCAGCAAATTCCTGTAGTACTTATTTTTTTGATCGATATCGGAACGCTTTGCATTGCCTGGTTGCTCCTGGGGTGTCCCAACGTTTCTCACTCGGGCAATATCATCCACATCGCCGTAGGGATACTTCCATTTCAATTTATTAAAGGCGACCAAATTGAATGTTTCATTTTTTTTCATTTCTTCCGTTTGGACGCCGATGTAGGGCCCCGGTTGGGAATATCGATAGAGCAGGCTGAGACCCAACGAATTGAGCAAAAGAACGGCCACCAACCCCGCTAGGAGGAACCTCCTCAAATACGTCCGCAGCCCGCTGAATCGGGAAAAAGAAGCGGGGCTTTTAAGGACAAATTCGTAGTTGATGTAGACAATGCCGCCAATCAGAAGAGGCAATAGAAAGATTGGATAAAAATAGGTCCATATCGAAATAAAAGTCAAGGCAGTGCCGACCAATATTTTCCGGAGCTGCCCCGATTCTCTTAATTTTTCAGGAGAGAGCACATAAATGATGGGGATGGGAAATACTATAAGGATGGTAGTGATGACAAGATGAACAAGAATGGCCAGCGCATGACAACATAAAAGGACGAGTAAGCTGAACGTGGCGATAAGGGACCCGAGGCGAGCCCGCCCCACGAATTTTTTATCGTTATTTTTCCGTTCCGCGGATTTGGCGAATAGTTCATAGGTAACCAGAAAGGCCCCTGAAATAATGGCGGGAATCAACAGGGGCAAGTACGTTTTCGCATCGGCCAGAAAACCATTCTCACCTCGGAAGTGATTGTAATAGGTTCCAACGGCCGCAAATGTGGCCGCGGTCAGAAGAGTCAACTTCCTTTGCCATATATATTTCCCCAGTTCGATTCCCCGTTGGCCCAGGCCGGTCCATGTGGCCAGCGGCCAGGATGGTTTCCCGGAGAGATCCATGACGACAGCCGACGCGTCATCAAATTTAGCTCGAACGAGCGCGTCCTGATCCCGCAGATCCCGCAACTGTTCCTCTTTGTCTATCACGTCTGCCGTCTGGGGTTTCTTTTCCAATTCTTCGCGCTCCCGGTTCACCTTTTCATACTCATCGTCCCGCGACGTCACCCGTCGGAAAAGATCATCCAAAATCTTCTCCGGCCGGCTTTCTTTTGTCACGCTCTCTTGAATTTCATCCAGCGTCAACGGATCTGACACCCCATCCGTCATCGCAAGGAGGAAGGCGTCCTCTCCCGTTCGAAGCGTTTTTTTCGTAATCAACGTGAAGTTGGCGGCCCCTCCCGTCAGAGCATTTTCTATTTCACTCCGATGCTGAAACGCCTCCAGCTTGGCCTCTTCACGCGTCCTGATCCGCCCAAGGATCAAGTCGCGCTTCATCAACTCATCAAACCAGTCAGGACGGCCGTCCGGACGATCCAAATCGACATAGGTGAAACGAGCTTCGCGTGAATCAAAAGGCACAGACTGCACTTGTTCCGGGGGGACGTTCTGTTCCCCCACATTAAACGGCGCCAACTGTTCAATCCGCGAGTTCCCTTTCTTGTTAGACACAAGAAACAGCGGCGAGTCTCCGCGCTGCGCCGTGATGACGACCCGTTCCCCCGTTGGCTTGGTCCATACAAACGCCAGCGTTCCGGTGGTGCCCCCCTCCGGAGCGTTCTTCCCTTGATTTTTGGGGTGCGCGCTCAGCGCTTCAACCACGCTGTCCTGAACGAAAACCATCACCACCGACAAAACCCGGGCCAGATAATCCGCGTCAATAGAAATTCGATTCTGCTCCATATAGGCCAGGATTCGAGCAAGCTGAACATGAGCGGCGTTCATCGCCGTCCTGCTCGCTACAAATCCCACTTGGTTCGTGTCTTCGATGTCATGATTAATTTGATCGTTAAATCCGTCGAACACGCCCATCCATTCGATTTTATCCCGGCCAACAAACACAGGGTCCCCCACCAGGCATTGATCCTGATTTTCTCGAGGATGCGACGGGTTGTTCGACATCGAATTAAAAGTGATTTTTCTTTGTTGGACGGCGTTGCGGAACAAATTATGAAATAAATGCAACAAGCCTCCTGCGAGCGCTCCAAGGAGACCCATAAAGAAAACCGTGGAGAATGAGACAACAGGAACGGCGACGAACAGGATCGAAAGAACGGAATGAAATATCAGACCGGCGCCGCTCAAATACAGGAAATCCCGCCTGGTCATGGAGCGCGGATTGGTCTGGTCCACGGAGTCGATAACGCCGCCCACGTGAAGAAGAGGGAAGAGTCCGTTG
>PLLH01000021.1 GCA_003140895.1 Elusimicrobiota bacterium
ACGAAAGCGAACCCGATCCACCGTGAACTTTCGTGTAATGGAACGTAAAAAGTCTGAGGGAGACAAGCAACAACCCATCGAATTTTTTCATCTGTCGTAAAAATTCAATTCCATCGTCGGTCAGGATTTATGAATCGAGACAAAAAGACGGCCCAAAGCATTCTGATTGCCCTCACCATCTCCTCTATAACGTGGGTGATGTTTTTATTTATTCAGAGATGGTTCCGTCTTCCCTCTACCAGTTATCCGCAATACTGCGTCGATTTGGCCTGGAGTTTTTTGCACGGGCGGCTGGATTTGATGAACGCGCCCCTCAATGGGTTTGATTTGTCTCCCTATCGGGGGCGCGTCTATGCCTACTGGCCGCCTCTCACGTCGATTTGCCTGATCCCATTGGTGAAATGGCACGGTCCTGACAAGTTTCCTCTTCGGTTGTTCGCGATGGCGGTGGGAGCGATCAACACTGGGCTGACTTATTTACTTATCGATCGCTTGGATTACGTATTTAAAAAATCGATGAGCGTTGTTTGGCGGGTGGCGTTCGCCCTTTTTTTGGGGTGGGGCACGTCCAATCTTGTATTTAGTCTCGTCGCCGGACAATGGTATGTGGGCCAGTTGACGACTCTCACGTTTGTCCTGTTGGCTCTGTGGGCGGGGCTTGAGCGGGATCCTCAAAAAAGATATCGGTCCGCTCTGCTCAGCTCCGTTTTTTATTCTCTCTCGGTGCTGGGCCGATCCCATTTGCTTCTTTCGTTCCCGATTTGGCTCTATCTCGCGCTCAGCGATGAGAATTTTTGTCTGAATTTCGGCGACGTTAAAACGAAGAAAATTGAGTTATTAAGGAACAGAGGCGTTTTTTTGACAGGGGGGAGTCTTCTCCTTCCGGTTCTTACCGTGGTTGGATTGTTGTTGGCGTATAATGCGGCCCGATTTGACCGACTGTTTGAATTTGGCCTGACCTATCAGAATATGGGATGGTTTCTTTGGGACGATTTTAAAAAATACGGGCTCTTTCATCCGTATTACATCCTTAAAAATATTTACTTCACGGTTCTCAGGTCGCCCTTCGTTTCTTACATTGATCTAAGTGCTCCCACCATGGGGTTTAGTTTTTTCATTCAATGCCCCTTGTTTGTCTTCGCGATATCGAGTTTCTTTTATGGGATCTACCGTCAATTCGCCTTCTGGGTGTGGGCGTCTGTGTTGTTGGTCTGTGTGCCGATTTTCTTGTCGATTGGAACAGGGTGTGGGCAATTTGGCGCGCGCTATTTGAATGACATCGCGCCTTTCCTTGTCCTTCTCATGTTTTTGCGGAACAAATGGGTTCTTTCGGCGCGGGTTGTGGTGGCGGGTGTTTTTGGAATTGCTTTTAATCTCTATGGGACGTTGTGCCTTCTAAAAATCATCCCGTTTAAATAAAAAATGCCAAGGGTCGGAATTGAACCGACGACACCACGCTTTTCAGGCGTGTGCTCTACCAACTGAGCTACCTTGGCACATTCGACTCGGTCGCCGCGGCGACCTCGCTCAGTGCGAGCGTCGAATGAAAGGGGAGTGTAGTAAATTTGAAGTAATTTTTCCGGCCAAAAAATCTCTCCTCTCGATTCTCGACGAAGAACCCCAAACGTGTCAAGCTCCCATCCGCCGGAAAGGCTGGAAAAACGAAGTCCGCTCCTTAATTCACCTCTATAATTCAATGCAAAAAAGAAATCCTCTCTTTTTACGATGAATTTACCATCCCTTAACCCGAAATTCAGGATCTTCAGGCTATAATGCTCGTCGGAAAAGCTCCTCCCCTGGTCGATTCGTCGGATTGAGTAGTTTGATTCGTTTCAGAATTGAAAAGGATATGATAAAAACGAACTCCCTCATCAAAACCTTTTCCCACTTAAATTGGAGACTTAACCCTCTGATGACATACCGGAAGCGCTTTTTCATCTTAGCGGTTTTTTTATGCGTCGGGTTGACCCGGCCCCTGTTGTCGTCCGACGGTGGGGCGCTCCAACTGGCGGCGGACGCCTATAACAAGGGGAATGTTCTGAGCGCTCAATCCCTGGCGTATGACGCCCTCGAGCAATTCCCCTTTTCCACTCTCAAGCCTGAGTTTTTGCTTCTCCTTTCCGCGACCTATTTCAAACAGAAAGAACCCGATCAGACGGATGTGATTTTGAAAGCCCTGAAATCCATGTTCCCGGCGTATGCGCGGGACCCCCGGGAAAAAATACTCGAAGCGTCCCTGTTCCAAAGCCGGGGTGATTTTGAACGGGCGGGGCGGATTCTAGTGGACGCGAACGCCGATGAGGCGCTGTTTCACGCCGCTTTTTTGTTGGAGAAAACGGGACAGAGCTTCGCCGCCGTTTCCCGGCTGCGTGAGTTTCTCGATAAATATAAGGACAGCTCCCTCCTCGTTCCAGCCCGCCTGGCGTTGGCCCATTCTTATTTCAGTTTGAACGATTTTGACGCCGCGAAAAAAACATTGGAGGCCATCGGGACAGCAGGGTCTCCCGACGTTCAAGCGATGCGTTCTTATATGGCCGGAGCGGTGGCCTACCGGCAGAATCAACGCGGGGAAGGCGACCGGCTGATGTCCGGCTTTTCTCAAGGCGACCTGCTGCATCGAGGAGAGGTCCTGAAGGGGATTTACGCCCTTGAGGCTGGTGACGCGGCCGGAGCCGAAGCGGCTTTTCAAGAGGGCCTCTCATCAAAAGAGGAGGTCTGCGTCATTCGCGCCGTCACGGGGTTGGCGGAGGTGTATCTGAAAGCGAATACGCCGGAAAAAGTGGTTTCGCTCTGCAACTCCGTCTGGACCAGTGTCAAAAAGGATGAAAACCGGGACCGGCTGGCACTACTCCGGGGCGTGGCCCATCAGCGAATGGAGCGAACAAGCGAAGCTGTTCAGGATTTTGAAAACGTGGCGCTTAACGGAACCGCGGCCTGGAAAACCAAAGGCCTGTCCCTGGTGGCGCAGTCTTTGTGGATGAGCAAGGAGTTCACGCGGCTCACCCAAGATGTTCCGGTGCTCCTTCAGACAATGGACAAACAGGGAAATGATCCCAATCTTATTCTTTGCGCGCTTCTTGTCGCCGATGCCGATGGGGCGCTCAAGCATTACAAGGAAGCCGAACTCATGTACCGGGACATTCTCGCCAAAACGCCCCCGGCGGCGGTCACGGCTCAGACGGTGAGCGGTCTCGTGGCGTGCCTCGTTCTCCAATCGAAATTCACGGAGGCAGAGAAAGAGCTGGATCAGCTGCTGGTTCGTTTCGGCGAAGACCGGGACGTGGTGCGCTTCGGTCTATTGTCCCAGGCGCATTTGAGTTGGAACGAGCGGAAATACGCCGAGGCCGCCGGCCGTTACGAGAGGTTCATTCAAATGTTTCCGTCGGATGAAAAAACCCCGATGGCGTATTATCAGTGGGGGCGGTCCTTGGAGATGTCCGGACATTCAGAGAACGCGCTCAAGGCTTGGGCCGATTTGAGAGAAAGATTTTCAGCGTCTTCCTATTCATATAAGGCGCTGGCTCGCTCCGCCTCTTTGGCCCAAAAGGTGGGGAGCAAAGAGTTAGCGAAAACCCTTTTTGAGAAACTGTCCGGGGCGGACAACTCGCCCACCGCCGAGCTGGCCCTCCTTCAATTGGGAAAAAACGCGCTTGAGTCCAATAATCCCGTTCGCGCCATCCAAACCCTGAACGGATTCCCGAACCGCTTCCCGTCGTCGTCACATTTTTCGGAGGTGCGTGAGGTGATGAAGGAAGCGTTTCTTCTCGTGTCTTTGACGGATCCGAAACTGCTGGATCAGCTCGCTTTAGATTACAAAGGGTGCGATTTCGGCGGAGAAGCGCTGTATTATCAGGCGATCCGAGTCATGGAGAAGGGAGACTTGAAGCGGGCCGCCGCGCTTTTTAGCACGGTGTGGGCGGATTCCCCGTCCGTTCCATCGGCGCCTCAGGCGCTTTTCTATCAGGGAGAGGCCCTCTTTCGCGCCGGGGATTATTCGGTGGCGGTTGGAATTTTTAAGCGGTTTATCCGTCAATATCCGTCGCACGATTTAGCGCCCCTGGCCCGGCAGCGGCGCGCCGCCGCTATCGCCAAATTGGGCTATTTCGACGAGGCTGTCGTGGCCAATCAGGAAATCGTCGACGCCTCTCCTCAAACAGGCTACGCTTCCACCGCTCTCCTTAATATGGCGCAGGCGTTTGCTCAAAAAAGCGATTTTCCCAATGAAATCAAAATGTATGAAACCTTCCTCCAGAAATTTCCCAAAGACGCCAAGGCCAATTACGCGTGCTGGCGACTGGGTCAATTGACGAAACGGCAGGGGGAGTTTGAGGCGTCCTTGAATTATTTCCGGCAGGTTCAACCCGAGGCGGGCGTGGTCAGCAAAGAAGAATTGGCCCGCGTCATGGCTGACATTGAGAGTTTGTTGAATCAAGGGGGGAAACCTAAATGAAACGGTTCCTTCCGGGCATCATGGGTTTCTTTTTCTCGATTCTAATCGTCGGATTGTTGGCTGCCGCCGGGACGAGTCCTGTTGTTCCGTCTCTTCTCAACGAAGACTTAGACGAGGTGGTGATCGACCGCCTTCCTCTGGATGTGGAGCCTGTTTCCACCGGCCTTTTTCAAGTCTCATCGAATGAATTGGATGAACTGGAACGCCCCGCCGCCCTGACCGCGTATTTGGCGTCCTTCACGGGGCTTTCGTCCTTTCGTCCCTCCGCTGGAGTTGGGGAGAGCGGCGTACGGCTGTCATCGTCGTCGGTCCGGGAGGCTAACGGAAAACTAACGGTGTCCTTCAAAGGCGAAGACCTTTTTCCGGAGAAAGGCGAACCGGTTCTCACTGCCCAGGGCCAAACAAATTTGGCGGCGGCGTGTGACGTGGTGGCGCCGCACAACGGGAAGCCTCTGGTCTTGGAGATCCAGTCCAAAGACGTGAAACGCGGACAGAGGCAAACACAAACAATCCTTTCTTTTTTGTCCGCGCGGCTGAATATGGATTCGGAAACGGTTGAGACAGTGTTACGGGTGGATCCCAATGAGGACGAAGAGGTCCTGCTCCAGGTGTTGGGGATATCGCGATGAAAAAAATAATCGGAATTCTCGCGTTTCTTTTTTTGGTGAGCCCGGCGCTCGCGGATGTCGTTTCTCCATCGGCATCTGCCTTGATCAAACGGGCCGAGAAATTTCAGAAATTGGGCTTGATGACGTTGGCCCGGGAACAATACCTCTACATCCAAAGAGTTTACCCCCAGGAGAAATCAGTCCTTCGCCGGTTAGACAATTTGTCACGTAACGAGGTCAAACTACATGAGCACAACACCTTCATCGCCAGAAAATTGGGGGCCCTCAAACTAGCCGCTCTTGAAGCGCAAAAAACCCTTGAGGCGGACCCCGCCAACCCCCGGCTCAAAACCCTTTATCAGGATGTGATGAAGGAATTAACGCTCAAACAGAGCTTGGAGGAGCAGGTATCGAAGGAGTATTTGGCGGGTTTGTCATTCTATCAATCCGGAAAATGGGACAAGGCTTTGGAATGTTTCGTCCGAACGCTTAACTTGTATCCAACCCATGCGGGAGCGCTCAGATACATTGAAAAAATCGACGAAAGATCCGGGCACATGAAACCATGATGAAAAAGAATCTGACCTTCATCGTCTTTTTATTGGCGGGCTCAATCGCTCTGGCGGATCGCCGCCCTCCCGATGATATGTTGAGCGACACTCGGGAAGTCCCGGCCTCTGTCCTTTCCGCGGTGGGCGGCGTGTCTAACTCCACGCTTGAGCCAACCGATCGTTTCTCCATGGAGATGAGTTATGTGATTGGAGAACCGTTCTCCGGTTTTGCCGAAAACAAGGACTGTTCCCTGGCTCTGAGCGGGCAGTGCGGCGTGGAATATGGCTACAACGTCTTCGAATTTTATTCCGATCGGCTGCCCATCGATTTTAAAACCGTCAACCTTAGAATCAATGGCGGTTTGCCGATTACAAATCACCGAATTGTCGATGTGGAAGTCCAGTTTAAGGACGATTTCTCAGGTCTTAAGGCTGCCACGTTTCACGATGAGTCGGGTCTCACGCCCGATCAAAACTTATTGGCCAATCGGTTTGTTTCTCTGACTCTCGGAGATCCAAACAGCCTGCCGGAAAACAAGATCTATACCTTCGATATTAGCTTCAAGGACCGGGCGGGAAATATCACCCAAACACCGATTACCAAAACCGTCAAGCTCGACATGTCGCCGCCTGTCACCTCGAAAGTCGACATTAATAACGGTGATTTATATGTCACCGGTAGTTCCGTGAGTGTCGCGGTGACGTGCTATGACAACAGCCAAGTGTATGAATCCGGCATCGGCCAGGTATGGGTGACAACAAGCCCCTGGGATAATCAATCGGGCCGCTGGGAGGACACTAGCCAAAATGCCACCGTCATCAACGACTTCTTCATGGGTCCTGAAATTGGCGTGACCAAGACGGTGTACGGCCAGTGCCGCGACGTCGCCGGAAACTGGTCCATGAATACGGCTAGCTCTTCCATTACGACCGGATATTTCTCGCCAGGCGGAACGGTGGAATTTGATACAAAGAGCTCGTCATGCGTTGTGACAGGGGCTGGCGGAATTCCTGAAACACAGTGCCTCGATGTTCCTCTTATTATCAGCTGGATTCCCAGCCAAGCCGGCAGCCTCGACCTTATCGACTTTTCTATCGTCGGAAGCAGCGCGCAACACGTAGGTTTGAGCGCAGCAAAAAAAGACCCGCCACTGACTCAGTCTATAACGATCGCCTCATCCACTGAGTCGGATGGGCTTCGATTCATTAAAACGGTGTTCATCGATACGAAGGGAAATCCAAGCGAACCGGTTATTTCCTCAATCACCCTCAATCGAAATCTTCCGCAGGCTCCCCTTGTCGATTCGCGCTACGACATCCAAATGACGAGCATCACGTTTACCGTCTCGGTTCCATTTAAGCGGGATATGAAATCGGTCAGTTTCACTCGGTATACGGGAGCCCAGTCGACCACAACCGTGGTTCCTTTGAACGATCCAAATGAGGTAATCACGCATACGGAAGCCGGATTGTTGCCGAATACGGAGTATTCGTTTGATATCCGGAGCCGCGATCTCTTCCGGGAATCTGGCCCGGCTTCGATGAGTCCTTCCCTTATTTATACGAGAGCGGCTCCGCCCGCTTTTGACGCGTCGCCTATCGGAAAAGAGATACATCTGATTCATGTTTCGTGGGGCGCCAATGGAAATCCACTTTCCACGAAATACCTTTTGAAATATTCAAAGACGCCGTCGCTCGGCGATATTCAGATTACACCGGACGATTGGAACGGGATTCCTTTTCGCGATGTGGAAGGGCTTGAGATTGCTACGACCTATTATTTCTGGGTTAAAGCCAGAAATAATCAAACCAATGCGTCTCAACTCGAAACAGATTTCGTTTTCATCGGTTCAACGACGACTAAAAGCTTTGAGCAACCTTTGTGCCCCAGCAATTTTATGGCGGAGGCCGTTTCATCCACCACCATTCGTTGGCGGTGGAGCCGCGCACCGGAGAACACGGAAGAGGGGTATATTATTCTCAGTTCATCGGAAGGGCTCGTCGCTTCGATGCCTCTTAATGCTTATTCTTCGGTTTTCACCTACTCGGATGAATTTCTGACGCCGAACACGCTCTACACTCGGACCATTCGCTCCTACAATCATTTAAATGGAGTTCTAACCTTGTCCGCCTCGACCGGATCTACTGTCTTAATGCCGCCTGCTCCACCGTTGGCTCAACCAATCACCATCAAAGGAAGCGCCATCACCGCCAATTGGGCGGCCAATGGAAATCCTGCCGATACCGATTACAACGCGCGAATCGCGGCCAATCCTGAATTCACGAACAGTCTGGAAGAAAGCGGATGGATGCAGGGGGGTAGTTTTGAGTTCAAGGGGCTTCGTCCCAACACCACTTATTATCTTGATGTTCAATCGAGAGGCCGGGAGGACAATTATAAAGTCCGCGCTTTGTCGGCATTGGTGTCCCTCGGTTCCGCAAAAACCCAAACCTACGGTTTCGGGAATGAAATTGATCTTCCCGATTTGGCGGCTTTTTGGAAATTGATTATTCCGCCCAACGCGCTTACTCAAGATTTTACCGTGCAGATGCAGTCGGATTGTCGGAAGTTTTCCTCGGCCTCAATAGAGGCGCTCCAGAAAGCGACGGAAAAAGCGCGCGCCGATTCCGGCGGGTACCGTTTCCCGATTCCGGGAGGGTTGGTTGAAATTGCGATGACGAACGCCGAGGGGGTTTCCATGAATCCACCCCTCAAAAAGCAGGCCACTCTCATCCACTCCTATATGGATATCGCTCCCGCCGGGGCCCTATTAAAGAGATCCATGCGGACCATGAACGTCGACCCCGGCCGGATTCCCGCGCCGGAGGTGAACGCGCCGGCGGATGATGAGAAAAGCGTCAGCGTTAAAACACTTCGCATTTGGAAATTGGACGTGGAGAGCCAGTCGTGGGTCAAGCTTCCGAATAACGGGACGAATCTTCAAAGCGGCGAGGTGAACAGCGGCGTTCCCTCGTTCGGTATTTTCGCTGTGATGGGCGCTGCCAATTTGGAGGTGGAGGACGTGATCGCCTATCCCGTCCCCTTTAGGCCCAACGGCCCTCAAGCCGGCACCGGCATTGGACAAACGGGAACGGAGTCCTCCGGCATCCGGTTCACCAACCTCCCACAAGAAGGACGCGTCTCGATTTTTGATTTGAACGGCATGATCGTCAAAGAAATTAATTTGTCCGGTAATTGGATTGAACCCTGGGACGTTCGAAATACGAGCGGCGAAAACGTGGGGAGTGGAACGTACTTCTGGATCACGGAAGCGGGCGGAAACCGCAAGAAGGGGAAACTGGTGGTGATCCGATGAAGAAAATGTATTTCCTCATCGTTCTTCTTTCTCTTCCCGTCCTCGCATCGGCCTCGGCGGGGACGTCGGGGGCTCAATTTCTTTTCCTTGGGAATGGAGCCCGGGCCACCGGCATGGGCGAGGCTCAAACCGCCTCGGCGGAAGGAGCCAACGCCATTTATTGGAATCCAGCGGGTCTGGGTCTGACACCTTTCCATGAACTGACGTTAACTCACCTCCAATATTTTGAAGATGTGTCGCAACAATACGCTGCCTTGGCCCTTCCGGTGAAGAAAGGGCGCTTGGGCGGCGTTGGGCTCTCCGCCACGCATTTCTCCATCAAAGATATTGAAGCGCGGGACGCTACCTCCGCAAAACTGGGCACTGTTCAAGAAAAAGATGTCAGCCTTCAACTCTCCTACGGGCTTCGTGTGGCTGGAGGGGGGAACGGCTTTGAACGCGACGGGCTTTATCTGGGCGCCGGCATCAAACGGATTTCCGAAGAATTGGCCGGCGTGTCCGCCAACGCCGTCGGTTTCGACGCCGGTCTCCAGTACCGGCCCGGCCCTCTCATGGTTCGCGGTTTTGGCGAATGGATTCGGCGTCTCTCATTGGGGGTTTCTTCTCTTAATATGGGGAAAGGCCTGACGTTCGACAAAGAAAGCACGCCTCTCCCTCAGACAACGAAAGTTGGCCTGGGATACACCCATTTTATTTGGGGAGACGCGCTGAATTTGGCGTGTGACGTGAGTAAACCCCGGGACGGCGACACGCGCGTGTCCGGCGGAGGAGAATTCTGGATTAAAAACGCTTTCGCGTTGCGGCTGGGATATATCAACGGGCAAGACGCCGGCAATGGTATCCGGGCCGGCGCCGGATTTCGTTTCAAGACAATGGAACTCAATTACGCGTGGGCCGGGTTCGGAGATCAATTGGGAGACACGCACCGGTTCTCCTTCTCGTTCCGGTTCGGCGAGGGCGCCGTCGGAGCGCAGGAAGGCCTCAAAGCCGATTTGGTGAAGTTCCACCTCTCGGAAGCGCAAGATCAAATTAATTCAGGCGCCTATCATGAGGCGGTTCTGGCAGCCAACCGCGTGTTGGACGTCGATCCCAGGAACGCTCAAGCCTTGCAGATTTTGATTCAAGCCGGCGAAAAGATGAAACCCGTCGATTCTCTTCCTGAGCCGGCACCTTCAAACGAGAAGAAAAATGATCCTCGATAAATTAAAACCCAAGGGCATTGTCCCGCTCTTTCTGACATTGACGCTTGTCCCACTGTTATTGGTGGGGACGGCGCTGGTGCTTTTTTCCGTTCGGGATCTTCAAGAGCAGAACCGACTCCAAGACACAACAGCTCTAAGCGAGGCCCGTCTTCAACTTGTTCAACGCATGGACGCGTGGAAACGCGCCATGCTTCTTCTGCAACAAGGCGAATCAGACAGGAGTCTCCACTCCCTATTTTCTCTTTTCCCGGACATGGATTCCCTCCGTCTATATTCTCCGGACGGCACCGAGATATCGGCGGTCAAACGTCCGGGCGTGATACGCATGAGTTCGGTGGATTTGAAAGATAAAGATCGTCGTGAGATGATCAAGCGGCAAAACGCCTGGCATGGATCCGTTGAGTTGTTTAATGAAGGCGCTGCCCGTCTGCCGGTAGGGGTTGTTCGATTGTCGCCGTCACGCGAGGTGACGGGGTATGCCATCGCGGATTTTTCAGTGCGCTCTCTGCTTAATCATGTACGAACCTCCTCAGGTCAATGGGCCCTCTATGAAGGGGAGAAATTGATTTCAGGATCAATGAATGAACACCCAAGGAGCGGGTTGATTCGGAGAGAATTTATTCCGGAGTTGGGATGGTCTTTGGTGATGAGTCGCCCTCGGATGGACGTTTATCGGCCCGCTCTGCGTCTGGCTCTTCAGCTTTTGGGGGGGCTCTTCGGTATCGGTCTATTGACTGTCTTCATCGGAATTCGGGTGTCGAGAAAGGCGGAGAAAGAGATCGCCCATCGGGAGCGTCTCGCCACCATCGGCCAGATGGCGAACGTGATCAGCCATGAGATGCGAACGGCTCTCGCGGTCATGAAAAACTCGCTCAGTTTCTTGCGGAACCAGTTGGGGGACTGCGACCCGAAAATTGTCAAACATCTCGACATGATTGAATGCGAAGTCAAAACCGCCAATCAAATTCTCGTCGATATCTTGAGTTTTTCTCGAACCAAAGAATTCCAACCCGAGCCCGCGAATGTGAACCTGTTGGTGAAAGATATTTTGGGA
>PLLH01000004.1 GCA_003140895.1 Elusimicrobiota bacterium
CAATTGCTCTTTTTTCAAAGCTGATATTTTCCCATTGCAGATGAAAAATATCTTTTTGCCTCAACCCGGTTAACAATGCAACGATAACAATCGGTTTTATTTTTTGCGGACAAGCATCAATTAACTTATGCATTTCGTTCAAATCCAGAAATCTTGTCCGTCCNNTTTGATAAACCGCAACCGCCTAATTTAGCCAAAAAGGTTTCGACGTGAAATCTTGAGAGTTCTGTCAGCAAAGGTGCTTTCCCAATTTGAGCCTCAATATCCTTCAGAAATCTTTTTAGCATCGTGGCATCATCTTCCGCCGAAATTTTTTTCAATCTTGCGTAATTATTCAGATATAGATTAATTCCTTCATCTAACAGCAGTTTCTTCTTTTCGGTTTTCCCCCCATATTGACCGAGAATTATTTTGGCTTTTAATTCTTTATATCTTTTACGCGCTTCTCCTATATCGGCCGTATTCAAAGACTCGAAAAAACGACGGCCATTTACCGTGTAATTAGCCCACCATGTTTGGCGTGAACCTTGGCGGTACAGTCCCAAACTTATCTCCCCCTGTCACAATTATCTTTGTGTTCCTAAACCTAATCACATTAATTATTCGGCGCGGATCAATCCCACCACCTATATGTTTTTGTGTGGTGGTGGATTCTATTGTTTCTGATAGATTTCGATATTTTTCGGGTTTTTTCCCACAGCGAATTATTTCTTTCGGGAATTCGCGGGTTAAATCTCGAAGGAATCGACGAACTGAAGATTCGGAAATACCCACTTTATTGGATATCTCCCCTGCAGTTTGGGGCTTATCGCTCAACCCTTGTCTAATTAATTTCAATTTCTGAAGCTTGAGTTCTTCTGGATATTGAGAATGGTATCCATCGTCTTTCAATTCAAGAATTAAAGCCTCTGGAATTTGGTCATATCTTGCTTGTGTCTCTAATTTTCTGATCGGGTCTTTGTCCCTCCGTAAAGTTAAACTCACATCGACCGTTCCAAATATTGCGCTACTTCCCCTAATATCGCTTCCATCTCGACCTGGAGCCTTTCGAATATGGTGAATCAATATCACCGTGACGTTTGTTGATTGAGTTAAATCAATAAGACCGCTAAGTGACGCAACCGTTTGGGATGCGGAATTCTCATCTTGCACTCGCCAATATTTATCTAGGGTGTCGATTACGACTAGGCCGATTTGCTTTTCTAAAACCCATTTTTTTAATCTTTGGATATCCTCTTTGGAATCGTTGAAGGGACGGGACAAATACAATAGGTTTTCAGATGCGCCCAACTTCTCAAATCGCTGAATAGTATCTCTAGTAGGTTCTTCTAACCCAATCCAAAGAATTTTTGTTTTTGTGGTTTCGAACCCCGCAAAAGGCAATCCATTCGCAATTGCTGTGACTAGATGACGACAAAAAGTCGATTTTCCTGATTTTGGAAATCCCGTCAAAAGAACTTTTGAACCTTTTGGTATAAAGCTATCCCATAACCAATTAATTTTTAATTCTCCTGAGTTTTTATATTGATTAATTAAATCAGTTACTAGAACGGGTTCATTATTTCCACCACCAGAGGGTATTATATTAGTGGTGGTGGAGCTCCAAATCGGGGCCTTTTTCACTAATTCCAAGAGTTTTTGCTTATCTCCACCCGCGTCAATCCAATCCGAAACATCTCCTTTCGGTGGCAGTAATGGGAGTGGTACTATTTTTATGCTTTTTGCATAACCTGATAATGATTCCGCCACTTGTTGCATATGTTTTTGGCCTTCTTCATCATTATCAGGCAACAACACAACATCGGCTTGGTTAAAATACCGAGAGTAGTCAGGGTGCCATTTACCTGCGCCTTTTGGACTCGTTGTAGCGACGAGTTTAAGCGAAAGTAGATTTCGGACATCCTTTTCCCCTTCAACTAAAAAAACCTTCCGACCCTTTTTTATCGCTCGAATCAATCTAGGCAATTGATAAAGGACATGACTGACTCCCTTCGAGTTCCATACATATTTTTCATCATCTACTTTGCGTCGGAATCGAAATGTTTTCGGAGTAAAGCGAACAACGTCATAAAGTGATTTTTTGTTTTCGTCTCTGTACCTATAGATGCTCTCAATATAATGGATGACATTGTCAAAAAGGAATGGAACCTCTTTTTCATCCGATTTATTTTTGATTGCGAAATCATGGGCATTTCCGGAACCACATCCGGCGTGACATGTCCAAAGTCCAGTCATTAGAGAAGCGGAAAATGATGGCTTCCGATCTTCATGAAAAGGACATCTGCCGTTTACTTGCTCTCCTGAAATGACGGGGCTTTCAACGTATGTTTCATAGAAGTCTTTGAAATGTTGAAACTGCTCTTTTTCTTCACTGCTTAGGTGGGATAATTGCATCATAAAAAAAGTGCCTCCTTTGGGCTCCCAAATCGACCTTATTAAGGTTTCGATGACCCATCGGAGGCGGAAAATCAATAAGCAATGAATTGCATTTTCCTTCCCACGATTTGGGTAATCGAGATGGGAAGACAATTTAGAATGTGACGATTTTTCGTTATTGAAGCCAACGGCTATATCGGTAAGGCGTAGGGGAGAGGTTATATCTGTGACTTCAGGTAGAATTTTATGATAAAGCTGGCGGGGGATCAACCTATTTTCCGTCGAGAAACACACCCCTGAAATAGTAGCGTCAGGATGACTTCTTTGCTGCCCTACGGCAAAAAACTTTTTCTCCCTGGCGTTAGAGAATTGCCGCACCTTTTCCCGCCAGTAGTCTATTAAAGGGTAGGGGGCAATGAAGGGTTTAGAGAATTGAAGATTAGGAAGGTGTTGAAACTTTTTATCCGCTCCTCCTCCCTCAAGCTTTCGGAGGAGGAAAGCGGTCATAAATTAGTGTTTCCAGAAAGAACAGCGTATCAGTTTCATCGTCGGAAGCATTCTAATAAATATGGTGTTTCCCGTCGAGGAATTAGATCATCAACCATCCAACAATGCCATCATAATGGTTGATTTTTTTAGATCATTTGTCTCCACATTTCCAGCCATCGTCTTTTGATAGAACCCTGCAGATTGAATGATTCCATCTTTTTCCCTATGGGGAAAGAGAGAGGTTTCGGGCTGGTCAATTTAGGTGAAGGGACACCTGAAATGGCAATTTTCAGGGGGGTTGACTAAGTGGGAACTGGTTTTTTGCCCCCCAAAGATTCAATTTGAAACAACGGGGCAGTAAAGCATGAATTCACCACCAAGGGGCTTAAAAGCGATTCTAGGGCGTCTTGTGGCGTTCTAAATGTGTTTGATGCGATCTGAGCGAAGGGCAATAAAATAGGGTTAACCAGTGATTTCCAGAAAACCATAGAAAAAAAGCCATCAGTCGTTAAAAAATAAGCTCTATATTCGTAACCTGTTAAAAAAGGAATATGAGATAATTTCCCATTCCTAAACATACCTGTAATGCAATGAAGCAATCAGCAGGGTTAGAAGCATCAGGAAATTTCGACAAAATTAGAAATCGGGCTGATTAGGGGGCGTTATGAAAACTCTACTTGTGTTGTTCTTATTTGCGGTTACGGCTTACGGTCAAGACAGCTTTTGTTCAAAAGATGGGTTATTGGCTGATGTGGGAGTTACGATGCGATATCAGGACGACAAATCACTTTGGGGATATTCAGACATAACATTTGGATATCGTATTCCTCATAGCCCCCAATGCTCAATGGAAAGCAGAAATTTGGTTCTAGACAAGGTGACTAATGAAGGATATGTGATGTCGTACTCGTATCTTTCTAGTGATGAGAATAAAGAAATGAATTGTTCTTGTTCTGACCACTCCCTTTATGTTTCTTTTTCGGGGTGCAAATTCAAAATAGATTTTGACGATAACCGATACCCGCGTGAGTTTGTCGGGAGCTGTATCGTAAACGAAGGAAATAAACAACGCTTGGTCGAGTATGTGCCTTTGCCTCAAACAAAAGGAAAGATATCTTCGGCAGTAAATCTCGATGGCCCTGTAATTTTCAGGCCTTTGATTCGGCACTAATATTTATAAATTCAAATCATTCAACTTTATCTTTGGCTTTGGCATCTTCTTTTGACTGCCATTGCATGTTTGACGTAGAATCTGTTCCACCTCGCTTGAGAGGAACGACATGGTCTACCACATAACCAGGCCTACCTTTTGGATATCCAGTTTGCTTCATGAATTTCTTTTTAGCTGAAGAACTTCTTTTATTTTTTCCATGGCTATCTCTTGTTGCGAAATTTGAATAATTCTTTCGATGATGGGTTAAAGTATAAGAAGAAGGATGTCGAACAGATGTTGAATGGTTAGAATCGCCCGAAGCTCTAGAATAATGTCCGTGTTTAGCATAAACAGGGCCGGACATAAAAACAAGACACATCAAGATGGCGAATGACTTCGAGGGATTCAAACAGTCTCGCTCCTTGATAACTTCTAGTGAGAAAAAGAAAAAATATTCTTAACGAAAGCTTATAGCTTAAGACTCGGCTTATGGTGCATCGGGGAAAAATGCCTTCTTCTTGCGGTTGAAATCTTCTTTTGAAAGACCTTCTATTGTTTTGTTTCCTTTTAGAATTGAGCTGGCTATCTCCACATTCGTAAGGGCATCAAAAATAAAGAAACTGGTTTCATCTTTGTCGACGAACCCCCCATACATCACGCATGTATTCAGCTTTTTACTGTAGGTGTAAAGAGGTTTAAGTACTACAACGCCATCATTTTTAGATTTCTCAAAGTCTTTTTCGTAGACGTGGCGAGCGACATCAAAACAAACCTTTTTCATCTCGAATTCCCCTTGCTTTGTAGGCTCGCTATCATTGGGGCCTTGAGCACGGAGTTGTAGTGGAAGCTCACATAAGACCAGAATCAGCAATAAAAAAATCCATGACGCATGTTTCATTTGGAATAACCTCCTTCGCATTCTCTCACCATAATTTCAAAACTGCGATAACAAACAATAATACAGACACGAAACAAAGTCCGTCGGATAAGTCAAAAAAGCGATTTGACATTTTCCAAAGGAAATCTGCCTTTTTTTGAGCTTCTTGGGTTTGCTCTTTCCCAGACGTCGATTGAGATGAAAGATAAGCGACACTGTACCTGGCTCTTATTAAACTCGCCAAATAGAAAACTGTCTCCTGAAAAATAGAAGTAAATAGTGCCATAAGAAACCAAATGGAGGCGTTGATAAAGCGGGGTTTCCCATTGAAGGAATACCATACACCTGATGACAACCCAATGATTGTTGTCATTAGTGCGATTCCAGAAGAACGATAGCTCTCGTGATACTTTTCTATCTGCTCCTGCATATCTTTAAGAAAAAAACCTGTCATGAAATATCCCTCATAAAATTTACACAACAATTTAATTGCATAATCATTTCTACTGCTTCTTGTGACAATTCTACCGGAATCACTTTATTAAAATTGAGTCCAAATGGTTCTAATTTTCTTCGTTTTATAAAGCCATTCTCTTTTTCATCCCCGCTAATTTTTCCTCCCAAAAAACACATAGTCCGCCACGTCGATAAAAGGGACAGGTCATCAGATTTGGACAGCTCGGACAGGTCGAAGTTGGTGGGGTTCCGCTATATTTCCCGTGTTTCTTAGCGTTCTGTCTTCCTTTCATCATTTGGCTAAGTTTCTCCCGATGCGCCAAACTCTTATTTCTTAGCCAAAAATAGTCGGTTTTCATGTTAACAAAATGTTAACACTATCCAGCCAAATGACCGGAAAGGAGAGGATTGAGAGATTCCGAGCGATTGAGCGAGATCGTCGGAAACTTTGGGCCGGGAAGGATTCGAACCTTCGAAGGACATAGTCCGCCAGATTTACAGTCTGGTGCATTAGACCGCTCTGCCACCGACCCGAGAGAGGCGCTACCTTACAAAATTTTGAGCGCTCGTCGAACTCAACACGCTTTCAAAATGGGGCTTTAGACTACGTAAGCGGTGGGAAAAGGCTGTAGGGGCTGGCGAGAAGAGGCGCTGGTCGCGTCCGGCTGGCCCGGAACGTATGTTTGGCAACGAGGTATTTCAAATCGGGGTCGAGGTATGACCACTTCTTAATATGAACGCCGTAAATACAATTCGCGCCATCACGACTCTTCCATTTCACTTCACCCACGCACACCGAGTCGTTCTCTAAATAATTCAGCTGAAGAACAATCGTGCATCCCTCCGGAACATCGAATGCGATGGCGAGACGAAGCCCTTCAAGAGATATTTCCGTGGCTTGGCCCGCAATCGGTTCATCACACGAATGGTGTGTTGAACCGATGAGACTCACCAGGATATCAACGGCACGCCGGGGGTGCATGCGCCGCTCGACAAATCGCTTTGATTCTTCACTTACGCCGTGTCTGTTCATAATTCCAATCTAACGGACAGCCGCGACAAACAAAAGACAGCGTTTCGACATAGCGGTGACACTCGATTGACGGAACAGTGGATAAATTGGCGAAACGAACCGCAAAAACAAGTCGTTTTAATCCACAGCCCGGCCATGTGATTCCTGTCACATAAGACTCCGCCATCCCATCAAATACCAAAAGCCGTTATGAAGAATTGCAGTCTTTCGACATAAATACCAATATAAACCCCACCATGAATAATGCGAACATCGTCATCATCGGAGCGGGACCGGCGGGACTGGCGGCGGGATATGAGTGCGTGAAAAAGGGCGGCCGCGTAACGATCCTGGAACAATCCGATAAGATCGGGGGGTTGGCGAGAACCGAGATCTTTAACGGCTCGAGATTTGATATTGGGCCTCATCGGTTTTTCACGAAGAGCGACCACATCAAAGCCCTGTGGCGGGAAATCCTTCCCAATGATTTTTTAGAAGTCCACCGCTTAACCCATATTTATTATCAGGGTCAACTCTTCCAATATCCCCTCAATTTATTAAACGTTGTTTCCGGTCTCGGCCTCTGGGAAAGCCTGCGGACGCTGGGAAGCTACCTCAGAGCGAAAATATTTCCTTCGCGTGAAGAAAAAAATTTCGAGGAGTGGGTCACAAACCGCTTCGGCGCGCGCCTGTTCAACCGGTTCTTTAAAACATACACGGAAAAAGTGTGGGGAATCTCATGCCGAACCTTAAGCGCCGATTGGGCGGATCAACGCATTCAAAATCTCTCCGTGAAAACGGTCCTCCTCAACGCTCTCACCCGTCGCCACGAGACGCGGACCCTGATCAACGCGTTCCACTACCCCCGCCTCGGATCGGGGATGATGTGGGAGGGTCTGAAAGACGTTATTGAGCGGCACGGAGGCCTTGTCCACAAAAATTCCAAATGCGTTCGCGTGAGGAGGGAAGGGACGGTTGTGACCGGCGTCGATGTGCTTCAAGACGGCCGCCACGCCACTCATCAGGGAACCGCTTTTATTTCCAGCATGCCGCTAACGGAGTTGGTGCGGCAAATGGATCCCCCGCCGCCCGCTGATGTTCTTGAAGCGGCACGCCGCCTGCGTTTCCGGGCGCTTGTGTTTGTCGGCCTCATCGTAAAACAAGAGAAGGTCATCAAAGACAACTGGATCTATATCCATGGCCTGGACATTCAAGCGGGGCGCCTTTCTAATTTTTCCAGTTGGAGTCCCTCCATGAGCATGGATCCGACAAGAACGAACCTGGGAATGGAATATTTTGTCAATGAAGGGGACGAATTTTGGTTGAAACCGGACCGGGACATCGTCGACCTGGCGAAACGGGAACTTCATGCGATGGGATTCGCCGACGCCCATGACGTCGAAGACGCCTTTGTCATAAAACAGCCGAAAGCGTACCCGACATACGACGATGATTACCGCGAGAACATGGCTGTCATTCGACGCTTTATGGCGGATTTTAAAAATATCCAAACCATCGGACGCAACGGGATGCACCGCTACAACAACATGGATCATTCCATGATGACAGGGATAGGGGCGGCGCAAAATCTTCAAGGGAGCCACATCGACCTGTGGACTATTAATGAAGATCCTGCCTATCATGAATCCACACCCTGACCGTTTTTAAGAAAAGGAGAACGAAATGGCTCAAGGAACATTTAATCTGGCGGAACAAATTGAAAAGAAAACAGCTTGGCTGTGGAATTGGCCTTTATGGGGGAAGCGTCTCCTTTTTTTCGGACTGATCCTTCTGGTGGGCGCTTTGGATTTCGTCACAGGAACGGATCTCTCCTTCTCCATTTTTTACATCGTTCCTATTTTCTTGGCCGCCTGGTTCATCGGACTCCTCGATGGCTTGTGTTTTTCCCTTCTGGCCTCCCTCGTGTGGATCCTCGCTGATCATATCCTCAAATTTGATTTCCACTTGGCGCCCGCTCACTATTGGAATGGAACCGGAACCATCGCCATCTATTTCTTGGTCTCCGCCTTGGCCACCTCACTCCATGAGTCTTTATCTCAGGCGAAGCACTTGATTCGCATCGATCAATTGACCAATGTGGTTAACCGCCGCGCTTTTTTGGAAGCCGTTAAAACGGAAATCGCCCGAGTGGCTCACGAACCGGCGCCCATCACCGTGATGTTCTTAAGTATCAATCATTTGAAAGACATCAACGCTCAGGCCGGAATCGAAACCGGGGATCTTACGTTGATCCTCACCGCTAAACTCATCAAATCCGCCATCCGGGGGATGGACACCATTGCCCGTTTCAGCGGAGACGAATTCGCCATGCTTCTCCCCGGCGGATCCGAAACGACCGCCCGGGGGATCATCGCGCGCTTGTTGGATCAAATCGCCCGCGAATCTCAATCGCTGGGCCATCCCTTTGACGTCACCATCGGATGCGTCACCTTCCTCAAGTCTCCCCGCCACGTTCAGCACGTCATCGAAGAAGGAATCGCCGCTCTCGCCACAGCCAAAGCCCGTCCCGAGCGGGGCGTTTTTTCAGACGTCATTCAATAACCCCCCTCCGTTAGCGGATTTATCGAACAAACCGTGTGCGTCAAGCGCGGGAGTTGTATGATTAATATGATTCAATCAATCCATTAACTAATCCATTAACGAGACCCAAAGCGCGTCGATTCGGACAGGAGCAAAAGCCGCATGGACAACGGGTTCGAAAAAAATCCGGCGATACAAGGCCCGGAAACGGCAAGCCTCGAACAACGCCTCCTGACCGTGCTCAAAAGTTCGATTGTTTTGATTGGCGTCTTTTCGTTGGTGGCCGCTATTTGGGGCGGGGTCGTCCGAATCGGATGGCATTTTCCTCCCCTGAAACCGGGGCTTCCCGGTATTCATGGCCCCTTGGTCGTGTGCGGATTTCTAGGGACTCTCTTCAGCCTGGAACGCTCCTTGACGTTAAAACGGATCGATGCCATTCTCGTTCCGCTCCTCATCGCCNNGATCCATGGCGCTTCTCGCGCGCCCCTCCTCCCGAGTGGGCCATTTTTTTATCACGATCGGAAGCCTTGGATTTCTCGTCATCTGCCTGGCGAACCTTTGGGTCAAATTCAATCTGTTCACGTCTCTCATGTCCGTTGGAAGCGTCATATGGCTGGCCGGCATTGTCATTTGGATGGCGCGCTGGCCCGTTTTCAACGTGTACCTGTGGTGGATGAGCTTTGTTTTGTTCACGCTGATCGGCCAACGCCTGGAATTGGGTCACCGAATCCATTTGGTCACGCCTCCCTTTAAAGGGCTGGCTCTCTCGATGGGGATTGTGCTCTTGGGACTCATCTCGATGGCCGTCGGACATCTCTCCAATCCCGATCAGATGGGGATTGTCCAGGACGCCATCGTCGATCCACGACTCAAAATCGGCATGATCATGGCCGGAGTCGGGACGGTGCTCACCGCCCTCTGGCTTCTCCGGTACGACGCCGCGTGGGCCACCATGAAAAACGGCGGGATCGCCGGGTATACCGCCACCTGCCTCATCTCCGGATACCTGTGGCTGGCCGTCTCAGGACTCCTGTCCATCGCCTTCGCGGGATACGTGTCTGGGGTTCGTTACGACGCGCTGCTCCACTCCTTTTTCGTCGGCTTTGTGTTCTTCGTCATCTTCTCTCACGGCCCCATCATCTTCATCTCGGCGCTGGGACTCCGTTTCCCAAACGTGAAAATCCTGATCGCCGAGGCGGTTCTTCTGCATATCACGCTATTGATTCGTATCGCCGGAGACCTCTTTCGATACGCGCCGGCTAAAAAAGCGGGAGGGCTTCTGAACGCCCTTGTGATCGCCGCCTTTTTACTCACGCTGATTTTTTGGCTCATCAAATCGATGATTCACTCGTCAAAAAGACCGTTGCCTCAGAGTGGGCACGATGAACGTACAGGAGGACTTGCAGCATGACGGCGATAAAAATATTGATCGTGGACGATGAGGACAACATTCACAAGGTACTGAAGAGGATTTTTTCATCCACCAACGTGCAACCGTTGTCCGCCTTTAACGGCGCCGAAGCCCTTCAATTGGCCAAAGACAATAAACCCAGCCTCATTCTGCTTGATATTAATATGCCGAAGATGGACGGGAACGAAGTGATGCGGGAGCTTCGAAAGAACCCGGAAACAAACGCCATCCCGGTCATCATGTTGACGGGAAACGGCGAGGCGATCGATAAGGTGGTGGGATTCGAGCTGGGGGTTCAGGATTACATCACCAAACCGTTCGACGTGGCGGACCTGCGAGAGCGGATTGAAAACGTGATAGGAAAATTAAAAAGTTGACCCTTTAACCGATTCTTCGATATAACCCCCCCACTATGAACTTGACCTTCGGACTCTCCGTCAAAAAAGAAGCGGACCTTCAGAAAGAAGCCGGCATCGACCCCAACCAGCTGGCCAACATCCTCTGGAAACAAGACCCCGCCGGTCACAACTATGGGATCGGAATTATTCTGGATCCCAAAGGCAAGGCCATGCCTACGTCTGCGACCCTGCTTGAGTACGCCAGGAAAGAAATCGAAGAAAGCGCCTTGGGGGATTACAAAAATTCAAACGCCATTTTAGAAGAGGTCAAAAAAGCGGTTCTTGAATGGCAACGGATCCCGGAATCCTATTGGAAAAATTTTAAGCTCATTCTTCCCTCGGACGCCGGAACCGGTTCCATTCAAACGGGGCTTCTGGCGGCTCAACTGATGGATCCCAGCCTGACGGGCATTGGGATTGAGGAATTGGGGTGGCCCGCCTACAAAGCCATGGCCAAGGTGGCCAAACTCAGCGTGAAAGAATTCCCTCAGGAAGCGGTCATATCTGACAAAGGGCTGCTCCCTATTTATCAAGCCGGCCCCATGAACACCACGGGATTTGTTCAACAACTCTCAACCGTTCAAGAGCGGGCGAAAAAAGCCGCCCAGGAGAAACGCGTGGTTCTCCTGGACCGCGCTTACTCCGGGTTCGAATTCGCCCGAGACATTCTCTCCTCCAGCTACGACGACATCATGAAAAAAAGTTTTCAACTCCAAATAGCGCCGTTCTTGGAGGCGGGCGCCATGTTTCTCATGGCCATTAGCCCGACAAAAGCGTTTCTCACGTTTGCCTTGCGGCCGTGCGGATTTCTGCTGTTGTACAATCCGGATTCGTCCAAATCCAAAGAAGCGACGACGTTGCTGAACACGGTGATTCGAGCCAGAGGTTCTTCCTTTGAACACGCCATCACGCGCGCTTTCGCCAAAGCGATGATCAAAGACCGAGCCAAGTTGGAAGGAGAACATCAGGGGGCGCTGAAACGATTGGCGGAGGTGGAATTACAGTGGAAGAAATTGGTTAAAGGGACGCCGATTGAATCCGTTTTCACAAATAGCTTCTCAGGCCTTTTCCGGAACCTCAAAGCCAACAACGACGCCCCGGAACACATCTACAACGAACATCTTTATCCCGTCTTAAGCGAAGGACGCTGCCGGTTGAACGCCACGGGGCTCCCGGCCGATCCAACCCTCGCCCAAAAACACGTCTCCGTCTTCGCCGCTCACTGCTACTAAACCTCTTTTACGCCTGGAGTTCGATGAGGCGGGCCACGTGATCAATCAAGAAGAGTAGGTCTGTTTGGATCCGCGTTGCTTTGAGGAAGCGGTTGATGCGAATCAAAGTGATGTTTTTGAGAAGGCTCGGGTCCGTTCCCTCCACATCCAGCACCATGTCTTCCGGATAACTCACTTCGTTAAGGGCCGCTCCATCCCGTACAAAAGGAAGCCCTGAGGCAACCAAAACCTTCTTATCATTCCGCGTCTCGACATACGCCCCGTTCGATTCAAAATAAATATTGGGCACATTGCCCAACCGGGTTTTGAGTATCGCCAAAACGGAATTATTGGCTCTATCGGATGTCATCTGAAAGCTGAATAAAATCGGATCTTTTTCATTCCGGCGCGACTGCACCGCTTCTTGGGCAAATTGAAGGGCGGAGGATTCAACCATCTCATCAATGATCACCATGGAAAACCCCCCCTGCGTCACGTCCGTTGGACGCAGCGGATGATTTGAAGAGTCGGCTTCGGCCAAAGGTTGGAGAGTGCTCAAAATAGATTCCATGTTGAGTTCAGACGTTGACGAATACTTTTTCAATTCGGATGCCAAGGCTGACAAGAATTTCTCTTTATTAAGCGGGGTCTCGCCATCGGTCACCCGCCTCAACGCTTCGAGAGCATGAATTCCCTCAATCTGATCGATGTTGAGGGGCTTGACCGTATCGCTCATCAAAAGATCATAAATGGCTTGCTTGGCGTAAGCGGTCTGCCCTTGACGGGCGAGAAGGAGAGCGAAGCCGACTTTTTCAGCGAGACGCGCTTCTTTGGACCGGGTGAAATCCGTAATGGTGTTCACACTGATGTGAGCGAGAAGCGGAGAAGCAAAAGAGAGAATAAGCACGGGGACTGATGTGAGATGGAAAAGGACGGGTGAATAGAGACCGGCCAAACTGAGGAGAGCGATCAGAACCGGCGGCGCCCGCAATTCTTTCGGGTGTGCCATGACAAAACGCAAATAAACAAAAGCGGATAGGCCAAAAAGGATGAAAAAGGCGGGGCTGGCAGGCGACACCTTCGCCGCCATGATCAAAACAACCGGAACCATTGCGCCGCTATAAGTTCCCTGAACCAAATCCTCAAAGACGGATGCCCCAATCCACCGATAGAGATTTAAAGCCAGCAACGGTTTTAGCCCCAGGGTTTGAACAACAAATCTGACAAACGCTGAAAGGTTTCGGACGGTGCTGGCCGGAATGATTCCTCCCGTCGTCAGTCTGAGCGGATTTCCAAAGGTATAACTGTCTTTGAGCTTATCCAAGCCGCTTAAAATATCTAGCATGGCTTGCGCGGTGAATCTTCTCCCTCCGGAGTAGGCAGATACCTGAGACAGGATATCCTGCATCATTCTCACGGCGTTGGCGTCTTCTCGAACTAAAACAAGGATATCCGATTGCCCTTCCGCGTAAGGCATCACCAAGGCGCCCGCTCCTCCCTTGATGAGATCGGTGTAGTATGGATGCTTAGCAATTGAGTCGGGAAATTGGGAAACTTCTTCAACGTGGAAAGTGGGGCTTTTCTTTTCCCCGAAGGAATCACGAAAATCCCAACTATTGAGAAATTCAATGACCTCCTCTTTGGCCCCATTAATCTTCTTAAGCGGATTGTCGATAATAGTTTCTATTTCCCTTTTCAGAAGGCTTTCTCGTGCTTGATCCACCTTAGCTCTGCCGCCGTTCGTCAAGTCGGAGAACAGACGTGTAAAATCATTCAGTACATTCCTTGGGCTGGCACCCTCATACGTGGCCAGCGTAATAAGCTGATTCCGCGAATCTCTGCTGACTTCAACAAGAGCTTTCTCGGTTCTTTTCCCCAACTCAGCCAGTTCGTCCTCGTTGGGTACGACGGTAACGTCGAATCGATACACCGCCCCTCCAATCAGCGTGCGCTGACCTTTAATAACCTCAGCCGCGGATTGAGTGAGCTGGGCCGGCGTTTCCGCCGCTTTCTGAACAGTGGGTTTTTCAACAGGTAAATTGGACGGGACGCGTTTCAGCTCCAACTCCGCCAACCGCATCAAAATCTTTCGTTTGCTTAAAGGATCGAACCCGGAGTAACTGCTGCGCTCACGAATACCTTCCAAAGCGACCCTTAAAACATCAACAGGGTTCGACCCGATCGGAATTTTAAGCCTATTTTTCCACTCCATCTCTATCTTATTCGACGAACGTTCATCAACAATCTCGACTCGAAGAGTTGTTGCCCCGCTCTCTGATCCATCTTCAGGATCAGCGGAATCATCTATGTCATTGAAAAACATATCCAACGACTCAAGAAAGGAAGTCGTCGCTAAAAGTTCCGTCTCTCTGTTCATCTCCAGAATCTTCCGATAAATTTCCTGCTGAGTTTCTCTTGAGATCGACCAAAGAGCATCACGAACAAGTGAATTAACAAAGATGAAATCGTGCAAAAGCTCAAAGGGCGTGGCTCCTTTAAAAGCTTTGAAATATAAAGTTTTTCCATCGTCCCTCATGAATTGGATTGAAGAACCGTTCTCGGCACGTTTTTCTCCGCTCAATTCAACTCTGACCGCGCATGGCTTCAAGTTGGCTTGATCATTTTCACGAGTATTTGCCTGGAGCGAATTTAAGAATTGAATTGCGCTCTCAAGCTTTCCTGGATCGGCAGGAGGCGCTTTTTTGAATTCAAATCTTTTCTTGAGATCATCGCGCTCGGCCGCCTCGGAGACTGACACCACTTCAAAATCCAGAATGCCTTTTAGTTTTTCCGGGACTTGACCCCAGGCTGGAGTTCCTTCTCTTGTACTGGGCGTGCGGTTTCTGAAAATATCAGCCGCCTTATCCTCTACGATCAGAACGAGCTTTGGTTTCGAGTTAAACCCTTCCTTTGTCCAAAGAAGATCCGCCCCTTTAACGGGCCGACTGGGAAGATGCGGATAAGACGACAGAGTGGCGGGCGTGAACGGCCAATCATTCTCTTGTCGTCTCGAGTTGTTTGAATCCCAATTGACATAAGAATCAACTGCCACACGATCGAGGGTGACTCCGTCAGGAGCATAATCCAACGTGAGGACATATTGCCGCACGTTTTCGCCCTCTTGTTTTTGCCCAAGAAAAAATTCAAGGCGGTTTTCTATGTCGAGCTTAACCTCGCTTCCCTGTTCGGCTAGCATTGCGGACGTTTCCTCTTTTGTTTTTTGAACAACGGTCCACCTGGTACCGAATTGCGGTTGGGTTTCTCGCTTTGGTTCAGATGAACGTCCGGTAGCCACATTTTTCTTACCGGGTTGATCGTCTTTCTTTTTTCCCCTATTCGTTTCTGTCTTTCGCATCTCATCGCGTTTTTTCAGAAGCTTCTCTAGACGTTTTTGTTCAACCGCAAGATCAGATTTCGCGTCTACAGCGGCTCCTGACAAATCCATGTCCATATAATAGTCGCCTGTAGGCTTCGGGTTAGCCATTTCCCAAAGTTGTTTAATTCTCTCTCTTTGGGCCAATATTTCTCTCTCAAGTCTACTAGGAGCGCTCTGGCCTTCTTCCCCTTTCTTTTTCTTCTTCCGCATCTCGGCGCGCTTTTTCAGAAGCTTCTTATCTTCACGGTCAGCTCGCGCGTTTGCGGCGTCTTGAATCGCCACCACCTCCGCTTCATAGTCTAATGGAGGCGCCTCACTTGAAGTTTCCCGTCTTTTCCCTCCTGATTTAGATGAACGTCCGGTAGACGCTTTTTTAGACAAAACTCGCAAAGCGGATAACAATTGTTCAACTTTTTTCTTCTGGCCGTTTTCAAGCCACCCATAGTTTATTTTCAAGGTCGTTTTCGTAACAAAACCAACGTTTAAAATCTCATCGAGGATCTTGACAGGGTCTCCCAAAGGATTGATCTCAATCGTCGTGGGAGATAAATCATCCGTCGCGCGCACATTTACTCCCATTCGAAAACTGTTCGGATCCGCTTTTGAGACCTGAAAATTGCTTTTGATCTTGGGGACGGGTGCGGTTGGGTTGTTAAAAATCAGAGTCATGGAATTAACTAAATCAACGATTAAATCTATCGTGTTGACGCCGGCTTGCTGAGTCCCCTTTTTCTTACCTGATGAACGGCCGGTATCCACATTTCGCTTACCGGGTTGACCTTCTTTCTTTTTTCCCCTATTCGTTTCTGTCTTTCTCATCTCGGCGCGCTTTTTCTGAAGCACCTCTAGCTCTTGTTGTTCTTTTATAAGAAGAGATCGTGCTGCAGAATTTTCATCCGGGTTGTAAAAGTTGCCTACAAACCCCTGTTGTTCCAGAATTTCCTTTTCTTTCACCAATATTTCTAGATCAAGTGAGACATCAGCCCGATACTCCAGAAGATCTAGATAATTTTGATACTCAGCTGGAGTCTCCAGCCTACCTGTGTTAATTTGGCGGCCGTCTATATATTCCTTTATTTCCCCTCTAATCGCCGCTAATTTAGCTTCGAGTTTTTGAGACTCTAACTTCTTCAACTCCAAGAGCTCACTTAGAGTGTTCTGTTCTTCATTATTGGCTTGAACGGATTGCTGAGATGCTTTTCCAGATGACTTATTTTTCGGACCCTTTTTTCTTTCCTCTTTTCCAGCTCTTGAACGATCCGCGACATTCTCCTTCTTGGAAGTTTTCAGCTCGAGCCAGTATTGGCTCCCGCCCACTCCAAACCGGCAGCCGGGAATTTGCGAGAGGGCGAGTTTAAGTTCCGCCAGCTCGCGGTCAAACGGCTGGCCGGCGTCGGCGGCTTGTTTCTCAAGATCAAAGATGGCGTCTTGATCCTTCGGCGACGCCTCCAAACTACGTTTCAAGGCCTGGACAAGGGAAACCGAAAGAGGGGACCCCTGATCAATCACCACACGAAGGATTCCCTCGTCATCCACGGCCCATTTCACCACCACGCTCATTTGCCGCGTGTTGGATTTGGCGATTCTCACAAAAGAAAAAAGCCATTGAGATAGGGCCTCAAGAACAGGCGTCGGCATTCCAAGCTCACTCATCTTCTGGTCAATGGCCGCCTTCGCTTTAGCGATACCTCCGTCTTTTTTACCGGGACTGGCATAGAAGCTTTTTTGTTCGGTTGGGTTTACAAGCACAACGGGTTCATTGATAACGAAACCGCCGAACTGCTGTGGAGCCGCCGAGGAGACCCCGGCCTCAACCCCAAGAGAGGTCAAAATTTCTTCCGCCGCCAATTCCTCTTTTTCACTGTTGGCTGTCTCTGCGATCAATTTGACAAGCGGTTCTGTTGTTTCCGTGGGGGTTCCTTTTTTTATCTGCTTCTTCTTTTTCTCTTCGAGTTGAAATCCGATCTTATCCCCCGTCACATCCAGTTTAATGGTGCCCCCTTGCAGCCCCATTCCGTTGGCGTGCGAATCGAGAATAAAATTCGCTAGCTGATTCTTCACTTCACTGTCAATAACGCGTTTCAGAGGGCGCGCCCCATAAACGGGGTCGTACCCTTTCTCGGCCAAAAATTCGTAAACCTCCGGCGTGCATTCCAATGCGTATCCATTGTCTTTTAAAAGCTCGGCGAGATCATGGTTGACGCGAATGCGGGCGATGTTGCCCATCACGGCGGGCGTGAGCACATTAAAGCTCACGGTATTATCAATTCGGTTGAGGAACTCCGGCTTAAATCGACTCGCCAAACCTTCATTCCCCGCCTCCGCTACAATCGAGTTCATGGAACCGAGGATGGCGTCAATTTCGGCTTCATTCTTTGTTCTCTTTAATTGGTCCCGGAGATCTTTCAAACGGGACTGGACCGTCTCCATTCCCGCGTTGGACGTCATAATGAGGATCGTGTTCGTGAAGTCGACTATATTTCCTTGACCATCTGTGAGACGCCCATCATCGAGGATTTGAAGAAGAATATTGAAAACGTCCCTATGCGCTTTTTCAATTTCATCGAACAGAACAACGCAGTAAGGTTTTTTGCGAACGGCTTCGGTCAACTGCCCCCCTTCTTCGTAACCGACATATCCCGGAGGGGCGCCCACCAACCGTGACACATTGTGTTTTTCCATGTATTCGCTCATGTCGATGCGCACCATGGCGTCTTCGTCGCCAAACTCAAATTCGGCTACCGCTTTGGCCAATTCCGTTTTCCCAACGCCGGTGGGTCCGATAAACACAAACGATCCAATGGGCCGGTTTTTTTCTTTCAGCCCCGCCTTGGCCCGGCGAAGCGAGTTGGAGATGGCCTGGACCGCCTCGGTTTGCCCGACCACGCGCTTCTCAAGACTCGACTCCATGGTTTGATATTTCGCCGTTTTGTTCCCAGAGGCTTTGACGATATCGATCCCGGTCGTTTTGGTGAGATAGTTGGTGAGCACAGTCTGCGTCACGCGCCGCTCTCCCAGCGCCGCTTTCTCCTGCTCAATCCGTTTCAGGTCCTCCGACATCACCAGAATCTGATTGAACAAAGCGACCCCCTCGTCCTCCTCCTCTTCTTCACGTTTGGCCATATATAAATAGGTGTTCACTTTGTCCGCCAGAATTTGCGCATGAGAGGACGCTCTCAAATCCAGCCGGTTGAACTCATTTGAAACATTGGAGGCCACGGCTCGAAGCGTATCCACAGCTTTTCGCGGGAAGGAATCTTCAGGAAGGAATTGCTCCGTCAGTCTCGTGATTTCGGGAATAACATCATTATCAATTTTGACGTTAAATTCTTTTTCAAAATACGCTTTGGTGGATTTCAAAATCATATTGACTTGATACGGCGAAGGTTCCGGCGCGTTCACTTTGATATAGCGGTCGTTGTAAGCTCCATCCGGAAGAATAAATTTCCGATGTTCCGCGATCGTCGTTGCCCCGATGATTGTGACGCGGCCCGACTCCAAATAGGGTTTGGCTATATCGGCCAGCTTAAAATCAGGCGTC
>PLLH01000003.1 GCA_003140895.1 Elusimicrobiota bacterium
CGAGAAGCTTAAAGACACAAAATACACGAGACAAGTGGGTGCGCCACGGAAGGCTAAGCAATGACTCAAACAATGACTGGCACCACTCCAAAAGCAGGATCTGACCTTCTTATCGTTGACAACAGCGATCAAGACTGGAAGGTCCTGCGCTATCTCCATGATTGGTGCCAGATTTCAAAGTCAATCGACATTGCCACAGGCTATTTTGAGATCGGTTCACTTCTTGCGCTTAAAGAAGAATGGCAAAAGGTTGACGAGATTCGGATTCTCATGGGGGATGAAGTTTCTCTGCGAACCCACAAGGCTTTTGAAAAAGGCCTCACAACAATCACAGGAGTACTGGACCAAAGCATAGAATCTGAGAAGGAAAAGAATGACTTTTTAACTGGAGTCCCGGCTATTGTTGAGGCGCTACGATCTGGAAAGATTAAGTGCAAAGTTTATCGCAAAGAAAAATTCCATGCCAAAGCCTACATCACCAAAGCCCGACAGGAAGTCATCGGCTCGTTTGGATTGGTTGGATCGTCGAACTTCACGTTTCCGGGCCTCTCAGAAAACATTGAACTCAACGTTCAACTGGTTGGCAGGCAAGTGGTCTCCCTTCAAGAGTGGTATGACAAGCATTGGGAAGAAGCTGAAGATGTCACTCCGGATATACTTCGGGTCATTGAGCGACATATCCAGGCATACACTCCCTTCCAGGTCTATGCGAAAGCCTTACATGAACTTTTTGAAGGACACGCGCTCACCGATGCTGAGTGGGAGAAAACCGAATCGAAAATTTATCCCATTCTCGATCACTATCAGAAAGAGGGTTATCACTCACTCCTGAAAATCGCGCGTATGCACCGAGGGGGATTGTTGTGTGATGGGGTAGGACTCGGGAAAACATTCATCGGACTTATGTTGATTGAGCGGCTCGTCATTCATGATAAAAAGCGCGTCATGCTTTTGGTCCCCAAGTCCGGGCGCGAGCCAGTGTGGGAGCGGACGATCAAAACATACCTTCCTCATCTCATGAACGGGTTTCTTTCCTTTAAGATTTTTAACCACACTGACCTCATGCGCGAAGCCTCTCCCAATGGAAGGAATTTTCCTGACGAATTCCAGCAAATGAAAGAACAGGCGGATGTTGTGATTATCGACGAAGCGCACCACTTCCGAAATCGAGGGCTGTTAAACGACTCGCGTTACTGGAAACTTTATGACGTTATCGGCGAAAAAACAGTTTTTCTATTGACGGCCACACCAGTCAATAATCATTTGACGGATTTTCAGCATTTGATTGAGCTTTTCAGTCGGGTCGATCACAAAGATGCGTTCGCAGGAACAGTCGGCATCCACAATTTGTCCAGTCACTTCCAGAAACTTGAGAAAGAACTTAAAAAAATAACAGCCAATGCCCAGGCCGGCCCGCTATTTCAAGTAAATCAAGTGGAGGCGGAGAAGGTGCTTTTCGATGATAAACTATTTCGTGAATTGGTGGTTCAGCGAAGCCGGTCTTACGCCAAAGGGAGTCAAATCCAAAATGGCGCGACAGAAGCCATTTTTCCCAAAAAACAAGAACCCAAAATAGCCGAATACTCCGTCAAGAAAACCTATGGTCATCTCCTGCAAAGCTTGGAAGCCGCGTTTTCGAAGACGGAACAATTATTCAGCCTGGCGGTCTATTTTCCCCTTTCAAAATGGAAGGGCGATCCAGCAGCGGTACTGGAATGGGATAAGAACGTTCAACGCCAGGTAGTTCGGCTGATCCGAATACAATTCCTTAAACGCTTTGAGAGCTCCATTTACGCTTTTGAGAACTCATGCCAAACCATTCTTCTTAACCTACTCGCCTTCATTAAAAAAAATAATCAAACGCCTGGGGAAATTCACAACTTTGAGCGCTGGCAGGCGCAGAACAGCGAATTACTGGGGCGAGTTCGGGCCCGGCAATCTGAGCTTAAAGATGAAGAGGAAGGCGAAGAATCAGACGCTTCCGATTTGGGCAACGAGTTCCTGGAGAATTTCGAAGTTCTCGATCGAAAAAACTTTAATGTCGAGGAAATATTTGACGAGACCTATGCCGATCTGAATCAGCTGGTGAAATTCTTGGATGAACTAGGGCAATTCACCCCGGAACATGACGACAAACTCCAGCGCCTCATCAAACTTTTGAAAACGGATCCGACTTTAAGCAAACATAAAGTTCTGATCTTTACCGAGTTTATGTCCACCGCCCGTTATTTACGGCGAGAATTGGAAAAAGCCGGAATCGATGGTGTGGACGAAATGGACAGCGCCAGCAAGGCTGACCGTGGCAAGGCTATTCAACGTTTCTCTCCTTATTACAATGGAACCAACAGCCAAGAACTGAAAGCTGCGGGAGAAAAAGAAACACGTGTTCTTATTTCGACTGACGTTCTAGCGGAAGGACTCAACCTCCAGGATGCCACGCGTTTGATTAACTACGATCTTCACTGGAACCCCGTCCGCCTCATGCAGCGCGTCGGGCGCGTAGATCGCCGCCTCAA
>PLLH01000111.1 GCA_003140895.1 Elusimicrobiota bacterium
CCAGAATGGCCCCCACGGTGTCCAACATGCGTTGAAACCCAAAGGCTTTTCCAAGGGCTTCCGGCGGCACGCTTTCAGAAAGGAGGGCGTCTCTTACGGGCCCGCGCGCCCCGCGGCCCATCCAGGCCAACACGCGAAGAACAAGGATCTGCCACCAGGCGGTGATGAAGGCGAAACATCCCATGAGAGCCGTGGCGAGATAGCCGAAAACAATGATGGGTTTTCGTTTTCCGATTCGGTCTGAAAAATAGGACATCCAGAGTTTTATCAGGCTGGAAGCCGCATCGGAAAAACCTTCGATGATGCCGAGCGCCGCCGCTCCGCCTCCAAACGAAGCGAGGAAAAGAGGGAGCGCGGAGGTCACGAGTTCATGGCCCATGTCTGAGAAAAGGCTGAGCATTCCAACGGCCCACACGTTTCGAGTGAGCCATCGTCTTTTCATGGAGGAAGGAGTGTTCTCCATCATAGAGAAAGGCTATCAGTTACGCGGTCGATTCGACAAGAACGGGGGGTGGCGACTTAAGTTAGGATTGTCGAGATGGCTTTTGTTTATGGGCTTGAATCCACTCGTTGAGGATGGGCAAGAAGGAGACAACAATCACAACCAGGATAATCCAATGAACTCGTTTTTGAATGTTGGGGATGGAGCGCCCCAGGAAATATCCGAGGGAGAGCATGCTCACGACCCAGCCGATGCCGCCCAGAACGTTGTATGTCAGAAATCGCTTGTAGCTCATCTGGCCGACTCCCGCCACCGTTGGAGCGAAGGTCCGAACAATGGGGATGAAACGCGCCAGAACGATGGTCTTGCCGCCGTACTTCTCGTAAAAATGCTTGGTTCGAAGCAGATGGTCTTTCCTGAAGAAAAAGGAATCTTCTTTTTGAAATATTTTTGGACCTAAGTGATATCCGATCCAATATCCCACCGTATCTCCAATGACGGCGGCGGCCGAAAGTCCTAAATAGAGAACCCAAATGTTGAGTGAATTTTCAACGGCGGCCAGAAGTCCGGCTGTGACCAGGAGCGAATCTCCGGGCAGGAAGAAGCCGGCCAAAAGCCCGGTTTCAGCGAAGACGATAAAGAGGAGAACGGCCGTCNNCCGTCGAATTTATAGAGATGCGTGAAAAATTGTTGAAGGACGTCCATTTGGTCTCCCAAAGAGGAATTCTTATACCCAGATTCGTCTTCTCTGCCAAGACATATTTTCCCCGACGCGGTCTTATTTCAATTTGTCGGCCAGTTTCTCCGCCAGTTTTTTGGCATAGAGTTGATTCAACTCGGCCGATGGGTGGTTGTCGGCGGGATTCACGGAGAGAATCCGGTTTGGGAGTTGCGAACGAATCTCATCCTCGACGTTGACTGTTTCAAATCCGAGCCGGGCCGCTGCTTCTTCCGCTTGGCGATACCACGTTAAAAAATGGCGGAGGTTTTTATCCGGGTTTCTGTAATCTGTCGGCCGGTTGAGAGTGACGCCTTGATTCAACACGATGAACACCGGCGGCGGGAGTTTCTTTTTGTCGGACATCTCCTTAATAGAGGCGAGCGCTTTTTCGAATTCCTTCCATTCGGCGGACTCTTTTCGGTAGGCTTGATCAAGGACCTTCATCCATGGCGGGAAGAATCCCGCTGCCTCGGCCAACCCATACATCCCTTTTCGGAAAGCCGTTCCGACATGAGGCAGGAAGATTTTTCTTGAAAGAACCTCAACGCGGCGAAGGGGAACACCGAAGTGCCGGTCAAAAAATAATTTTTCGGGACTGTCGCCTTGTTGCCCCGGCTGAGGATCGTTTAAGCAGAAACCAATGATAATGAGATCCGGATCGACCCACGCAAGGCCCTTGGACAGAACCCCGCTTTCGAAAACGGTGGAAGCCGATTCGACGCCAAAGTTCAAGACCTCGATTTTCTTTTTGAGGAACCGGTCCCGGAGGCGGAGTTCAAGGAGATCGGTGTATCGTTCTTCCGTGGCAAGGCCGTTTCCAAACGTGAGCGAATCCCCGAGGACCATGACGCGGGTGACGCCCTTCGGTTTCGGATGAACGATGTCGCGTTCGCGAAAACGGAGACGGTTCATGGTCACGGGGTGCCCCCACGTGTATCCGCGGCCATCACGTATTCCGTTGAAGGGCAGCCTTCGAGCCGGATCCAGCAAGCGCAAGACTCCTTCGCATCCGATGAGAACAGGGATGAGTAAAAAAATGTTTATCAGGATGAGTTTCGCTGCTTTTGGACGCGTTGGCATGGTTGAAATATTGTTGTTGATCCGGATTCCGATTAATGCTTAAAATACCATTTCCGCAAAGAAGCGGTTCATTTAAATACCAACGTTGGTTGTTCGGCAAAGAAGCCTTTATCATAATTCTGTTGAGCCTCATGGGGATTATGGTAAAGGCTTTTTTTTGTCCAAAAAATTGGGGGATACGATGAAAAGAAAGAAAGCAGTTGTGCTGTTGATTGGATTGCTCCTTTCGCTGGCGTCCGGTGCGTGGGCCGCCGAGGGGAATTCAGTTGATTCGGGAGCCACCGCCTGGATGTTGACGTCGACGGCGTTGGTTTTGTTGATGGTGCCGGGCTTGGCCATGTTCTATGGCGGTTTGGTTCGGACAAAAAACGTGATCGGAACGATGATGCATAGTTTCGCGGCCATGGCGATCGTGGGGGTTCTATGGGCTGTTTGCGGCTACTCGCTTAGTTTCGGGAAGAACGCCCTCGGCGGATTTGTGGGATGGGATAAAAACCTTCTTTTCTTGCGCGGGATCGACGACACGATTATGCCGGCGCATATTCCNNGGGGCCTTCGCGGAACGGGTGAAGTTCAGAGGGTACTGCGTGTTCATTGCTCTGTGGAGTCTGTTCGTGTATAGCCCGCTCTGTCATTGGGTGTGGGCGTCCGATGGATTCTTGTTTAACTTGGGCGCCAACGGCGCCATTGATTTCGCCGGCGGAACCGTCGTTCATATTTCGGCTGGCGTGAGCGCTCTTGTGGCCGCCCTCTATCTCGGCGCCCGGCGCGGGTATCCCAAAACAGCCATGGCGCCCAACAATTTGGTGATGACGCTCATGGGAGCGGGCCTCTTGTGGGTGGGATGGTTTGGTTTTAACGCGGGGAGTTCCGTTTCGAGCGGGCTTGATACCGCGCGCGCCCTCACCGTCACGCAAGTGGCGGCGGCCTCCGGAGCGTTGGCCTGGATGTTGATTGAAGCCATCCGTCACGGGAAAGCCACCAGTTTGGGTATCGCCAGCGGTATTTTGGCGGGACTTGTTGTGATCACGCCGGCCGCGGGCGTGGTCCAACCCATTGGGGCCATGGCGCTTGGGTGTCTCGCGTCGGCCATCTGCTACGCGGGGCTCTCCATTAAAAATAAATTGGGGTACGACGATAGCTTGGACGTGTTTGGAATCCATGGAGTGGCCGGGATCGTCGGCGCCGTCCTGTTGACCTTTTTTATCCGTCCGAGTTGGATGGCCGCGGCCGTCCAAAAAATAGGGGGAACGTGGTCCACGTGGCAACAACTGGGAGTCCAACTCAGCGCGGTGGGCATCACCATTCTTTTTTCGATCGTCTCAACAATCGTCTTGGTGGTCTTGGTTGAAAAGACGGTTGGACTGCGAATTGATGAACGAGGGGAAATGGCTGGCTTGGATCACAGCCTTCACGGAGAGGCCGGATATGGCCTCATCAACCCGAACTAAGAGGGGAGGATTGAACTTATGAAACTCATAACGGCCATTATTCAACCGGACAAATTGGACGAAGTTCGAGAGGCGCTCGTTTTAGCGGAGATCACGCGGATTACCGTGAGCCGCGTGAGCGGGCACGGGCGTCAGGAAGGAGAATCCCTCTACCGAGGACAGAAAGTCATTCCGAATCTGATTCCCAAGGTGCGGCTCGATATCGCTTGCAACGACGAGTTCGTGGACATCGCCTGCGATGCCATCATTAAAGCGGCCAAGAGCGGGAAAATCGGCGATGGAAAAATATTCGTCACCGCGCTTGAGAAGTGCATCCGGATTCGCACGGGAGAAAAAGGCGGGCAGGCGATCTAGGGTTTTTGTCCCGTTCCGTATTCTTGCCGATAAATCTTCACGAAAGTGATGATGACGCCGATGAGCGCCGGCCCCAACACAATGCCGAGGAGCCCGTACGCTTTGATCCCGGCCAGGATGCTGAAGAGCATGAGGAAAAAGGGCATGCGCATCCGGGATCCGATGAGATAGGGGCGTAGAAAATTATCCATAAACCCGACGACGACCCCGCCCCAGAGGAGCAGGAAAATGCCCCANNGCGCGGTCGTTGGCCAGGACAATGATCGCGGCGGGAAACGTGACGATAAAGGAAGCTCCAAAGAGAGACGTCATCATGGTGGCGAAGCCGAGGATCACCGGGAGCCTGACGCCGGCGATCCAAAAGCCAACCATAGCGGTGAACCCTTGGGCGGCGGCCGTGAGGAAAACACCGACGGAGACCGCCCGGAAGGTTTCGTAGGCTTTTCTCGCGACGGCGTTTTTATGGTCGTCCTTCATGGGGAGCAGCTCCAGGNNGGCATTTTTGCACCAGGGTTTCCCCGTCTCGCAGCGCGAAGAAAAGCGCGATGATGAGCGCCAGAGCGAACACGACCGAAAGAAACAGATTCCGGGCGATGAGCCCGCCGGTTGAGATCATGTGCGTGCTGGCCTGTTGAAGGTTATCCAAGAGGGCGGACTTGATGTCGACCGTCGCCGATGTGAGGAGCGACGAACCGGCGGCGAGAGCTTTCTCAGCGGCCCATTGAAACGGGGCCGGCACCGTCCCGGTTAGAAATGACGTATTCCCGGATTTGAGCGCCTCGGCGAAACTCCGCATTTGCGGGAGAAATTGTTCCGCTTCATGAATGAGAACAAGCCCCACCAT
>PLLH01000063.1 GCA_003140895.1 Elusimicrobiota bacterium
ATCCCGTAGCGAGGAACAAAAATAATATTCAGAAGAATATTGATCGGCGTGGCGAGGGCCGTTGCCTTGAAAACCGCCCGCGGATGCCCCTGCCCGTAAAAATGTTCCGTCAGTAATTTCGCGATGCCCATCGCGACAACTCCCGGCAGCAAAAGAAGAAGCGGCTTGATCAGCGGGGCATAGCGTGATCCAAAGAAAAGGGTCACGCACGGGACCGCCACGGCGGCCATGACGAGGGTGGCCAGAATAAGGATGAGAAATGAATGCCGGATGGCGAGGGTTGTGAAATGAGCCGCGTCCACCGATGATTTTTTTGATACTTCCGGGAAAAGAAGATTGGAAACGGCGTTTGGAATCTTCCAGAGAAGTTGCGCGATCCCCGCGGCCAGGCTGTAAAAGGAAACCTCGGCGGACGGGAGATAGAGGGCGATGAGAACCAAATCGAACCGTTGATGCAGAAAAGTCACAATCGTGACGAAATAGATCTTCCAACCGTAGCCGAACAGATCTTTGAGGAGGGCCCGATTGGGAGCGAAACTGAGCACGAATTTCTTTTTAATGAGCCACAGGTTGTACAGCGCGACAAGACAGGTGGTGACGAGCCCCGCCAAAATGACGCCGAAGAAGTTCCATCCCCGCAGCCAGAAAAAGATACAGAACAAAATAAATAGAACCGCTCTTAATATCTGCACAACGCTGAAATCCCGAACCATGTTTTGGCTGAGGAGAATTTTGTTGTAGCTGACCATGAGGAAAATAAAGGGGATGCTGGCCACGGCGCACCAGAGGTAATACAGCGGCACGGTGGACACTTTGACGAAATGGTCCGTGAAGGCCTGGTGAAAAACGGCGAAAAGAGCGATCGGAAGAAGCGAGAATAATACCGCAATCCAGGTGAGATGTCCGGTCATCTCGCCCACCTCGTATTTTTTCCGCCCAAGGAAATAAATGGACGCGTGATCCACCATGCCCAGCCGGCCGAATTTTTCGCTGTAGATGGGAATCAGGCTCACGATGTAGAAAAGGCCGAGCTGGGTGGGGCCCAGCCAGCGAGCCAGAAGAATGCTGTTGAAGAAGCCGAACCCGGTGACGATGATATCTTGGCCGAAAAGCGCGATGACGGAGGCGAAAAAGGTCATGGCTTCAAACGCAATAAAGGGCGTGCAGTCACCTCAAAGTTCATAACGAGATTGTGCATTATTTGTCTTTGAGTTACAATCCAACTCACTCCGAAGACGGTCAATCAACGAAAGCGAGGGTTAAGGGAACAGCCGATGAAAAAAGTGTGTGTTGTTGGATTGGGATATATTGGACTCCCGACGGCGTCCATGTTCGCGACCCATGGATATTTGGTTCATGGGGTTGATATCAACCCATTGATCGTTAAGACGTTGCGCGAAGGAAACATCCATATCGAAGAACCCGGCTTGGCCACCGTGGTGAAGGCGGCCATCTCTTCTAAGAATTTAACCGTCGATTCCAAACCGTCTGAATCGGATGTGTTCATTATCGCGGTACCAACCCCTTACAATCATCGCGCCGGTGCGATTCCAACGGCCGACATGTCTTATGTCACCGGAGCCATGGAATCCATTCTGCCCTTGATCAAAAAGGGGGATTTGGTGATTTTGGAATCCACCTCGCCGCCCGGAACGACCCGGGATCTTATTATCCCCATGATTGAAAAGAAAAATCTCAAGGTCGGAAGCGACGTGGGCGTCGCGTATTGCCCCGAGCGGGTGATTCCAGGCCAAGCGTTGAAGGAACTCATCGGAAACGACCGAGTGGTCGGCGCCGTGAGCCCGTTCTGGGCGGAAGAAACGAAGAGGCTGTATAAATCTTTTGTGGCCGGCGAAATTTTCCTCACCGAACCCACGGTGGCTGAGATGATCAAACTGTTGGAAAACACGTACCGGGACGTGAACATCGCCCTGGCCAATGAGGTCTCGCGGATTTGCGAAAAGCTCCATATCGACGTCTGGGAAGTGATTCGGATGGCCAACCGCCACCCGCGCGTGAACGTTCATACGCCGGGCCCCGGCGTGGGTGGTCATTGCATCAGCGTGGACCCGTGGTTTATCGTCGAGAAATTCCCTGCGGACGCCAAATTGATCCGCATGGCGCGTGAAATCAACGACGGTGTGCCGCAGGTGGTGGTTCAAAAAATCGTCGATACCATCGGGAAGGGGAAAAAAGCCAAGATCGCTTTGCTGGGGCTGGCGTACAAAGGCAATGTGGATGATATTCGCGAATCGCCGGCGCTTTCCATCATTGATCAGTTGAAAAAGAACCATCCCAGTTTTGAGTTGGCCATTTTTGATCCCCATGTGACGAAGAACAAGGACTTTCCGCTGTTGAGCGTTGAGGACACCTTCAAAGAGGCCGATATGGCCGTTGTGTTGACGGCTCACGATGAATTTAAAAATCTGGACCCAACGAAGGTGAGTTCGCTTATGAAGGGGCGGATTGTTCTGGATACGCACAATATTTTGAAACGAGACACCTGGGCTCAGGCGGGCTTTCACGTGGCCTGTCTGGGAAATGGAGCCCCACGGACTGACGTCCGTGGTACCCATTTACGGCCCGTCTTCGCCTCCGGCTCCGACGCGGCATCCGCCGAGTTATCGGAGAAGAGTGACATCTCGCCGAAGCCAAGGACGCCTTCCTCCCCGGATTCATATCCGGGGTTTCCGGCGAAGGCGGATGGATCTTAATGAAACAAATTCTCCTTCATAAAGGGGTCGTTTCCGTCGAAGACGTTCCGGCGCCGGCCCGAGACCCTCATTATGTGCTGGTTGAAGTGTCCAAATCGCTCATCAGCACCGGGACGGAAATGGCCAGCGTTCAACTCTCCGGCGCTTCTCTACTCACGAAAGCCAAGGAACGTCCGCGGGAACTTAAAAAAGTGTTGGAATCCATCCGCGTTCGCGGGATTAAACGAACGTGGTCCTTGGTCCAGGCCAAACTCGACGAATGGAAACCGCTGGGGTATTCCTGCGTCGGGCATGTGTTGGCCGTCGGGGACCGGGTCACCCAGTTTCAAGTGGGAGACCGCGTCGCCTGCGCCGGAGCCGGGATGGCCAATCACGCTGAAATAATTTCTGTTCCATCCAATCTGATCGTCAAAGTTCCCTCCCAGGTGAGTGACCGCAGCGCGTCGTTTGTGACGTTGGGCGCTATTGCCATGCAAGGGGTCAGGCGCGCGGATGTTCGGCTTGGTGAAACCGTGTGCGTGATTGGGCTGGGGCTCGTTGGGCAAATCACCGTTCAGCTTCTTCACGCGGCGGGTTGCCGCGTCATCGGCTACGACTTGGATGCCTCTCGCATTAAGGCCGGATTGGCGCACGGACTCTTGTTTGGCGCCCATTCGAACCGGGAACTGATCACGCAGATTCCCTTATTGACCTCCGGTCAAGGAGTCGATGCCACCATCCTGACCGCTTCCACTCCCAGCAGCGAACCCACTCAATTGGCGTTCGATATCACACGGAAGAAAGGGCGTATCGTCGTTGTGGGCGCCGTGGGCATGGACATTCAACGGTCTCCCTTTTATGAGAAAGAGCAGGATTTCGTCATTTCCTGTTCCTACGGGCCGGGTCGCTACGATGCGGAATATGAACTTCGCGGCCACGATTATCCGTACGCGTTTGTCCGCTGGACGGAAAACCGCAACATGAGCGCCTTCCTGGATTTGATTGAGAAGAAAATGATCGACGTGGATTCTCTCATCGAAGCGGAGATGCCGTTGGAGGAAAGCGAGAAGGCCTATGAATTACTCGAGAAACATAAAGGGTCCAAACCGCTGGCGGTGGTGTTGACCTATCCGGAACAAGTGAACGAAACGATGAAGACGACACCCGTCATTAAAACCTCTTTCAGGATCAAGACCGAAGGGAAAGTACGCGTGGGGCTCATCGGCGTCGGCAATTTCATGAAGAGCGTTCATATCCCCAATTTGGGGCAGCTTGAAGCGCAGGCGGAAGTGATCGCCGTGTGCGCTGGGAGCAGCGCCTCGGCCACGACGGTGGCCAAACACCTCAAAGCGCCTATCGTGTCGACGGATTACCGGGAACTCATTTCTGATCCGCGCGTGGATGCGGTCATCATCGCGACGCGGCATGATAAACACGCCTCCATCGCCGAAGACGCCCTGCGCGCCGGGAAACACGTGTATTTGGAAAAACCGTTGGCGTTGGATATGGCCGAGTTGGAGAGGCTGAACAAAGCCGTCGGCAGCATGAACGCAACCCCTGTTTTTATGGTGGGGTTTAACCGGCGGTTTTCTCCCTTTACGAAAAAATTGAAGGATTATGTGGTGAAACGAAACGCGCCGCTCGTCATGACGTACCGCGTGAACGCCGGGGAACTCCCGGTGGGACATTGGACCAAGACGGATGAAGGGGGCGGGCGGCTTCGCGGCGAAGCCTGCCACATGATCGACTTTTTTCAGGCTGTGGTGGACTCGCCGCTTCACGATTGTTTTATTAAGGGAATCCATCCTCATTCGAACGTTCATTTGCGTCCGGATGAGAATTTTTCGGCGCAGTTTATTTATCGAGACGGCTCGCTTTGCAATCTCATCTATACGTCCTTGGGTCAAACGGATCTGCCCAAAGAAGTTGTGGAGGCGCATTGGGGTGGAATGAGCGCCATCCTCGACGACTTTAAGCGGCTTTCGTTGTTTGGCGTGAGCGGGGACGACTTGTCCATGGCCCAGAACAAAGGCCAATTGGAATCTCTTCGAACCTTTTTTAGCTCCATCCGAAACGGTATTTCCTTTCCCATTTCGTGGGATCATCTCGTCGAAACGACGTCGGCCGCCATCCAACTCGATCGGGATGTTTGGGGCACCCTCCCTCGATAATGTGCGGCATCCTGGGCGTTTTTAGAACCACGGGATCTTCAACCCACCTCGATCCGGAGTTGTTGACGAAGATGCGCGATACCATGGCGCATCGAGGGCCGGATGACGCGGGTCTCTACATCTCTCCTCAAAAAGAGATCGGATTGGGGCACCGCCGTCTTTCCATCATCGATCTCTCGCCCCTCGCCGTCCAACCCATGCTAAACCACGACGCGTCGTTGGCGATCGTGTTCAACGGCGAGATTTATAATCACGCGCAGATCCGGCCGGAGTTGGAACGGTTGGGGCAGAAATTCAAGACGGATCACTCCGACACGGAGGTGATCCTGAACGGCTACGCCCAATGGGGGGAAGACATTCTGCCGAAGCTCCGGGGCATGTTTGCCTTCGCGATTTGGGACCGGAAAAAGAAAAAAATCTGGCTGGCCCGGGACCGGATGGGCGTCAAACCCCTCTATTACACGGAAGTGAACGGGAATTTCATTTTCGCGTCGGAAATTAAGGCGCTCCTGGCTTATCCTGGTGTCAAGCGCGCCTGCCACGACCGCGCTTTTTATGACTTCCTCACGTTTCTCGTGTCTCCGGCGCCTCAGACCTTGTTTGAGAACATTTTCAAGCTTCCCGCCGGCCATACGCTCACCGTCAACGAATCCGGCCAAAAAACCACCCGTCGCTATTGGAACCCTTTTTCCGGGGTGGAAACACTTTCGCAGGCCAACGAATCCGAATCAATTGAGCGCATCATCGAATCATTACGGGAGTCGATACGGTATCGGATGGTCTCCGATGTCAAATTCGGCGTGTTCCTTTCCGGGGGGGTTGATTCGTCCACGAATGTGGCTCTCATGGCGGAGCAAATGTCACGCCCGGTGGAAACCTTCTCCATCGGATTCAAAGGGCCGGAGAAATTCAATGAACTTCACTATGCCCGGAAAATCGCGGACCGGTACAAAACAAACCATCATGAGATTATTATCGACGACAAAGATTTGATGGGGTTTCTCCCGAAATTGATCCACCATCAAGACGAACCGATCGTGGATCCTGTCTGTGTCCCGGTTTATTTCGTGTCGAAGCTGGCCAAAGACAGCGGCACAACGGTATGCCAGGTGGGGGAAGGCGCCGATGAACTCTTTTGCGGCTACCCTTATTGGGGGCTTGTTCTCAAAGCCAATCCGTGGATCAAGGCGTATCAACAGGTGCCGCTTCCGCTCCGTTCGCTCCTTTTGTCGGGGGCCAACGCGCTCGCGGGGAACCATTGGGACGCGATGAGAAAGCTGGAGGTGTTCCGGCGGGGGTCCATTGGAGAGCCCGTTTTTTGGGGCGGCGCGGAAGCCTATCAGGAAACAACGAAGCGGCGCTTCTTGTCCGATGCCTTTATCAATAAACTCGATGGATACACCTCGTCAGAGGTGATTCGAAATTATCGGGAGGATTTTGAACGTGACGCGCCCGACGGTGCCGATGAGCTTCATTGGATGACGTATTTGGATTTGCGGTTCCGATTGCCGGAGCTGTTGCTCATGCGCGTCGATAAAATGACGATGGCCACCGCCGTCGAAGCCCGCGTTCCCTTCTTGG
>PLLH01000115.1 GCA_003140895.1 Elusimicrobiota bacterium
GTTAAACACCTTTCCGGTTCTCGCTACGACTGGAATAACATTCAATTCATCATAAAGCGTTTGATTGATGCGAACCCAATATTCCCGCCCCTTCTTGTTCATCACTCGAATCAAGCGGGTCTCCATGTTGAGGTCGGACCATTCCAACGCTTCAACACGCCCTCGCCTCATGCCAGTATTCAGCAATCCAATCAAAAACCGAGCTAGCCGCGGCGTCGCTTTTTCCCATATACGAGTGAGCTCTTCCCAGGAGGCAAAACGAGTGCGCTCATTTTGCGGATCTTTCTTAGGGAGATAGAGAGCCGGAGAGACCTTAATCTTCTTCCACTCAACGGCCTTCCTGAAGAGGGTCTTGAGTAGCGCAATATAGTAATTTCTGGTGGCTTGTTGCCAGTGTTTTTCCCGTCCCATCTTCAACAACCAATTTTCGAGATCTTCTTGAGTGATTTTCGCGACAGGAATCCCCGGAAACGAGTCGGCGATAATTTTCAGATAATATGTTACAGATTTCGCCCACGTTAGCTGCGAAACATGCCGATCCAAGTATTCATCGACGAAATCAGGAAGGGTTATCGAGGACTGATAAGACTCCGGGAAATGTTTCTTCTCGAGAAATTCAGTCTTAAGACGTGCCTCGTGCCGCTTAGCGATCGTGTGGTTCGGAAACGTCGCTCTGACCCGTTTCCCGTGAAAGCCAAACTGGACATCGACTTGCCAACCTGTTTTCACCTTTTTTATCGACATATATCGACACTATCAGAATGTTCGACCTGATTCAATTTATTTCTTAAATGCATGATTAATAATCATTTTAGAAATTTTGGCCATACACAAGAAAACAAAGAACATACTTTTATCGACACTTAACCCAAGGCGGAATGGCCATTTAAGAGCTTGGATGTTTCACATCTCCCCGCAACGTTTCTCGCAATGAACTCATCGAGGGCCTCTTTTTCGACTCTCACCGCTCGACCAATTCTGACGCAACGGAGACCGCCTTCCTCTTCTCCAAGATAGATTAGGCTTCGGACAGTCTTAGGATGAATCCGTAGATATATGGCGCATTCATCAACGGTAAAGAGTTTCTGCTCCATTATTCGCCCTTCACTTTTGAGCGTCTCCACAATCATCTGTTAAATCCAATAGAGGATTTGGGCCGGTTCATCAGTTGCCAGATAGTCTCAAACAACACCTTAATTCGGGACCCATGTTTTTTAAATCTGGAGTCATGCTTGCGAAGCTTGATTTCCAACTCTTCCATTTTAACCGCTAATTCCTTATGCGTGGATAGAATGGCGCGAAGCCGAACGAAGGCCCTGACGACTTGAAGACTTGCTTGGACGGCGATAGCGCTATTAAGGACACTGGCCAACATGATCGTTCCATGTTCGGTAAAAGCCTTTGGCATCACTGGTGAAAACTTAAGCTTTCGGAGGTTATTGCATTTTGCAACAACCTCGGCTTTTTCCGGCGGCGTGAGCGTAATCATAAAATCCTCCGGAAACCTTTTAATGTTACGATTAACTTGTTGGTTGAGTCGCGTCGTTGTCACTCCATAGAGCTCCGCCAAATCAGAATCGATCATGACCCTGTGTCCTCGAATCAAGTGAATCTTGGTCTCAAGCTCCTCTAATGTGGGAATTATTTCTTTCATGTTTTTCTCCTTTTAGAACTCAGTTCTCTCTCGTGTGAAAATCTTTATCGGCGTCCGCTCCTCAACCGAAATGCTCTCTAGCGTTTTAGCCGAAGAGGTATCCAATGTGGTCACCGCTTCCTGGCTTAAGCCAGTGGCCACCGCTCCTTCCACCGTGGGCGCCGCTACCGCCGCGCCCGCCTGAACGCCCGCCAACACTGATTTCATGGCGACCTTGGCCGCCACCGCGTCTTTGTGGGTTTCCACTTTCCCTTTGACGCCAGCGGACCCATCCGTCCATAAAGCCAGAAATTCGACTTTGATTTCCTCTCCGTCCGGGAACACGCAAGTGTGAAAGTCGATGTTGACCCGATCCAACGAGTGAACCACCTGAACGACACCGATAAACTTCGTCCCTTTCGGGAATACAACCTCGTCCTGGTAGCGGATGTTCTCATCTGCTACCGCTGAGACCGGCGTGAGCAAGTTGTAGGAGAAGATCGCCCCTTCCAACACCGCCTCGAACGTGAATCCCGTGGGAAGGAAATAATTTCCCTTCCGTGGAAGCGGAGTTTTTACACCGCGCCAAGGTTTGGCGGGTTGCAGAAAACTTTGGTCAGCCGGTTTGGCCGATATCGAAACGGGAGCGAAGGCGAACAGACAAAGAACCACCTTGGCAAACTTTGCCAAACGGTCAGAATTTGTAATCGACATTTTTGATCTCCAATTTGAGGTATTTGCCGCCGCTTTCCTCAAGAACGATAGACAGAGGCTTGTTCGCCATTCCTTCAATCGAAAACTTGGCGATACCCATGATGGAACTGTGCGGCAGGCATGAAAACGGAACGAAGGATTCTGACGGGACCACCGAGCCGCTGGTTGTGAGCTGCACCGAAGATATGAAAAACTCCCTCCCCTCTTCGTTTGTCAGCGAATACTTGAGTAAATAGAAACCATTCCATTTCCCGATCTGCGTTAATTGGAAGGCGATGCCCCCATGTTGAAAGTGGTTCTTTAATGGGAAAGAAGCGTCCGAGGCATTGAGCGCCGCGTCCAGATTGCCGAACGTCATCAGGCGTTCGTTAGCGCTCTCTTGCACTGGCATAGGTGAAACAGATTTGGGTTCCGAGGCATGAACTGCCATCTTTTGACTGCCCGCCCTGAAACGCATAGATCTTTTCAAAATCGGTCCCAGTTCTGCTTTGGCGTTCGCGTGAGACACAATCTTTCCCAAAAATTCCCCCGCATCCGTTGCCAGGCCAAACCGCTGAGGATCTTTGACGAACACGAGAAGAGTTGGGATGTTTTTAGGAACCGTTGGCAGTGGAACATCCGTCTTCTCAAGCGCCTCGATGCGGCCCTTGAATAACGCCCCTTCAAGCGGCTGATAGGGTTGTGTTTGCGCCTTCAGCGAAGGAGATTCCCAAAGGAAAAAAGCGGTGAGCACCGAAAAAACAAAAACCAAAGAGACAAGTCCGAATTTATTCATTTTTAAACACCGTCTCTTTGTAGGAGTCGACCAGTAGGCCATAAGGCATGTCCACCGTCCGAGGCACTTTCTTGAGAACTATCTCACCCTCAAAAATGGTTTCTTTGAGGAATTTTGGATCGTTATACGACGCAATCTGTCTCCACCCTTTCAAAGCCACAATGATGTTATCCGTAGTTTCCCGGCCGACTTCGATCTCTGAGAAATTGAGCTTGGAGGTGAGCTTGTTGGTCTCAACCGCACTCGCTTCCGCGCTTAAATTGATCTCCTTGTTTGACTTATCTCGGAATTCCGGCGTCATCATGTTGCCAGCTTCAACCAGGTTGTCCTTCCAGGTGTAGAAATTCCGCTCGAGGAAATATTTCATGAACAGTTTTGTGAAATTGAGCACTTCCGGTTTGGTCACTCGGTAGGTGGCGTTCACATCTTTGATGGGTTCCGCTTTGCCGATCTCATCCACTCGTATCACGAGTGGCGGCTTCTGCTGCGCGTGCCGCAAAAGAATCATGAGGAGCACATTCATGAAAACAAGGCAGATCGCCAGCCTCTTGAGAAACTGCAGGCTATCAAGCGCCTCTCCCCACGCCTCGTAGTACTTGGGTTGGCCGGCGGAAGGCTGTGAAGCCGTTGCGGGGGCAACCGTTGAAAACGGCCATTTCATGGTCGGCCTCCTTCTCGGCTACGTCCCATAACGTGCTTACGGAGAACGGTCTTGGTCGTCGCGATGGCGCGACTCAAGTTTCTCGGCGTCGGCGCTAAGGGACTTCGCAGGGCGCTTCCCCCTACTCCCTTAAGAATCGAAGCGGTTTTGGTCGAGATGAGAGTGGACGCCATAACCGCGAAGGGTCCAAAGGTCTGGCCGCTGATGAAGTGATCCGTGAAATAGGGACTGAGCACGACCATCACCACAAACGTCGAGTTGATGCCGACGAGTGTCAGCACATCCAGATTGGTGTTGGCGCTCGTCAGATAAGTCATCACTTGAAGCTCCAACATGACGCGCACAATGATCTTCATGACCACCGGCCACAGCGAAAGCTGAATGACGTTTTTAAACCACGCTTTCGGAAGAAAGGAAGTCGGCTCGAAAATATTGAACACAAACGCAATGGGCCCAATAAAGTAAAGAACCGACAAAAGACAATACCGCACCCAATACATGATGCTCTGCGCCAAAATCGCCAGAAACGAAGCCAGCCAGGTGAAAATAAGAGGCAACGAGGTGACGAAGGTCACCTTTCTCGTCTCGAAAAACTGCGCCAGTTGCGCCAAGAGTTCGCTCCACCGATCAATCGACAGGATTGAATACTCGATGATCGTGGAGGTCTTAACCATGAAGTCAAAGATGCGGTCGTAGAGAAGAAGCCCCACAAAGACGAGTCCCAAGCGGATAAACAAGTTGGTGTAACTGTTACGCCCTTCCATCGCCCGGATATTCTGATGAATGACTTCAAGCGGCGTTAAAAGACCGACGAGAGCAAACGCGATCACAAACGAAAGGCTTTTTAGGGAAGCCATCGTTGTTGAGATGCGGCTGATATCGGTAATCGTTGGATCTTGAAAGATGGTTCCCATGTTATTTTCCTCCCTGCGTTTTTCCGTTGTCCTTAAGAATCTGCACCGACTTGTCGAAAATGTCCCAATCGCGAAGCCGTTCCTCTTTCGCTTCCTGTTGGAGCCTGTACGATCGTGTGTTTACTTCCAACAACTGCGCCATGTTGGCGTTGGTCTGGGCGGCGAGTTGAAGCTGAAGCGCCTGCGTCTTCAGAATCATGGTCTGAGTGGATTTCGGGTCCAGGCTGTCCGCCTCTTGCGAAATCCGTTCCCCTTCCTTCTGGGCTTCCAGCGATTTGGAGAAAACTTTTCCGGCATAACGCACCTTCCCTGAGGCATAATCGTCCATCTTCCCAATCGCCCGGTCGATGTCGGAGTGATACCCTTTGTCGTTGATCCAGTCGTCCTTGAATTGTTGTTGGGCCTCTTTGGCGATGTCGTCCCCTATGTCTCCAACCTTGCGGGCAATGTTGGGAAGGATGCCTTTCCCTTCGTTCAATTTTTTAATCATGGCGTAGTACCGCCTAGCGGCCTCGTAGTTGTCGCGGAGCGCTTTCAGTTGCTCAATGGCTTTCACCATCATGAATTTCTGATACACCTCGTCCTTGGCGGCCTTCGCGGTGCTTATAACAGCGTCAATGAAGGCAAACCCCGGAGAGACGAACACCCCCAATAGAAAAAGTGCTATCCATGCTCGTTTCATACGTTTTTCTCCTTTTCAGATTGACGAACCAACTCTTCTAAAACCAATACATGACTCCACTCCGGGTGAGTGGTTCGGATGCCCTGCTCCTTCACGGTGTCGTCCGCGTCCGTGGTACAGACCCAATAATCCAGCGGCGAAGGTTCAATCCGAATCGTGGTTGATTGCTCGATAAACTTCAGAAAAACGTCGCTAAACTGGCGCGGCACGGAGTGAAGATTTTTAATGGCGTCGATTTCACCCGGAGAAAATCCAAATTGAGGCAGATGCTCGTGTCCCTTGGTCAACCGCAGAACGTACTTCACATAGGTATTGGAAATGATCGCGTTGGCCGCTTTAGTGCTCAGAAAATCCACGGGACTCTGGGAGATGGAGAGGATCATGCCGTTACTCTTCCGGGCGGTTCGGTACAAGTTCTCGATGAGGCGGGACCCGACGTCGTCGTTAAAAAACCGCCAGCCTTCGTCGATCACGATCATTTTCTTGAGCGCCTTGGCCCGCAGTTTGGCGTCGATGATTTCCCGGATCACATAGAAATAGACGGACTGAAGCCGGGGATGATGCCCCAATTTCTCCAAATCAAAAACCATCAGTCGGTTATCAACCGAGAGTCGTTTGTACGTGTTGAAGATTCGGGAATAGCGTCCTTCCGTCCACATTTCCAGATTATTGGCGTAATGGCCCGCGAGAGATTTCATCTCATCAGACCGCGTCTCGGTAGACTTCGCCTCCTCGCTTCCTGCAATCTTTTGGAGATCGCTGCGAATGTCTTTCAGAGTTGGAGACGCGCTTATTTTGTAGGTTCGCTTTAGCGCGTTCTCCAAGAGGCTTTCGCCCGCGCTATTTAACACTTCTCCTTCATCCAAAATCATCCGACCCAAAATCAGAGTGGTGTACGCAAGAATATCCGGGTCGTAATCCTTGCCGTCAAACACGGCGTCTTTTTCAGGCAGGGGATTGAAGGCATAGGCATCCGTTAAGTCGACGCTCAAATACTGACCATCGAAAAGCTGGCAGAGCTTTCGGTAGCTCCCGCCGATGTCGATCACGACGACGTGATTGGTCTCCGACTCAATCAAAAAATTGGTGAGAAGATAGTTGGTTGTAAACGATTTGCCGGAGCCGGTGCTCCCAATGAGGAGCGCGTGCTTGGACGGCAGAGACGGATCAAACAAATCCATATTGACCAGTTCCCCCTGCGGGTTCTCGAAAAGAACTTTGGGGACTTTCGTCCCCTTCCATGTGCCTGACAGCGGAAGCAGGTTCGCTAAGGGGCCCGTGTGAATGACATGTCGCCTGTGGTTAAAATGAGAGTGATTGGGAAGGAAAGACAAGAACAGATCCTCGTGGTTTAAATTGTCGACAATTCCGATGGAGGAACCGATGTCCTGAAAAGCTTTCACACCAAGCGTGGAGCTTGACTCAGCGAGACTTTCGTCTCGATTTTTGATGAGCAGGGCAAAGGAAAAACTGAATAGTTTCTGAGTCGTCGACCGAATCTCCCGGATCAACTCCTCCAACTCCCCAAACTTTTGCTCCGCCTCGTAGCGACTGCCGAAGTTGGAAAAACTGAGCGCCTTGGACACATTCGATTCCCGTTTCAATTTCTCCATCATTCGCTCCGAATTGACACAATGCACCGTTAAGCACAGGTCATAATCCGGCCACAGGTCGCTCGTCATGTTCGACAGATCGTGCGGATGGATCGCCTCCGGCAACCCCAATAGATTGACTGTTTTGTGAATCACTCCATCCACAACGAATCCGTCTAAACGGTTCTCAGCCGCACTGAGTGACAACAAACTTCGTGCGGTCGCAACTGAGAACGTTTTGGCTGGACGTTCGATCTGACGCGAGCGAGTGGGATTTAGGTGCTGGTAAAAATAATCAGCAAGCTTTGCATCGTCCAGTCGCTTCGCTTTGATTCCTTTGCCCGAAAGCGAATCGATAAGGCTCTTGACCGCTGCGTTGAGTTGCCTGAGCCTGACGTCGTGCATGTCCCGCGTGATCTCTCGAGGCTTCACCTCCTTGAAGGAGGCCAGCTTGACTGTGATAGGCGTTGTCTTGGTCATTTCCGATGGATACGTCGTCAGAAAAAGAAACGAACGTTTCTTCTGAATGAATTTTTCTTTCATGAACCGTTCCTTGGCCTTGAGAATGGATTGACCGAAATCTCCCAGTGCCGTATTCCGATTGACCGTTTCGATGAATTCCCTCACCCGATCCGGATCTCCTTCCCTGACTTGAATCACGAACTGAAGAGTCGTTTCCTCCGGCACCGCATGAAGAAGCTTCTTTACGAACGCCTCATAACCTTCGATCTCGCTTCCGTCTTTCATAGAGATGTCCGGAAGATTGAACAATTCGAGACCGGCGGACATTTGAAGATCGACGCCCACCGCAACCTCGTCCGTAATCGACCAGAGGTTGATCTTGCTAAGCAAAAGAGAACGCTTTTGCTCTCGAAGGAGCGAGCGTATTTTCATCGGGGTTAATCCGCTCATACGCCGCCCCCTTTCGAGGATGTTTGAACCGGAAAGGTTCTAAGCGAATCCGACAGACTCACGTGCCGGTGGCGCGGGCTTAACACAAACGCCGCCAGATCAACCAGGTAGCCTTGCGGCTTGTCCTTCTTCGCGTATCTGAGACCTCCCGCGAGGAGAATCAATATCCCAAGATTGAGGATGATATGATCACTTACGTTGAACACCACCAGAAACAGGATCAACAGGACCGTCACGTCCGCCAATTCAAGCCCGAAGAGTTTCACCGACATGGCAATATTCCTGTATACCCGTGCCATTGCTTCCTCAGTTGGAACCCGCCAAGCGGGAGAGAATGCTGACGAGCGGCTTGGACAGGAAGATGATCGCGCCGCCGATCATAACCATGGCCGCTGTACGGAGCCCGTTTTGATCACCGGAGGCAATCTTGATCCCGGCCACGATGAGACCCAGGATGAAAACGCCGGTCCCGATGGTTTTCACGAGAAACCCCGCTGTGCCGTCAAAAAACGATTGCACCTGGGATTCCCCTCCGTAGTCCGCATAGACCCGTCCCACCGACGGCCAGAGTAAGAACGCGGCCATGAGTAGGAACGTCGCCAGCGTCGCCCGATTATTTGATAGATGCCTGAACAGTTGGTTCTTCATGTAAGTCCTCCTTGATTATTTTTTTGTCCTGCAATAACTCCAGCAGGAAATTTCCTTGCTCGTGAATCGCGTTCCTCCGCAAAAGCTCGCCCAACTCACCCAGACATTCGGGGATTTCTCCTTTGACGTAGTGGAGAGCCGAGAGCTTGTAGAGTTGTTCTTGATACAGCTTGTCGAACGCCTCGAATTTCTGCTTTCGCAGATAGAAGTCCTGGAATTCGCTTAGTTGGCGTTTGAGATCGGGGTTCTCCGGGAACACTTGCTTTGCTTTCATAAACCGGAGGTAGGCTTTGCGGTAGTCGCCGTTGGAAAAGGCAACGGCTCCCTGATCCATCGCCGCACTGAAAAGCCTCTTTTCAAAGGAAGCCAGATCACTGATGAGGTGAATCGTCACCGGATGATCTAGAGCCAGCGTCTTGACCTGCTCAACGCTGAATCGAGCCCCTTGGACATCTTCGCTCGCAACACAGACGCGATAGGCCTCGTAAATGTGCATCATCTCCTGGCCCCGACACGAATTAAAAAAAGCGACCTCAGCGGGCCCCAACTGCGCCAGTAAGTCCGGCGTTTGAGCGAGTTGGGCTTTTGCCTGCTTGTTGTCGGGCATAGTGGTGACCGAAGCGATGGTTCCACTCGTCAATGCCACAGAGTCCTTGTGCGCCGCTCCCTGTTTGGCTTCTTCCAAGGCCGACCGCGTCTTGGACAACCGAAGGGCTTTCTGCGATTGGTCGAGCGAGGCCCGGACATCCCGGCTCCCCGGATCCAAAACCGCCGCGTTTTCAAACGCCTCGATCGCACTTTCGTAGCGACGTTCTCGAAGCGCAGCATGCCCCTGCGTGATGAACCTGTCCCGGTATCGCCGCGTATCCTGCTGAACGATCCGGTATTGCCGAAGCTCCGGCGAAGCCACGATCTGAGGCGGCGAGTCGGTGAATAAATAGGAAAACGCGAACCGGTGCTGAGGTGCGAGCGCCGTTAGGGTTAGCGAGTAATCCACAGCGAAGGGAGTGTTGGCATTCCCGAAACCCAAACCGAAGGTCAAGTCCCGGTTAAACCCCATGCGCAGAGGAATAAGATCTCGGTAGATGTAGGCCGCGCCAAAGCTGAGCGAGGATCGACTCAGCTCCTTCAGAGTCCAAGATCGGCCCTGCCCAGACGACCTAAGCGCATCAACGGAAAAAACGAGCTTGTCCGAGATCACACGGTTTCGCACGTCGTCGTAGCGTCCGAAAAGAAGTCCTTCAAACGCCGCGCCCACTTTATAATCGGTTGGGAACGTCTCTTTGTCGGATTGAAGACGGATGGAAGGCTGAACCAGATTTCTCACTGAAACGCCCATCCGCAAATTAGGCCGCGAGAAAAAGGAAAGGTCGTTCACTGTCCTCGAATAGAGACCGCCCACATCAACACCGAAGCCCGTGTCGCGGACTCCGGCCAAATTCTCGTCCACCTTCTTCAAGGAAACGCCGAACGCGAAATCGCCCAACGACAAACTTCTCAAGCGCACGCCGTACGGCACAAACCAGGCCGTCTGCGACGCGCTCGCGTCAACGGCACTGTCACCAATGTTTCTCCTGGTTTCGATGCCGTCCGTCGCATATTGAATCGCACCGAACCCAAAACTTCCCAAGGGAGAAGGATAATGGAAACCGATGAAATTGTACCGGCCTCCCCCAAACACTGGCGTGTGTTCCGCGTAGACGGACCCGCGCTGAAGAGCGAGGCCTGCCGGGTTGTAGTACATGGCGGTGGCGTCATCCGCGACTGCGGTGAAAGCTTCGCTCATCGCCCCCGCGTTGGCACCGGGGCCGTGGCTCAGGAAATTTTCCCTCGTCCCCTCCGCCCCAATGGAGGAAGCCAGAAGAAGGAGTCCGCTACTTAACCACAAGAAATTTAAACCGTTCAGTTTCATTTCCCTGACCTCCTTTCTTCTTGAGGAACGCCATATACACGCCGTTGTAGAGAACGCGCCCGCCGTCGTCCAAGCCCCGGTAATCAAATGTGTTCACGCCGTCTTGCAACCCATCGAGGAACGTGGAATAAACCAATTTGATCGCCGGCAGAAGATAAATGGACAGTTGGGCTGAACCGGGTCCCACCATGGTGAAGATAAAGGTGGTCACCTCCGACCCCGCCCGGAACGGATTTGGGGCGCAGTAAAGATGGCTCACGCTGGGCGCAATGGAAAAGGTGAACACCGCGCTTTTGGTGGATCGACCATAGGTATCAAACGCCTCGATCTGCCAGTTGTAGTCCTTCAAATACTCAAGATCCTGAACCACAAAAAACTGATCCGCCGTGACACCTTTGAGCGTTAAGTCGGAGGACGCGGGGCCCACATAGACGCGGTATTGAACGGGAACTTGATTCGTCCCGTCACTCCAAGAAAGGCGAAGCGACCGATCAATGCTCACGATAAATTTCGAGCTGGCGGCATTGGCCGGTTCAGGATGAACGGCCAACGGATGATCGGAATTGAGGAAGGTTTGGTACGCGGCGTCTCCGCCGTCGAAAAACCCCACGGAATTCTGACCCGTTGAATTGGACATGAACCCAGCAAAAAATCCAAGCGACAATTCGGCGACGTGAAGACCATCAGTCATACTTTCCGAACCGCAATTAATGGAGGCCGGAAACCCGCAAAAACCCGCTCCCGTTATAAACAGCGACATGAGAAAGAAGACGAATGTCTTCACGATTAGCGTCTTCATAATCAATCCTTCTTGCAAAACACGACGCCGAGATAGGGCGGCCGCCAAGTGCCGTCCGAGTCAATCACGTGCGTGTGCGCGCCCTGCGTATCGGTGCCCGGCGAACTCGCCTCCGTTGCACCGCTCAAGGGATGGACATGAGCCGCTGCCGCCGCCCATGCTCCTCCTTGTGATTTATAGTCGGTCTCCACTGAATCCGGCGGACCCACCGTAAGTGTCCCAACTCCATGCGTGTGCGCATTGACTGTATGGGCATGGGCTCCCGCGACTTCCGTGGTCAAACCGGTGATGGCGGCGCTTCCGCCGGTATTGCCGGAGTAAGAAGCGGCGCCCATGGGAAAGTGGTCATCCAATAGGCTGAAGTGCGACCATCCTGAAGGGCACCCTTGGGCGAACATCCCAATCAAACCGGATGGAATGATCCCACCGGAAATTTGCGCGTCCAGTTTGCTGGCGGTCACAGCACCGTCTTGTATTTGGGCTGAGGTGACAGCCCCAGAACTAATGGAATCAGACGTAATGGAACCCGGCACGACGGTGTCGGCAATGTGGGCTTTGATGGAAATAAAGGAATAGGAGTCAGAAACGAACTTGAGACGAGGTAGGAGTGGCGTTCCACCCATCACCATCTGAAGATACACATCCTGGGTGGTATCGAAGTCGTCCACTGTGAGCGTGTGGCCTTCAAGAGGTGTTCCAGAGCCGATGAGGTGACTGTATTCACCGTTTGGTCCCGGCGTCACGATCACCCGCTCCTTGTAGACCACCGTTCCGCTATCAGCTTGGTTGGCGCTCCCGCCCTGATAGATATAGAAGTCCACCTGGGTTGGTGCTTTGACGGGGTTTCCCTGCGGATCGGCGAGCCGTCCTTGGAGATTGATGAGTGACGGGCCCGCAAAACCCAGACCCGCGTGTGAGACGATGACCGCAAAAAATGCGGTTGCAACAATGATTCGCTTGAACATAGACCCTCCGTTGAAACGGAGAAGTCGCGCAAGGGGTGCTTCTTAAGGGAAGGAAGTCAGGGACTTTCGTCCGTCGGACTTCGTCCTGCTTCGTTAATTAACTTCGTTACTTAAAAGATTACGCTGCCACGGCTTCTTTTTCTTCTTTGATTCCCAAGAACTTTCTAAGTCCTCTCTCTTTTTTCCGGACTCCGTTGAACTCCTCCTGGAGTTTTTCCCGAGTCCGCGCGATCTTTGAGAGCACCGTTTTCACTTTCTGATTTAAGTCCGGGGCGTCTTTGTAGGAGATGCTGATCCCTTCAATGTCGATTTTTTTCATAGTCCACCTTTTTAGTCGCAGATTAGTTCCTCTGAGGGCCTCCCCTCCGCCCCTGCACTTCCGGCAGAGAGGTGAGGAACCGTGCAAATTCTCGCGGGCCGCCGTTCAGGGAGCCGCACCGCGTCTGTATTGAAAAACACACCGGGCAAGCTCAGGCGTCCAAATCCCCCTCCAGACTTGAACACAGCCTGCCCGGTGCTTAAATTTTTGAGTTCTGAGGGATGAATGAGGTATTCATAAACGATCTTCCTAGACCCCATGATGTTCTTTGGGTCGTCGCCCTGAAGAAGAACTTGGCTCGTGGTCTCAACGGCCTTTTTCGTGCCCACGCTGTCCGAAAACAATTGCGCGCTCTCCGGATCGTTCACCCTCATAAATACTTTCGTATTGGTGTTTTCAAAGACTTGCTGAAGATAAGCTTCATCCACCGACTTCAAATCCCCGATGGATTGATGAGCTATCGTGATCCAAAATCCACTACTACGCCCTCGGGCCAAGGCGTTGATGAACCCCTTTGTGCCAAACGCTTGAAATTCGTCGATGAAGATGGCTAAAGGCCGCTTGTCTTCCTCCCGGAACCCCGACTCGATCATCCCGCTCAACGTGTTTAAATCTTGCGTGATCATCTTCCCAATCCGCGCCGCCGTGTGTTGAAAGCTCTGTGTGTCCAAGGCAAAGTAGGCGATCTTGTTGTTTTTGTAGACATCCAGAAGGTCAATGCCCCCCTCTTCCCGCAAAAGCTCACCAAAGGGACTCTCCACCAATAGTCCTATTTCGCTTTCCAGAGTTTGAATATGAGAAAGGTGTTTCTCGGCAAGGCTGAAGAAATTACCGTAACCGGATGGCGGGTTTTTCAGTTCCCGAAGGAGATCCGCCAGTGTCAAACGCTTCCCCGATTTCTCCACATCCATGAAAAGGGTTTGGAGAGCGTGCTCGCAAATTCGCTGATAGAAAGGCTCCGACCAGTCGATGCTGGCGGTGATTTTGTCCTTGAGTTGGCTGGGGTTCCCGTGTTTAAGTGGGTTGTACGTTGAGGAATGTTCATAATCAGTCAACGAAAAGAACAGAAAATCTTTGGCTCGTCCCGCCTCCTGAACGATCTTGAACACCACTTTGGCGTTCTCAGAACTTCCCTTCGCGTCGATGAAGATGACGCCATGGCCGGCGTTGATGTCTTGACGCATTAATGGGAACAAGGTGAAGCGAGTTTTTCCTGAACCGGTACTCCCAACGATATGGATATGCTTATTTCGAGTTTCCGATTTCAGGAAGACCGGCTTTTTTCTTGAGACGTCATATCCAAGGTAGGTGGCCTTCTGGTGTGAGGCTTCGATCTGGTGTTTTTCGTGATCGACTCGCCCGGGCCATCGCACCGTTTCGCGAAGACCTGACTTAATGGGGTCGATGACACCCCAGCCCCACTTTAAAGCCAACCCCAAAATCATGTTTCCAAAAACCAATGGCAGGAACGTCGCGGCGATCCCGACACGAACGATGGGTTGAAGAACTTCCATAAAGGAATGCTGAAGATGAAAAGCCAGATCTTTGGATCCGCCGTTCGTGTTGAGGAGGAGAGCTACCACCGCGAGGGTGAGGACAGTGGAACCTCCTAAGACTTTTTTCGGGAGCGGAGTCTTGATGAGCCACGCCAGCATTCCCCAAAAGATAAACCAGTTTGTGAGACAAAGGAGTGGTATGCCCCTCACCCAGGCGGGATTGGAATTCCAAGCATAAGGTGAGAACCATTCCGGCCTCATGACACCACCTTCGTCCGGATGTGATTGATTTCTTCCCAAACGATCTCACGACGTTTGGCCCCCATACATTGAACCATCACGGCCTTTTCGTGCTCCTTCAAGAAACGGTCGACCTGGCAAAAGATAAATATGCACTTACCAAAACTCTCCCCCTGTTCCTGCTGGTACTTGATCAACATATCCTGAATGGTCGAAGAACCGCAGAAGAAAAGCATCAAGGGGATCTTTTGAGTTTCGTTAACGCGGTCGTACACGCACTCAGACAACGCCTTAAACTGCTTTCGATATCTCACCTTGCTCTTAATCGAGAGTTCCAATTCCAAACCGCACCACCAGGACTCAACGGCTGAGCTTTGGAATACAAGCTCACCCTGGGAATCCTGCGTGAACTTCTTTTTGTGCACTCTCATTTGAAAAAGGCCGTCCAAAACTCGTTTTTCCCGGTACGCCTCCAAAATCAGTTTCTGGCTTTCCCCCTTTCGGATGCTTCTTTCGCTGAGCCACCCTTGAAAGTCGGAACCAAGCGCCTTTTTCAAAGTGCAGAAAATTCGAACCAGTGTCCGGTCATGCTTTTGGTGGTAAGGCCGATAGGAGTCGGGATTGAATCCATGGATTTCATCTGAAATGCCGTAAGACCGTAGCGCAAACATCCCTTCATTTGTGAGGCAGTAGAAATACTGCGGGCTGGCAAGACTTGAAAAGGGTTCGATCAATCCCTGGCGGACCAAATACTTCAAACGGTCACGGGCCTCTTGTTCTGACAACTCATAACCGTAGACCACCTCGTCCATTGAAACGTAACCAAACCGGCCCATCAACTCCAGAATTCCTCTATAAACAGAACCGTACTCCATGTGCCCATCCCCCAAAATAATCCTCTTTTTCTCTTCTTTAACCAACATAAACACCACTCACTTTTCTTGAATCCATAAACAAAATTGAATTTCCATCACTTCTCCGTCCGCCCAGCCAAAACCAAAAAATATAAATCATCATTAATATATTTTTAGGATGTAGGGGGAGGGTGGTCAGGAAAATGAGCGCTAGCGAGGCTTTCCTGACCACCCTCACTATCAATGGTTTTCGGCTGGCGGACGGGCTAATTTTGTTCCCAAGCCAGGAATTCTGTGGGAACGTAGAGGATTCAGACATGGCAGGGGCTGAAAGAGGAAAAATTGAGGTAAGTGCTTCGGATTTGGTGTTAGGAATACCGCTCACCGTTCGCAAAGAACGGGTAACGGGAAGGGTAGTTTCGGATTGGCTCTCCTCAAAAATCATGCGCCCATTTTCAAGCGTGCCGTTATTGATTCTTTTTCGTCTATCCATGGCCCAAGTTCTCCTTCTGCACAACACTGAGACTTGGAGGGGATGAACAACACAACAATTCGAGGGGGTGTTTCTTTACGACTGCACTTCTTGCGTCAACAACATCGAGGGATAATTCTCTGAAGGGAGCACCATGTTAGCATGGAATTCTAGACGGAGAGGTTTTGGGCTGGGGTCCTATTTCCGCCGCCGGATTCTGGGTGAAACCGGTTTGTGCTGAAAAAATAAGCTGTTTTTATCGTCGGAGCATCGTCGGAAAATAGTTAAAATAAAAAAAGATTTTTCTTGACATGATATCTTCAGAGGCGAATTTTTCTCGCGACTCACCCACTTTGGAAATTAAAAAAGACGGTTCTCTGCCTCTTAAAGAATTGTGACGCTCCATATAAATTAGGAGAAGAACCGCTTGCGACAAAGAGCGTCCCGGCAGTTTTTACCTATAGAATTACGAAAATTATCGACTTTATATAAAAGAGGCCGCCAACCTATTGTCTTTATTATTTTAAAATTAGGCACTGTGATTTTTTATTTCTGAGATTATACTTTAAGAATGGAGTCCCCCTCCGCAATGAAGCCTAAATTCAAAGAAAGGCGTCGTTATGGCCGGCTTGTCGGCG
>PLLH01000016.1 GCA_003140895.1 Elusimicrobiota bacterium
ATCCGCTACGGCTACGCCGTTGAATACGATTTTTGCCCGCCGACCCAGCTGAAAAACACGCTTGAAACCAAGTTGGTGGGCGGCCTCTATTTCGCGGGCCAGATCAATGGAACCACCGGTTATGAGGAAGCCGCCGGTCAGGGGCTTATGGCCGGGTTGAACGCCGCTCTCTCCGTGAAGGAGGAGGCGCCGCTCGTTCTCGGGCGTGACGAGGGCTATATTGGCGTGATGATCGACGATCTCATCACGAAAGGCGTGGACGAACCCTACCGCGTTTTGACCAGCCGCGCCGAGTATCGCCTGCATCTTCGGTGGGACAACGCGGATCTCCGGCTTCTCTCACATGGTCGTCGCGTGGGGCTTATATCGGAAGAGGCCTTTCAAAAATTTGACGCGTATCGCCTCCGGGTGGAACTGGCGCTTAGGGCGCCAGAGACGTTGGGGTCTCCCATGAGGCCGTTTCATCACGCCGATCCCTTGCGGGCGTATGAACTTGAGAGAGGGCCTTGGTCGGATCAACACGAGGCGTATCAAGTGTGGGTTCAACACAAGTACACCGGTTACCTGGAGCGGCAGGACACGGAAATTTCGCGGTTTAAGAATCTTGAATCCAAACGCATTCCGGACGGGTTCGATTTCGCGCGTCTTTCGGGATTGCTCTTGGAAGCGAAAGAAAAATTTAGTCGTATTAAGCCGTCATCGGTGGGGCAGGCGTCCCGGATTCCGGGGGTCACTCCCGCCGATATCAGCATTTTGCTCGTTTATCTCAGAAAATTTCAGGGCCAGCCACCGGCTGTCAGCCTCCCCTGACCGAGAAGACAGGAGTTGCCGCGCCATGACGATTGAACCAAACAACTGGTCTGAAGAATTAAAAAAAGGCCTGGCTCGGTGGGAAGTGGCACTTCCCCCGGACGGTCTCGACTATTTCGCCACCTACATCCACGAGCTTGTTGAATGGAACGAGCGAATCAACTTGACCGCGCTTCGGGAACCCCAGCACATCGCGCTGGGCCACTTTGTTGATTCCCTGGCCCCTATGATCATCGACGAAGTATTCAAATCCAAACACGCCCGCGCCATCGACATTGGCACCGGCGCCGGCTTCCCGGGCCTTCCGCTTAAAATCGCCAACCCCGGCTGGGCCATAACACTTTTGGAATCCACCGGGAAGAAAGTGGATTTTTTGAAAGCCGCCGTGGGCGCCATGGAACTCAACCACGTTGAGATTATTTACCGCCGGTCGGAAGAATTGGGGCACGATAAAGACCACCGGGAAAAATATGATTTCGCTTTCGCCCGCGCCCTCTCCAATTTGTCCACCTTGATCGAATACGGATTGCCGTTCCTTAAAGTGGGGGGGCTTTTGATCGCCCACCGCGGGCGCACCGCCGCCGATGAAGCCTCTCACGTGAACGTGGCTCTGGAAGAGTTGGGCGGGGAAATAAAAGAGATTTGTCATTACGAGATCGCGGGGCTGGGGGGCTCCCGCTCCCTTGTGGTCATCAAGAAAACGAGGCCCACCTCCAAGCACTACCCTCGCCGCATCGGCGTTCCCGCCAAACGCCCGCTGTAAAACCGGCCTCATTCTGTCCACTCATAAACTCCCAGGCGTTGGGGGAGAATGACGGGGGCGTTGGGCCAGGGAGATTCTCCTTCCCTAAAACTTGTTTCAATTAATGTTATCGGGTTCACTTTTTCGACGAAGTCCGCGTCCCATTTGACCTTGGCGGAGAAATGTCCCTGGAGGAGATCCACTTTTTTGAGGGAGCGCTTCGCCAATTCCCGTTGAGCCGAAAGGGGAAGAAGAGAGCTCAAAATGATTCGCGTTTCGCCGTGGCTCACGAGGAGCGGCGTGTCGGCTCTAAACGTGTCCGATCCCGGCAAACCCTCGACGGTCAGATTGTCCCATCCCGCTGATTCTCCCGTCTTCAGCAATCGAACCTTAATATGTGGGTGAGCGTTCAACCACGCGGCCCAGGCGCTTTTCGCCGGTGGGGCGCACAGGATGACCTGATTAACTTTCATTGATGAGAGGAGCGACTCCAGGCCGCTCACGTCTTCGGGGTCGGGTCGCGTCAGGAGAACGGCTTCCAACGAATGAATTCCGCGCTCAGCCAAAAATGGCATCAGGATTCGTTCGGTTGTGTCCACCGGATCACTTTTTCCCGGGTTGATCAAGATCCGCCGCCGTTCGGGCGTTTCAATAAGAAGGCTGGCGGTGCGGCCCACATCAATCCAGGTCAGACGAAATGCCCGTTCTTTGTGGGCGCTCACAAAAGAGGCCACGCCATGGATGGTCAGGAAGAGGACCGAACCCAGAAAAAGGGCTCGGCACGTCCACGAATTCTTAAGGCCCACCACCGTTAAACACGCCGCGTAGAAAAACCAAATCCAAAGCGTTCCCCGAGGCGAAAGCCAGAGGGCCGTTCCCGGATGGGTGGCGAAAAATTTCACGAGCGAGATGAAAAATCCGATATAGAGCCGTGTCAGGAGCCGAACGACATGAAGAACGGGCCCGATTGGGAAACAATGAGAATGAATGACGTCCGCCGCCGAGAGGCCGAACCCGGCGGCCAACCCGCCGGCGGCCATCGGAACGATGAAAATATTCGAGAGCAGGCTCACGGGAAAAAACCGTTTAAAGACCACGGCGGTGATGGGCACAAGCCAAATCTGGGCGGTTGTGGTGGCGGCGAACAGGCGCAAGACCCACCTTAGGAAGGAATGTTGGGTTGAGATGAGGCGCTCCGCGCGCGGAAGATAGTAAATAAGTCCAAAAACGGTAAGAAAGGACATTTGAAACCCAACGTCGAAGAGTGTTTCGGGGCTTGGAATCAAAATGGACAGGGCGGCCACGGTGAGAGGATGGAAGGCCCTCTCTTCTCGCGCCAGCGCGTACGAGAGAATTCCGACGGAACTCATGACGGCGGATCGCACAATGGGCGCGTCCGCTCCCGCGAGAAGAGCGTAGGTCCAGATGGCCGGGATGGAACTGAGGAGCGCCCAACGCCTCGGAACGCGAATGAGGCGCATCGCCAAAAACCACAACCCAATCACGAACGCCACGTTGGACCCGGAGGCGACCAGAATGTGCATGGTGCCGGACTCAACGAATATTTTTTTGATTTCCGGATTGAAGCGCGGCCGGCTTCCGACGGCAAGACCTCCCAAAACGGCCGCTTGAGGCGGCGTGAGGTGCCGATGAAAAATATCCATCATGGATTGATGGAGAGTCCACCCCAGACGCATGAACGAAAATTGGCGGGAGGAACCCAGATTTTGAACGGAGCGAACGCTCGTGTACATGAGGCATCGGATACCGTGGTCTTTGAGATACGCCGCGTAGTCAAACGTTCCAGGGACGGCTGCGCTTTTGGGAGCGAGAAGCCGCCCGGTGATCCGAAGCCGGTCGCCGGGTTGGGCGAAGGTGGCGTCCGCGCCGCTCACCTGAAGGGAAAGAAGTCCGTGAGTCGAGCGGGCCAAGGTTCGATTGTCGAAGGGGAGAAGGGATTCGCACGAGAGCACGTAAGAACACCCGCGCGGTTTGGGATCGGGGTGTCCGGCCACAATTCCGGTGACGGCCACCGCTTCGCCGATAAAACGGGCGGGGTCGTCTTCCGGCAGACGGTCGAAAAAACCGATTCCCTTTAGAAGGATCAGGAGAACGCTATAGAGAACGAGCCCGATTAACAGCGGCCGCCGAAAGAAATAAGTGGAACGCCACCCCCGCGCCTCTGTTAAAAGTCGAGAGAGAAGGGCCGCCAAGGTCTGGCGGCTCATGTGAAGGAGGGGCGCGATGCGTCGGAATCGTGCCATGCCGTTTTAGGGAGAGGAAATGAGTTGGGAGGGAGGGGGCAACCCTGTGCGGTTCGACGAAAGCAAGTTTGACGAAAATAAAAGCGTTCCGCAACAAGATCTCGTGTTGACAATCTCAACAACCTTGTTCTAGAGTGCGCCTCACCCTTAAAATTTATTGAACAGCGCTTTTTCAGAAGGAAACGAACGGGTCTTGAAGGATAGGTATGGCGATTAAATTTGGAACATCCGGCTGGCGGCATTTGATGGCGGAAGAATTCACCTTCCCCAATCTTCGTATTTGCACGCAGGCCATCGCCGAAGAAATCTTTAAGCAGAAAAACCACAACAAGCCGATCATCGTCGGCTACGACACGCGTTTTCTCTCCGAACATTTCGCCAAGGAATCCGCGCAGATTCTGGCCAACAACGGCATGGAAGTGCGCTTAAGCGGCCGGGACGTTCCAACCCCGGTCGTGGCCTTCGAAATCATTCGCGCGCAAGCCGCCGGCGGCATCAATATCACGGCCAGCCACAACCCGTTTGACTACAACGGCCTCAAATATTCCTCCGCCTGGGGCGGGCCGGCGCTTCCTGAAATGACGCACGCCATTGAATCCACCGCCGCTCATATCGGCGAGGCGGACGTGGCCATGCGGATTAAACCCGAAGAAGCCCACGTGGCCGACAAACTCATTCAAATCACCGATTTTCGCCCGGCCTATGTGAAACACATCAAAAGCCTTTTGGACCCGAAACCGTTTAAAGGGCGGCGGCTCAAAATTGTCGTTGACGCTCTCTTTGGCACGGCCCGAGGTTATTTGGCGGAAATTCTTCGCGAGTTGGGATGCGAGGTCGAGGTTTTGCATGAGGTCCGCGATGTGTACTTTGGCGGAACCGGCCCCGATCCGTCAGAGAAAGGCCTCGCCCGCCTCATGGAGGTCGTTAAAAAAACGAAAGCGGATATGGGACTCGCCTGCGACGGCGACGCCGACCGCTTCGGCATCGTGGACGCGGGAGGAACCTATCTCACCCCCAACGACGTGCTGCCTCTTCTGGCGCGCTACATTCACCAATCTCGCGGATGGGAGGGCATCATCGCGCGCAGTGTCATGACAACCCACGGGCTGGACGCCGTCGCCCGGAAATACGGACTGGAACTCAAAGAGACGCCCGTCGGCTTTAAGCACATCGGGGAAGTCATGAACGAGGCGGATTCCATTTGGCCGTCCACCGAGGGAGAGTTTGTGATGGGCGCGGAGGAATCCGGCGGTTTCACGATGAGAGGCCACGTTCCTGAAAAAGATGGAATCCTGGCTTGTCTTCTTGTGGCCGAGATGGTGGCGGCCAGTAAGAAAACCCTGAAGGAATTGATTCATGATTTGTTCGCGGAGGTCGGCGTCCACATCACAAGGCGAATCAACCTCAAGGCCACCGCGGATTTGGTGACCTCGCTCAAAGAACAGTTTAGCCATAAGCCGCCCATTGAAATCGACGGCCTTCATGTCCACCGTATCGTTGATATGGATGGATTCAAATTCATTTTCCATGGCGGAAGCTGGTTGGGCGTTCGTTTCTCCGGAACAGAACCGGTTATTCGCCTGTATTTGGAAGGAGAGTCTGAAAAGCAACTGGATATTCTGTCCAAGGCCGGCGAGAGCCTCCTGCATCCCTCCCACAACGGCAAGAAAAAAGACCGCTGACTTTTAATTTGGTAGAATCACGCCTCTAATCGCTCATCGAACCGCTTTCGAGTTCCATTTGTTCATTCCCCCGGCGAATTAGAAACCAGGTCGCTTTCCGGCCCGGTACCATTTATGTGAGGGAGCGTCACCGCATGTTTTCAGTCAGGCAAAAAGGCCGTAACAAATTACCGTGGGTTGTGGGCCACCGTGGCGCCATGGGCCACGCGCCGGAAAACACGATGACGTCCTTTGAGCAAGCTCTTTCTCTTGGGGCAGACATGCTCGAATTCGATGTGCGGCTGACGAAAGACGGCGTTGCCGTCGTCGTCCACGACGCCAACCTGGATCGAACCTCCAACCGCTCCCTCAATGTCGCCGATCTCAATTTAAAAGATTTATTGGAACTGGACGCCGGTTCCTGGTTCGACATGCGGTTTGCGGGCGAACGCATTCCCCGGCTCAGCACGCTGCTCAAGTGGAGTCAAAACAAGAAAGCGAAAAGCGGCGACCCGTTGTCCTTTTTTGTCGAGCTCAAAGTCGACGGAGATGAATCTCGTCGCGAGATGCTCATTAACGCCGTTCTCAAAGACCTTCGCGAGCACCGGGCGTTAAACCGCTCCGTGCTCATTTCGTTCGACGAGCCGGTTCTCATGCTGACCCGGCGCATCAGCCCCACAACGGCCACCGGGTTCCTTTATTCCGACTTTCTTTGTGATTCGCTTGAGCGGGCCAAAAATCTTAAAACCAATCACATTCTCCCCCGGAAAGACCGCGTTACCGGCGATCTTGTGGTGGAGGCCCATAAATCCGGCATGGCCGTTATGGCCTGGACCGCTGATCGCCTCGATGAATTCCGTAAGCTCGTTGTCTGGGGAGTGGATGCCATCGCCACCAATTACCCCGATCGCCTCATCGAGTTCTACGACCGGTAACGCAGACCCCGAAGCCGCGCCGTTGTCCCGCTTGAATACGCCCGTCTTAACCGCCGCTCATTTCAACGACCTCAAGGCCAACGCCTTTGAATTGGGGTTTGACTGTTTGGCCTTGACCACTCCCATCATTCCATCGGAAGACCAAGCCGCCTATGAGTCGTGGGTGGCCTCAGGCTACGCCGCCGGGATGAGCTATATGGACGCCGCCCCATCGCGCCGTCTTCATCCCGAACACACATTCCCCGGCGTTCGCTCCATTTTGACGCTGGGCGTGAGTTATCATCAGGGGGCTCTTCCGCCGAAGCCGGGCCCTTCGTTTGGCCGCGTGGCTCGCTACGCCTGGGGCATGGATTATCATTCCGCGCTTCTCCAACGCCTTGAGTCGCTCGCCGCCACCATTAATAGGATCGTCCTCGGCGCCGCGTGCGCGTCCGTGGCGGTGGACACGAAGCCACTCCTTGAACGGGCGCTGGCTCGCCAAGCGGGGATGGGTTTCGTCGGAAAAAACACCGTTTTTATCGTCACCCAAGATAAAACAGAAATATTCTCCCACGCGCATTTGGGATCATTTATTTTTCTTGGTGAAATTCTTCTTCAGATTGATGTGGAACCCATGTTGGCCGACGCTTCGATCCGCCGCGCTCTGGGGTGCGGCGCCTGCGCTCGCTGCTTGACCGCTTGCCCCACCGGCGCTTTTGAAAAACCCTATACGCTCGACGCGCGGCGATGCGTCGCCTATCTCACGATCGAACACAAGGAAGGAATTCCACGCCCCCTCCGCGAGAAAATGGGAGATTGGCTTTTTGGGTGCGACGTCTGTCAGGACGTTTGTCCCCATAATGCGCGCTCCGGTCAAACCCGGTGGAAGGAATTTCTCCCGGAGAGCGGAGCGGGCCCGTGGGTTTCCTTGAGCGACGCGTTGCGGATTCAAACGCCGGCCGAGTTTGAGGCGAAATGGGGGCAGACTCCTTTCAAACGGGCCAAGCGAAAGGGGCTTCTTCGAAACGCGTGTGTGGCGGCCGGGAATTCCGGCGACCCCAGCCTTGTTTCCCGCTTGGAGCCGTTGCTGGATGAGGCCGACGGGGTTCTTCGAAGCCACGCCCTTTGGGCGCTCTCTCGGCTTTGGAGTCCCTCCAAAATGCGGGCGGCGGTGTCATCGCACATAAAAAAAGAAACGGACGCGGCCGTTCTGGAAGAAGGACGTCTCATTCTTGAAGGATAATCAGATGAAAACAAAAGCCGCTGAACTCATCGAACAGGAAATCAAACGACGGGGGCCCATGACCTTCGCCCGGTTTATTGACTTGGCCCTTTACCATCCCACCTATGGATACTACAGCCGCTCGGTCGCCCGGCGCGGGCGCTCGGGAGATTATTTCACGTCGCTCCAGGTTTCTCCTTTGTTCGCCTCCATTTTTGCCGACGCGCTTTCCGCCATGCGCGACCAGATGGATTCGGACCATTTCCATTTGATCGAAGTGGCGTCCGGCGGCGGCGAATTCTTGGAGACGCTTTTGGGCCTCTTGGAACGGGAGAAGAAATTAAAAGGGCTTCACGTGTGGGCTGTCGACAAAAGCCGGGCGGCGCGGGACTTGTTGTTCCGGCGGCTGTCCCGATTTCCCAAAACGCATGTTGTTTCCTCCATTGACGAGGTGGAAACCGTGGGCGGACTGGAAGGATGTATTTTCTCCAATGAATTTTTTGACGCCATCCCTTTTCATCGACTGGTGTACACCGCCTCCGGCTTTCGGGAACTCTGGGTGAGCTTGAAAGAAGGAGAGATGGTTGAGGAAGCGGGTCCCTTGAGCGAGGGTCTTCAGGGCAGCGTGGACGCCCTGGGCGCGGTTTCGTTTGTCAAAGGGCAACAGATTGAGCTTCGGCCCGAGGCGGAGAGTACCATGGCGCAATGGGGCTCGTTGATCAACCGCGGGTTCGTTGTGACGGTTGATTACGGGTATCCTCGTGAAGAGTTGTTTCGTCCCGACCGGCTCAAGGGGACGTGGTTCTGTTACCGGAAACACGAGGCCCATGAGCGAATTTTCGAGGCGATTGGGGATCAAGACATCACCGCCCACGTCGATTTCACGCGTCTGGCGCGAGCGGGACTCCCCTCCGGACTTCAGCCGGCCCTCTTTTGTTCTCAGGGTGTTTTTCTCTCTCATGTGGGGCGGGAACGGATTGAACGCGTCTTGGCGAACCCGCCGGGGGGAACCCTCCCGGGGGGAAATCTCAAAGACGTCTCTTCTTCCATTCAGCAGTTGATTCACCCCGAGGCCATGGGGGAAAAGTTTTGGACGTTGATTCATGCGAAGGGAATCAAGCTCCCTGACCTGTTCGCCGGGATTCCAAACCGGCTTCGCCGTCTTGGCTGCCAGCTGTCATGATTGGACGCGTGGGATGAACCCTTAGTTCTATTGGCACCCCCTTTCCTGCCTATTTTTACGATTATTTTACGCTTCACGATTCCCCTTTTTTATAGTATCTAAGACCCAATTAAGTGGACTGACCCGGTGCCCTTTGGGCACCACAATCTCCTCCCGTGACCATGGCAGGCACCTTTTTTTCTGCCGGCGGGCTTTCTCCTCCCTCTGAAGCACCGATCAATGGCGCGACATGGGTCAGGAAGGAGACGGGTTATGCGAAAGAGGGTGTTGTCTCAGAGAGGGCAGGGAATAGTCGAGTATATATTGATCACGGCGCTGGTGGCCTTGGCCGCGATCACGATCTTTAAAGCGTTTAGGGCCGATGTGAGCACCGCCTACCGGAAGGCAGGCGACGCCTTGGTTCGAGGCGTGGACGACGGACTTGCCTCGAACTCAGGGTCCAATGAGTAGGGGGTGCGGGCCTTGGTTTTTCGTCGGTGTTTGCGCGCTCTTGGCCGGAACGTCCGCCGGCGCGGTCCGTTCCGGACCCCATGCGGGGAGCCGCCCCGCCATTGAAGTCAAAGTGGAGGTGACTGAGGTGGATAACCTCAAAGCCTCCCAGCTTGGAGTGGAGTGGGTGGACGCCATCGCTGTTCAGGAGAAAACGCCGCCGGCGGTGGTCTCACTCGGTTCTTTCGAACGATTAACGGCGATCCACGGGGATCTGCACTTTCTCATCGAAGAAGGCGCCGCGGAACTTTTGGCCAATCCAAACCTGGTCACGGATTCCGGAACAACGGCCACATTTCACGCGGGCGGGGAAATTCCGTACGTCACCAATTCCTCGTTGGGCGCCACGCACGTTGAATTTAAGTTGTATGGTGTCGCGTTGGACATCAAACCGCGCGTTGTGAGCGCCGGGCTTATCCAAATGCAAATCAGAGCCTCGGTCAGCGCCCCGGATCGGACGAATGGAGTTCTCTTGTCGGGGAATTTGGTGCCGGCGCTTTTTGAGAGAGAAGTGACGTCCAATGTCACCGTCAGCACAGGGTCAACAGTGATGTTGGCTGGACTTGTTCAAACGCAAAAGGAAGAAACGGTTAAAGGGGTTCCATTTTTGAGACGCCTCCCTTTGGTGGGGGCGTTGTTCAGGTGGCGCACCCAAACCGATCGTCGAACGACGGTTGTTATTTTTATGACCCCTCGCGTGGTTGATTTATGATTATCGTTAAAGGAGTGTAATGCGTATGCCAGAAGTCAGTAGCCCCAAACGCCGCCCCCTCATCGCCGCCAACTGGAAAATGAACAAAACGCCGTCGGAGACGGAATTGTTTATCAATGAATTTCTTCGGGCACTACCGCCGAAACTTGATTCCGACGTGGTCGTCTGCCCCCCGTTCACATCCCTCGCCCTGGCCCGGTCGTTGATTGAAGGAACCGCTGTGGCTCTCGGCGCCCAAAACATAAACGAGAATGTTTCCGGAGCTTTCACGGGGGAAATCTCGCCAGCCATGTTGGTGGCGGTGGGCTGCCATTATGCCATCATCGGCCACTCCGAACGCCGCCAACTCTACGGGGAAACGGACGCGTTGATTAAGAAAAAAATTAAAGCCGCTTTTCAGAACCAATTGACTCCGATTGCGTGTGTTGGAGAAACGCTTCAAGAGCGCGAGGCCAACAAGACATTGGAAGTGGTAGAGCGTCAAATTCGAGGCGCGTTGGAAGGTCTCCCGTCCGCAGAAACGCAGAGGATCGTCTTGGCGTATGAGCCGATTTGGGCGATTGGGACCGGGAAAACCGCTTCACCGGCTCAGGCTCAGGAAGTCCATTTGGCGATTCGGAATATTTTAAAAGACCAGTATGGGTCTCAAACGTCGCTATCCGTTCGCATTCTTTACGGAGGATCGGTGAAGCCGGACAACATGGCCGAACTCATGGCGTGCGAAGATGTGGACGGGGGGCTTGTGGGGGGAGCCAGCTTGGATGCCAAATCGTTTGCGGAGATCGTGAATTACAAATCAAAAAAACGAGCCGGACAGTAAAGGAGATCGAATCACTATGAAGAATTTCAAAATTGCCTTGGGGGCCGACCATGCGGGATTCTCCGTTAAATCGGAGTTGATGAGCTTTTTGGCGGCCGAGGGCTTCAAAGTCGTGGATTTGGGGTGTCATTCCGATGAGTCGGCTGACTATCCCGACTTTGCCTTGCGTGTGGCGAAAGCCGTCGCGAGCGGGAGATGCGACCGGGGCATTTTGCTGTGTGGCTCCGGAATCGGAATGGCGGTGGCGGCCAATAAAGTCGCGGGCGTTCGTGCCGGCGTATGCTGGTCCGTTAAAGTCTCTAAATTGGCATCTCAGCATAATTGGTGCAACGTCGCGTGTTTTCCAGCGCGGTTTGCGTCGCTTCCTCATATCAAAAAGATGGCGTTGATGTGGCTCAAAACGCCTTTTGAAAAAGGGGGCCGTCACGAGCGGCGAGTCAAAAAGATCATTAAAATAGAGTCGAAATTTTAACTTCCTAACCTTTCCTGCCTTTATTGATTGAATCGATCTTAAAAATAGAGGCGATTTCCAATCTTTAACCAAATAATTATTTCTTAAGGAAATCCTTGAAACCATCGCCTCTTCCCCCCATATAATTAGGAGGGAAGGCAGGCCCTCTGGGACGCATTCCAAAACGATATGATTTGACAGAGCAATGCCTCGGGGTAAGATTTTAAGAAGGGAGCCACGATGACTCAGCCGGAAAACGATCGACGTCCGGACGAATCGGCGAATTTTGATTCTTCGGAAAAAAAGAAGAGCGAGAAATTAGACGGGATTCTCAATGAGTTAAAGAGCGTGTTGTCTGATCTCGGTCAAGAGAGCTCGGCCGCGTTGGAGGCGGCGGAATCTCTGCAACAAGAAGAACAGCCGCTTTCCTCGGAACCCACCTCTCTTCTCGATACGAAATTAGGGCAAGAGGGGCCGTCCGGCAATCCCACTCCCTCCGACACGCCCCCCGATACCGATTTTTGGAGCGGCAATGTCCTGGGCTGGCCTCATTTTGAGAATAAAGAAAATACCGTTATCCCGGATTCCGCCCCAGCTCCGATTCCTCCGGCTCCCCTTTCGCCGGTTGAACCTCAAGAAGAAAGCGTTTCATCCGATCTTGATTTTCTAAACGAGTCGCCCTCGCGAGAAGAGCCGGCGGCTCCCCTGAACGCAGCGTCCGACTTAAGTTTCCTTAATGAATCTCCTGTGGTGGAAGATCAGCCGGAAGAGGCGATCCGGAACGTGAGGCCTCCCGAACTGCCCGTTCCTCAGGAAGAAAAACCGTTTATGCCTATGTTCAACTCTTCCCCTGAGGCTCCACCCGCTTTTCCAAACGAAGAGGTGAGCCCCGAGGTGCCTCCTGAGGCGCTGGAGGCGTCGCCGTCGTCATCGGACCTGTTCTCGTCAGAACTGAACGATTTGACTTTTATTCCACCTCCGCCGGTGTCTCCGTTGGCCAACGAGAGCGAGACCCATTCCCCCATCAGCGAGATCCCTTTTATGTCCAACCCTGTTCCTCCGGTAGAGCAACCCCCTCTCCCGCCGGAGGCGCCGGCCGCGCCCGACGTCCCAGAGGCCGCCCCTGCCGGACCTGTTCTGGCGGATCTGATGCCCGGATCGGTTGACCGGAAATCACAAGAGCCAAAGGAAAAAGAACGCGGGTCCGGCTGGGAAATGGAGATGAAGCCCAGCAATCTGATCCAGATCTCCTGCATCTATCCGGAAGGGGAGGAAAAAGCGGGCCAACAATTTGTCATGAAACTTCGAGCGGCGGCCGACAAAGCCAAGAGTCCGCTCAATATCCAAGCGGTTTATATCAATCCGTGGGGGGCCGATAAAGTGGATGTGGCGAGTTGGGGGAAATCGTCTCTCTTGGCGGGGTCCGACCTCATGTTTATTCTCGTCTCCAAAAAGAACCAGGATGGATTTAAAAGCCTGTCCATCGAGTCGGCGGCGGCGGGCATTGACAGCCGTCTGGTTGTTCTCGAACACATTGGGTTACGGGCGCTGTATGCGGATTTGCTGGTTGATTTAAAACGGAAGAGAAATGGGAAAGATTGACTTCATACTTTACGGGCTTAAACCCAGTTTCAATTTTGAACAACTGGTTGTCGGCCCCCATAATCAATTTGCGGTTGCGGCCTGCCAAGCGGTGGCAAAAACGCTGGGTGAGGCATACAATCCTTTGTTCGTTTTTGGTCCTCCCGGTGTCGGAAAAACACATTTGATCCAGGCGGTGGCTCAGGAAGTATTGAAGGGGGACGTCCAAAAAAATGTGAAATACTGTTCCGCCGAACGGTTTATGAGCGATGTGATCACCGCCATTTCCGAAGACAACGTCTCGCCGGTGAGAGATCATTTCAGCAAGTTGGATCTTTTCGTTATTGATGATTTGCAGTACCTCTCTCAGTCGGCATCGGCGCAGGAAGAGTTGGTTCACATCTTCAACAACATGAGCCAGCAGGGGCATCAGCTGATTTTGGCGTGCGACCGCCCTCCCGCCCTATTAACGGCTCTCAATAAAACGCTTTTGAGCCGTCTTGAAGGAGGGTTGGCGACGGACGTCAAAATTCCGGATGCCGCCGTTCGTCTCGAGATTTTGCGGAAAAAGCAGGGGACCATGGGGATGAACATTCCTGAAGCCATGCTCTCCTTTGTGGCCCAACATTTGCAGGCCAACGTGAGAGAACTGGAAGGATTCCTTAAACGGATTCATGCCTATGTGACGCTCTCTCATCAAGAGGTCACCCTCGAACTGATTCAATCCGTTGTGCGGGAAGTGTTGCCTCAAGGGGGGGCGTTCCCGCTTGAAATGGCTCCGGCGGCTCCAATTTCATTTGGGCTGCCGCCCATGCCTGCGGCACCCGTGCCGGCGGCACCCATGCCGGCGCCTGCCATGACTCCTTCGGCGCCCGCGCCTCTTCCACCGTCGGCTGCGGTTGCGGCCAGCGCGCCCCAAACGTCGTCCGCAGAACTCGTCCCCGCCATGCAACGGGAAAATATTTGGGACACGTCTTCGGCGTCTCCCGCTGAACCGCCTTCTCCGGCCTTTCAGCTCATGGGCAACCAAGATTCTTTTGAACATATGGAAGTGGTCATGCCGGATAAAGTGGACGTCAAGAAGGAGCCTCCTCCAAAAGAAACGCGCGAGAAAGAAAAAGGCGAAGGCGAAAAGAATAAAAAGGCGAAGGCCGCAGAGCCGGCTCCGCCCGCCGCGCCGGCGCCGGTTGCCAAGGGGATTGTCGTCCCCGTTAACAATATTATCGACGATGATCCCAACGCCGCCGCCCAAAAAGAAATCGGAGCCGTTTTCTTTTTCCCGGATGGATGCAAAGAAGCGCTGGAATCCGTCCATCAAAAATTCCTGGAAGTGATTCGAAAGCACAAGTTGAAATTCAGGCTGAAACGGATTCATAGCGAGCCTTACATCGCGTCGGGGAAAATCAATTATTCTTCTTTTGTCGAGGTTTGCAAGACGCACGGGGTTCCGGTGGCGGTCGTCATCGGGCCTCCGCCGGACGCTCATATCCCCGAACAGGATTTCTATGATCTTTTGTCCGTGACGCTGGACGTCCAAGGGGTTTCGCTTCAACTCATCACGTGGAGTGAAATCAACAAGGATTACCGGTATTTGAATTTGGCGCTCGACATCGCCCTGGTGAGAACCCGATGAAGGGGATGATGCGGGCGCTGGTGGGACGGTCCCGCGCGCAAAGCGCTTCGGATGCGTTGATCGCTTTTGTTCAATCTTTGGGGATGCACGGAACCGACGAGATGGCGCTCTGCTCAGGCGTTCTGGACGTCATCCGCGCTTACGTGGGGGAGCGGCCCTGTTGTATTTGGAAAAATGTGTCCGCCCGCGTGGAAAAATTGTGCGAGCGAGGAATGGTGGAAATTTTTTTAGACTCTTCCTCGCCGAGCCGTGAAACGGCCTTGTCTCGAACGTTGGCGAGCGGATCCTCGGAGTTCGAGCCGTGCCGGATGTCCTCTCTGGCCTCGACATTGGGCCAATCGGCCGACGGTTTTCTTCATATCCCGATTAAAAACGCGAGCGAGATCATGGGGATTTTGACCCTGGCCGTTTCCAAAAAGGAAGCGCGCGACCACGGTTTCGTCACGCCGTTCGAATCTCTCGGTCGTCTTTTGGCCATGGCGTTACGGCAGGGGGAAGACCGGGACGTCATCAACCTTCGCGAGAAGAAACTGAGGGCCGAAGTGGAATCGACAACGCGGGAGCTCGAGCAAACCAACAGCCGGTTGATCGACCGCGTCAAAGAACTGAAAATGCTCTACAACGAGCTTCAGAAACGCGTTCAGGAATTGACGCAGGCCAACCGGGCGAAAAACGAATTTTTATCCATCGTGAGCCACGAACTTAGGACGCCGCTCACCTCCATCACGGGCTTTCTCTCCGTTCTGTTGGATGAGGAAGCCGGTCCCTTGAACGAACAGCAAAAACGGTTTCTCACGATCACGAAGCAGTCCTCCCATCGGCTCAATTTCTTGATTTCCGATTTGCTCGACATTTCCCGAATTGAAGCCGGTAAGCTGAACCTTGAAATGGAGGCCTGTTCGTTGCGCGAGATTTTGCAGAAAAGCGTGGAGGGGTTAAAGAAAACGGCTGTTGAGAAAAAGATTCAATTGGCGTTAGACGACTCAGCGGCTCTTCCGAACATATGGGGCGATCCCAGCCGGCTTCAACAGGTGTCCGACAATCTGATTTCAAACGCCATCAAATTCACGCCGTCTGGCGGAACGATCCGCGTGTCCGCGGCCGAGAAAGGGGACTTCATTAAGGTGTCCGTCACCGACAACGGTCCAGGCCTCTCTCTCGAAGAGCAAGAGAAGGTCTTCGATATGTTTTACCAAGCGGATGCCTCCACGCGGCGTTCCAACGGGGGCGCGGGCCTGGGGCTCGCCATCGCCCGGGGGATCATCTCCATGCACGGCGGCCAGCTGTGGGTGGAGTCAGTCAAGGGAACAGGGTCCACTTTTTCCTTCATGGTTCCCCGCAACAAAGCCCAAAAAGCCGCGTAAGTAAATTCCCGAAGGCTTCCTCTCGCAACTAACTCAATAAGAAAAAAAGAAGTGGCCGCAATTTGCGACCACCTCAAATCGTTCATTTTAGAAGAGATGAATTTTGTATGAGCACGAGGGGTTAACTATTATGAATATTAGCGCAACTTGCGGGCCAGCCGAATTGAATCATGGAGTTTTTTCTCGAGAAGTTTCTGTGGAGGAAGTTCCGTCATATACTCGGCAACCCGGATGCCGCTTCTTTCCAATTGCAATAATTCCACCTGTTCATCGGATTTTCCCGCACACAGGATCAAACCCACCGGACTTTCTTCTCCGCGTTGCCTCTCATATTTATCGAGCCAGCGGAGATATAATTCCATCTGCCCTTTAAATTCCGGTTTGAATTTTTCAAGTTTAAGTTCCACCGCGACCAGACGGCACAATTTCCGGTGATAAAAAAGTAGATCCAAATAGAAATCATCGTGACCTACTTGTATGCGTTTCTGCCGAGCGATGAAAGAGAACCCGATGCCCAGCTCCAAAATAAAAGCTTCCATCTCTCGTATGATGGCCGATTCCAGATCTTTTTCTTGGTAGGTTCCTTTAAGTCCCAGAAAATCGAGAAAATAGGGATCTCGGAACACCAAGTCGGGAGCCAGCCGGTCCTCTTCGCGGAGTTTTTTTAGCTCCAAATGGGCCAGGTTTGAAGGTTTTTTAGAAAGAGCTGTTCGTTCAAATAACATACTTCCGATTTTTTTACGGAGCGTACGGACGCTCCATCGTTCCAGTCGGCACATCTGTGCATAGTATTCGCGTTTCAACCGGTCATTCAAATAGAGGATTTCTTTAAAATGGCTCCACCCTAATTGTCTCGACAGTGTAGAGACAATCTTTTCATCCGGGAAGATCTCAATTAATCGGATCATGTGGAAGAGATTTTGCCGGCTGTATCCCTGCCCATATTCCTGTGTCAATTGCCTTGATACTGTCGTGACAATCTCCTCGCCATAAGCGGCCCTCTTTTCTTTCATGATATCCACCCGGAGCCGGTGCCCAATGCTCCAATAAAGGTGAACCAATCCACTATCGACGACATGGGCCACTTCGTCCCGCGCTCTATTGATAAGAGACCGAATGTCGCCGATTAATTTATGAGTTCTATGGGGCTTCCTAACAATTTTCATGATTCATCCTTTTTGGAGGGGATGAATTTTTGATGAGGGAAGGCGAGGGAATTAAATGAGCGGTGCACTTTGAAGGGAAGGCAATAATATCAAATCATCGCCGGAAAAATATCTATTTTATGGTCGCATATTGCGACCTTAGAAACTGGCGGGCGAAGCCCGGACGGTTCAGATGAATTAATCTAGTGTACAAAACCGTCTAATGACGTTTTAGTGTCAAAATCATCCGATTGATAACCAACTGGGCCTTTGGGCTCTGTTGGGGGAGGATTCCATCCCAAGTTAAAAACATCGCTGGTGATCATTTGTATGTCGCGCCGAGCGGAATGGAAATACGAGCATCTGACATTTTCGTCCTTTCTAATACACCAACTTTGACAATGGGCCATATCAATGGTTAGGTCGACTGTTTCTTTCTCTCTAATGAACCTATATAGATAGGCAGGTGTCGGCATGCCGCACCTGTAGATTTCATGCTTATCATTGAAGTCATGACTCGCCGGATTCAATGCCAGATCAGCCAATCGTTCCTGCTGTTCTTTTGAAAGACGGCGCGGCTTAGGCAATGCTTCATTGGGAACTTTATCGGAGACTGAATATTTTGAATCATCTATCACTTGGAAACCTTCCACGTGGTTTGCGCCAGAGATAATGTCGAGCTGGTCTTTGCTAAACGCAGATTCGAACCTGCTCCGATCTGCGGCAAATATTGATCCATTGAGAAGTATGAGGGATACAAAGATAAAGCTTTTCATTTTCCGGCACCTCCTGGCCGCCTAACATATCTTCTACTGCATTTTTGACAGCACTCAGTTTCTCTTTATGGGACAGGAATTGCAATAAGAACTCATGGGAAATGTTAAGCGAGGGGCTTTAACAGCCCTGCTCTGGCATAAAAGGAATTGCTAACATGGCTCCACCTTAAATTTCGTGGAGGAAATTTTACATGGCGGCCAAAAAGAAGATCGACAAAATTCCGTTTGCTGTGATTGGCGGAAGCGGCGTGTACCAAATCGAGGGGATGAAAACCCTGCGAACCTTTTTCCCGTCGACTCCCTTTGGCAAGCCGTCCGACCCCATCACAATCGGCGAATTTCATGGGATTAAGTGCGCTTTTTTACCACGGCACGGCGTGGGCCACAGGTACCTGCCAAGCGAAATTCCTCAACGCGCCAATTTCTTCGCTCTGAAACTCTTGGGCGTCGAAAAAGTGATCGCTTTGTCGGCGTGCGGATCATTAAAAGAAGAATTGCCTCCCCGCCATTTCGTGATTCCTGATCAGATTGTGGACCGCACCAAAGGCCGTGTTTCAACGTTCTTTGGAGAGGGAATCGTGGCGCATGTGTCCTTCGCTCATCCATTTTCACCTTCTCTCTCAAAACTGCTGGCGAATTCCGCCCGGGCGCTAGGGATCCCCGTTCATGAAGGGGGGACTTATATTTGTATGGAAGGCCCCGCTTTCTCCACCAAAGCGGAATCTCATTTTCATCGAAAAATGGGGTTTGACGTGATCGGGATGACGGCGATCCCGGAGGCGAAGCTCGCCCGTGAAGCGGAGATGAGCTACGCGCTGCTCGCGATGGTGACTGATTTTGACTGTTGGAAGGACGAAGAAGTCACGGTTCAACTGGTGATTCAGAATTTATTGGCCAACGCGGAAAACGCCAAGAAACTCGTGGCCCACGCGCTACCTCAACTCTCTTCAATCCCGAACGAAAGCGCCCAGGCCCTCCAAGGCGCCATCTTCACTAATCCGTCGGCCATTCCGGCCAAGATGAAGAAGGCCTTGCAGCCGCTCGTCGGGAAATATCTCAAATAAAACCTCTTTATGATTAAAGCCGTCATTTTTGATTTGGATAATACGCTCGTTGATTTTATGCGGGTCAAGCGCCGCGCCGTCGAGGCGGCGGTGGAGGCCATGATCGACGCGGGACTCAACACCCCCAAAGAAAAAATGACCGAGCAGATTTTCAAGATGTACGGGCGGGAAGGCATTGAGGATCAGCTCGTGTTTGACAAAATGCTGGTGGAAGAATACGGGGAAATCGATTACCGGATTCTCGCCGCGGGAATCTTGGGGTACCGTCGCGCCAAAGAAGGCTCCATGGTTCTCTACCCCCATGTGAAGCTCACGATTTCGAAACTGATTCAAAAGGGCCTGCGGCTTGCCATTGTTTCGGACGCGCCGCGGCTTTCCGTGTGGTTGCGCCTTGTGTCATTGGGATTGGATGTTTTCTTTGATACCGTTGTGACCTTTGATGACACGGGTTTTCGCAAACCGGACCCGCATCCGTTCCGCCGGGCGCTTGAAAAGCTGGAGATCAAACCTGAGGAAGCCGTCATGATCGGCGATTGGGCGGAGAGAGACATTGTGGGCGCCAAAGGCCTCGGCATCAAAACGGTGTTCGCCCGTTACGGAGACGACTTCAACACAAAAGATCCCGGCGCGGATTTTGAAGCGACGGACGTTGTTCAATTATTAGAGGTGGTCGATAAGCTTAACGCGGTCAGTGGCCCCGGCGTTACCCCATGAATGAATTTTTCTTTGTTTTCCTCAATGTCGTTGTTCCATTCTTAAGCGGCCTGGTTTATATGGCGCTGGCGCGCTACGTGAAGCACATCGGTCCCATGCGGACCCTCGTGACGGGGAAACTCACCTATGACAAAGCCTACTGGGGGTTTCTCTTTTTCGGAATCTATCTTGCCACGCGGCCTCTCCAAATTCTGCTGGGTCCCTATCCCATGCCGCTCATTATTAACAACATCCGCGAATTTGTGATGATCGGCCTCTTCGGTCCTGCCGTTACGATCGCCATGATGAGCCTGGTGTTCGGGAGCGCCAATGTTCCCAAAGTGTTGGTCCGAACCGTTTTCGGGATCGGTCTTTCCCTCGCCGCGATTTTTGTGATCGTCAACACGAAGGCCATCGGCGGAAGCGAACTCATTTTTGAATTCGGGAAATGGCGGGCGTACGACGGAATCTGGTTTGATAACCGGACGGGTGCCCCTTCTTCGCTCATGGCGGTCCTTTTTCTGCTCCGGCTCCTTGATCCGGTGATGCTCGTTTTTGGAGCGGGAACGCTCGTGATGTGGCACGGCTACACTTATCCGATCGAGAAGAAACTTCTATATGACAACATGCCCCGGAAGCTCTACTACATGGGGTGGGCTTGTTACTCGTTTTCCCTCTCCATGCTGTCGGTGGGGCTCCTCTTTCTGTTCGCCCACATTCCCAACCAATGGTGGATTTATTATGTGGGGGCGTTGACGGCCGGTCTTCTTGAGACGATCTCCCTTTCTCTCCCGCTTCGCCGGTCCGTTCAGATTACAGAGCACGCCTAAA
>PLLH01000076.1 GCA_003140895.1 Elusimicrobiota bacterium
CCCGCGAAAGCGGGGATCCAGCCGTAACAATCTTTCAAAGAAAGGCTAAAACTGGATTCCCGCTTTCGCGGGAATGACGGCCCATATATTAAATCGAATAGGAAATCACTTCTTCCTGCGACCGAATTTTTTTAGCCAAGTCATCAAAAGTCACGTTGTTCACGATGTCCAATGTTGCTTTCGCCACCTGTTTCCATATCCCCCTGAACAAACAGGTCTGGAGATCTTCACATTCGGCGTATCCCTCGTTCACGCAGGGAATGGGTTCGATCGGACCGTCAACGAACTGAATCACGTCTCCCACCCGGATGCTGGCAGGTGATTTGGTCAACGCATATCCGCCGATTTTCCCTCGCCGGCTCTCCACAAACCCTCCCTTCTTCAGCTCCAAAAGTATTTGTTCTAAAAATTTTTTCGGGGCCTTCGTCCTCGCCGCCAAGTCATGAATGGTGACCACGCCCTTGTTGTAGCTCACCGCCAACTGAAGAACGGCTTTCATGGCATAGTCCCCTTTGTACGTAATGCGCATCCAACCCCCCGAACACATGTATACTATCTCTATTGTTTTAGTAGTGTATTAGAATAAACAAAGCATGTCAAGCATTTTTTTGTGATTTGAAGATTAGGGAGCGGGGGTTGGTTTCGTCTCTGGTTTAGAAAGACGGATTTCAGGCGTTTCGGCGACGCCCGTTCCGGGCAATCCCGTTCCGGGTAACGCCGTCACGCGAAAATTTTTGAATTTCAAATTGGCGTTGTCGCCCCGAAGACCCACTTTCCCGGAGCCCCTCAGAGGAGGCCCCCCCAGGGATCCGTCGTCCGTGGCTTCCACCAACATGTTTTTCCCGCTGTAAAGACGGATGGTGACGGATCCGTCTTTATTATCGTTGACCGTCGCCGTCACTTCTTGCCACATGTTGTACGGGACGACGTAACGAACGGAACTGCTGAGTTGGTAATACGTGCCGCCGTTGGAGGACCCGCCGGGGACTTTTTTCTTAACAACAACCGTGTTATCCCGCCGGTTGATGCTGGCATAGTACAGATTGTATTCATTCTGATACCGGAGCCAGATGTGAAGGCCGTCCCAATCCACCGGAGGGGTTGAGGGAGAAGACGAAAGTCCCTGGTTAAGAAGTGAAAACGAAACGGTGACGTTGGTGAAATCAGCCCTTTTCGTGCTCAAGCGGAAGACCGCCGAGTTGGTCCCGTTCGTGGACGTGGCGTTGGGCGTCACATCGTCCGGGACGCCGGTCCAGCCGGCTCTCCCCTCGGCGAAAAAAGAACCGCTGTCCAATTCCCAAAAGAGAGATGTGACGGCGTCCGGCTCATCGGGATTCCAATAAGCGTACTCATTGGTGATGAGCCCATTGGGCCTGTTGAATTCTTCGCTCAACAATAATTCGCCGGAGTCGGCGGACGAGGCTCCTGTCGTCATCGCCGTCATTAACGCGAACCCCGTTAGAAACGTCACGCATCGGATTGGATTTTTAAACATGCGTGAATTATAGGCGATCTGTATCTACCGTGCGACACATAATAATGGTTCAATTTGAACCATGGCGCACAAAAAGATCCCTCCCTCCGCAGGGCCGTCGATCCTCCTCAAGCGCGTCGTCTTGGTCGGGCTTGGCCTCGCCATCGGATGCGCTCTGGGAGAATGGGCCTGCCGGCACTTATTTAACAAAAAGCTTCAGGAGTTAACGTTCTCCGAGGCGGACCTGTATTACACAACGGATCCTTCCGGGGTGCGCCGTCACATCCCCAATAAAATCGGATATGAGCGGCTCTGGGATAACACGGGGAAAGCGGAGTTCCGGATTAATTCACTCGGGCTTCGCGGAAAAGAGATTGAGACGCCGAAGCCGGCGAACACGTTCCGAATTATTTTCCTCGGAGACTCCATCACGCTCGGTGGCCGCCTGCCGGAAGAGGCTACCTTTGTGAGCCGAATTGCCCGCGCGCTTCAAGCTCGACCCTCTGCTCCGACGGACGGCGTGAACGCCGACGTCGTGAATGCCGGAGTCGGGGACACAGGACTTATTGAAGAGCGCCAATGGCTGAACGACGTTGGATTCAAAATCCAACCTGATCTTGTGATTCTTTGCTGGTACTTAAACGACAACAGGCCTCCCGTCGGATTCCCGGAGGAAACCGTTTATAAAAATCCGGCTATCCGATGGCTCAACCAGCAATCATGGCTGAGACAAAGTTATTTGATGGGGACTCTCTACGGAAACCTCAGGCAGGTTTTGGCCCGGCATCAAATCGCTCTCATGGAGTCGCGAAGCCGGCGGTTTGATTGGATCAACGCTTACAACGCGGGATTGTGGGTTAAGGACCCGGCTGAATTTCAAAAATTGATCGAAGGGGCTCAATTTGATTGGGGAGACGCGTGGAAAGACGCGAGTCTCGCCGCGATGTGTCAAAAAATATCCGCGATTCGAGACTCCATGAGCTCCCACCACGCGCGGTTCGCCGTCGTGGCCTTCCCGGAACACGCTCAAGTGGTTACCAATGTGGCCTCCCCCCTTATTTCAAAACCGCAAGACCAGTTGAAGGAGTTCTGCGGTTCCCACCAGATCCCGTTCTTTGATCTTCTCCCCGTCTTGCGTTCCAAGCAAGGGCAGCGGCTCTTCTATGATAATTGCCATTATACGCCCGGCGGGAATTCTGTCGTTGCGGAATTAATTACGGAATTCTTAAAAGGAAAAAATCTGCTGTTCTAATCTCTCAAATGCATTTTTGAATTCATTCGAGCTGATTTCGGCGCGATCTGCGGGACTGGTTTCGATGCGATCTGTTGTTGTGGCTGCGACGGGGTTACCTGATTCTTGGAATGCCCACCTAAACGAATGAGGATGGAAACATACTGCGTATTGCCCAAGTCACCCATCGGAACCCAGGCGTAAGAGAGAGTCTGGCCGAATATATTGAATCCGGCTCCCAGACTTATGCCAGCAAGGGATGAATTATCCTTGATTGTATCGGTTCTATAGCCAGCGCGAAAAGCGAACTGAGAAACCGGCCTCCATTCAATTCCCGCCTGAAGACTGGCTAACCCATTCTGTCGATAAACTCCCTCAATTGAAAAAGTTAAGACAGGAGATGC
>PLLH01000105.1 GCA_003140895.1 Elusimicrobiota bacterium
ATGTTTTTATTCATCGGAGGCTCCCGGCGGAGGCTTCCAGCCGAAGGCTCCGAAGCGCGGCCACAAGGCGGTCGATGTCTTCCTTCGACTTTTTCTCCGTCACATTCACGAGAAGATGGTGATTGAGCGCCGGGAAGAAGGCCGAGAGGGGAAGGCCACCCAGAATGCCCTTCTCCAAAAGCTTTTTATTGAGCGTCTCGGCGTTGGTTCCGACACCGTCGGTGTCAACATCCAGGACGAATTCATTGAAGAAAGGAGTTTTGAAAGCGAGTTTGACGCCGGGGAGAGTGGCAAGTTGATCCGCGGCGTCATGCGCCAATTGGAGATTCCGCTCCGCGAGCTCTCGTAAGCCGTCCGGGCCCAGGAGAGAGACATGGATAGTGAAAGCGGTGGCGCAGAGATTTTCGTTGGTGCAAATATTGGAGTTGGCTTTTTCCCGCCGGATGTGTTGCTCGCGGGCTTGAAGAGTGAGCACATAAGCCACCTTCCCGTCCCGATCCACGGTCTGCCCAGCGAGTCGTCCGGGAATTTTTCGAAGTAATTCTTTTTTGAAGGCCATGAGGCCGAGATACGGTCCTCCAAATTCGACAGGGAGTCCGAGAGGTTGCCCTTCGCCCACGGCGATGTCCGCACCCATTTCTCCCGGGGGCGTCAAGAGCCCCAGCGAAAGGGGGTTTGATGAGACAATGCAAAGCGCCCCGGCGCCGTGGGCTTTGTCGGCGATTTCTTTTCCATCTTCAAGACAGCCAAAGAAATTGGGGGTTTGAACAACCACCGCAGCCACCTGATCGGCGTGGCGTTTGAGGTGAGCGTCCAAGTCGGCCATATCCATAACGCCCTTTGGACACGCCACGGTGACGAGTTTAATTTGAGGGTTCCCGCTGAAATACGTCTCTACGGTTTGGCGGGCATGAGGGTGAAGCGCTTCTGGGAGAAGGATGATGGAACGCTCTGTCTGGCGAATGGTTACCCATACCGCTTCAGCAAGGGCGGAGGCGCCATCATAAAGGGAGGCGTTCGCCATATCCATTCCATAGATTTCCGCCACCAGGCTTTGGAATTCAAAAATGGTTTGAAGCGTGCCTTGGCTGGCTTCCGGCTGATACGGGGTGTAAGCGGTGGCGAATTCGCTCCGGTTAATGAGGGAGGAGACGGCGGCCGGAATAAAGTGATCATAAGCCCCGGCTCCCAGAAAGCTCAACGGGCGGCTGTTTTTTCCGGCGAGATCTTCCACTTTTTTCGTGAGTTCCATTTCCGAGAGACTTTTCGAGAGGCCCAGTTTTGGATTTAAATGCTTTTTGGGAAGACGCGGGAGAAGATCCTCAAAGGAAGAAACGCCGATGGAGGCCAGAAGAGATTTCTCGTCTAAAGGAGAATCCGGATGGAACATATTAGTGGCTGTTTGATTCCAGCGATTTCTTGTAGGCGTCGTGGGTTGAAAGCGACTCGCGCTCTTTCGGAGCCGACATCTCAACGACAAAAAGCCAGCCGTTGTCGTAAGGGGACTGGTTCACGAGCGCCGGATTTTTGGAAAGGTCTGTGTTCACTTTGGTGATTTTTCCGGACACGGGGGAATAAATGTCAAAAGCGGCTTTAACGGATTCCACGACGGCGCTGGCCTCGCCCGCTTTCACGACGCGGCCCACTTTGGGGAGTTCAACATACACCACGTCCGTGATTTCTTTTTGAGCGTGGTCGCTGAGTCCAACAGCCCCGTCCGGGGCCACCCACTCATGTGTCTTTGTAAACCGGCAATCGTTAGGACTTCTCAAGATGTTCTCCTTTATTTGATGGAAGCGACGGGGCGCTTGTAAAACGGCAGCTTCACCGTCATAGCCGACATCTCCCGACTTCCCAATTGAATTTTTAGCTGAAAACCGTTGTTGGCGCATTCCATCGGTAAAAAGGCCATTCCGATGGCTTTGCCCAATGTGGGGGAAAACGTTCCGCTGGCGACTGTTCCCACTTCCTTCCCGTTAGCGACGATTTTTCCGCCGGGGCGAACCACGCCGCCGCCGTCCACTTGAAATCCGGCGAGTTTGACCTTAATCCCGTCGGATTTTTGTTTTACCAAGGCCTCTCGCCCAATAAAATGTCCTTTGTCCCAGCTCACCACCCAGCCAAGACCTGATTCGAGGGGAGTGTGTTTGTCGTCCAATTCGTGGCCGTAGAGAGGATAGGATGCTTCGGTTCTGAGCGTGTCGCGCGCGCCAAGCCCGCACGGAAGAAGCCCAAGGGGGCGTCCCGCCGCCAAGAGTTGATCCCAAATCGAGAGAAGATGACCCGCCGGGCCGTAGAGTTCAAACCCGTCTTCGCCGGTGTATCCCGTGCGGGATACGAGCGCGGTGACATCTCCGAAGGAAAAATCTCCGATCGCGTGGTGACCCAGCCGGGCCGCTTGAGGGGAAACTTTTTCCATGATGCGTTCCGCTTCGGGGCCCTGAAGCGCGAAGGCCGCCGCCTGTGGGGCTTCTAGTATTGTGATATTGAAGGATTTCTTTTGAGCTTTCATCCACTCAAGGTCGGGTTGAACTCGAGAGGCGTTCACAATAAGAAAAAATTTATCAGCCTCAAGCCGGAAGACGAAAAGATCGTCAATCACGCCGCCACGGTCATTCAGAAAGTGCGCGTAAATTCCTTTCCCGATCGTGGCTTTGCGAACATCGCTTGTGACAAGATGTTGAAGAGTGGCTTCGGCATCCTTGCCCCACACGTAAACCTGGCCCATGTGGGAGATGTCGAAGAGGCCGGCCTTTTGGCGGACGGCGGTGTGCTCCAGCGTGATGGTCGAATATTGGACAGGGAGTTCCCATCCGAAAAAATCGACCATTTTTCCGTTCAATGCGATGTGGCGATCGTAAAAAGGAGTACGGTTCATGTGATGTACCTATTTCAACGTTGCGGCTTCGTCTGCGTGATAGGAGCTGCGGACCAGGGGGCCGGCGGACACATCAAGAAAGCCGTATTCTAAGGCTTTTCGGCGAAGAGAGTCAAATTCATCTGGATTGTACAATTTGAGGAGCGGAAGGTGATGTGTCGACGGAGGAAGATACTGGCCGATGGTGAGCGCCCGGCAGCCCGCCTCAGCTAGATCGTTAAACGCCTCAGTAAGTTCTTCCATGCCTTCGCCATGCCCTACCATGAGGCCAGATTTGGTGGTGAGGCCTGCTTTGGCGGCTTCCCGTAAAACGAAGAGAGACCTGTCATACGTCGCTTTGGAGCGAACCTTGGGGGTGAGGCGCCGGACGGTCTCGATATTGTGATTAAAAATGTCCGGACGGCTCTCGAAAACGGTTTGGAGGCTTTCCTTTCGCGCCATAAAGTCCGGCGTGAGCACTTCCACCGTGACGCGCGGAAGTTCCTTTCGAAATTGACGCACCAACGCCGCGAATTGGCTCGCGCCGCCGTCAAAAAGGTCGTCTCGAGACGGCGAGGTGATGACGGCATGTTTGATTTGAAGGCGTTTCGCCGCTTCTACGAGCCGGATCGATTCTGTTTCATCAACGGAGCCTGATGGATTCCCAAATTTTTCCGCGCAGAATCCGCAGGAGCGGGTGCAGATGTTTCCCAGAATTTGAAACGCCAAGGTTCCTCGATTAAAACAATGGGTTCGGTTGGGGCATTTGGCTTCAACGCAGACCGTGTTCATCTTGAAATCGGCGATGGCATCTCTAACGTTGTTAAGGCCATCCCCCGCAGGGCCGCCGGCTGGCGGGATAGACTGTTTTAGAAAGTTTGGCAAACGGGGACGGAACGGGCGTTTTTCTTTCGTGAGCGGGGGAGCCATGGCTACCGGCGGGCGGCGTCTCTCATCACTTCGCTGAGCGATGGATGGGCAAAAATGACGTCGCCGAATTCCTTGAGCGTCATTTGTTTTTTTAAGGCGACGGAGAAAACGTGAATGAGTTCCGTGGCGTGAAGGCCGATGATTTGAGCGCCGAGAATAACTCCGGTTTCCGGATCTGAAACAATTTGAACGAATCCCTCCGCCTCTTGCGCGGCGAGCGCCTTGGCCGATCCCTTGAAAAAGGCCCGGCTGGTTTTGACGGGTTTTTTCTCCTGCTCAACCGTATGCTTGGCTTTCCCGACGCTGGCCACTTCCGGCCAGGAATAGAGGCACCTGGGAATAAGGCTCCCGTCGTATTGTTCCGACCCACCCAACGCGTTCAAAGCGGCGATCCGGCCTTGAATGGCGGCGGCGTGCGCCAACCGGGTTTGTCCCGTGACGTCGCCGGCGGCGTAGATGTTTGGGTTTGAGGTTTGAAGAAAGGGGTTGAGCGGAAGCGTGTTGGACGTGATTTGAATGCCAGCCTTTTCAAGCGCCAACGGAGTTAAGTGGATGAACCGGCCCACACAACTTAAGAGTTCGGCGACCTTCAACTGTTGTCCGTTGGAGAGCGTGACATGCCATTCGTGTCCTTTGCGTTCCAGTGCCGTCACTTTCGTTCCGGTGATGACATTAATGCCTCTAGCCTCATAAGCGTTCGCCAACGCGGTTGAAACTCCGGCGTCTTCTCCTGGAAGCAACGTGTCCGTCAACTCGACCATCGTCACTTTCGTTCCGGCGGCGTTCAGAAGACACGCGAATTCGCATCCGACGGCGCCTCCTCCCACGATGAGAATCGATGAAGGTGTTTTTTTGAGTTCCAGTATCCGGTCGCTGTCGAAAATGTCAGCGCGGTGCTCATCCAGCGGTTTGGGAATGAAAATATCCGTTCCGGCGGCGATGATGGCTTTATCGAACGACAGGGATTGGGAGCTGTTGGCTGATGTGACATCGATGGTGGTGGGATTCGTGAAACGGGCGCTGCCCTGGATGAATTTTATTTTTAAGGTTTTAAGCGACGTCTCCAGTTGGGACCGGATTCCAGTCACGACGCCTTGTTTGACCTTTTGGATTTCGGTCCAATCCACGGTTTTGCCGGAGAGCGTGGCGTTTCGAATTTGCTCAAGCAGGGTTTTTGAGGGAACGCAGCCTTTGTTGAGGCAGAGGCCTCCGGCGTGCTCTTTTTCGACCAACGTGACGGAGGCGCCCATCTGGGCGGCGCATTTGGCGGCGGCTTCCCCGGCGGGTCCCGCACCGATAATGACGATGTTTAAGGGCATAGGATGTGGATCATAGTCGAAAAGAAGGATTCTTGAAAGACGGTGAGGGGTTCAGGATTTGGTGGGTTCGGGGTAGAGTTCCTTGTAACAGTCCGGGCAGAGGCTGTGGCTGAAGTCCACGTCCGCGTGCGCTTGAAGGTACGTTTCAACATGGTGCCAGTTATTTTTAGCATCTCGGATTTTTTTGCAGTTGGCGCACATGGGCAAAAGACCCTTGAATTCAATAAGCTCCGTGATATCGTCAAGGATGAGGAGAACATATTTTTCTCGGTGATACTGAAAAGGAGCGGCTGTGACGAGAAGTGAGGCTTCCGGCTTCTCCGTTCCGCTTTGAAGCTCCGCGCGGGCGATTCTCCGGACCACCATATTTCCTTTTAACGATTGACTCACGGCGTTTCTGATGATGCAATTTTTACAATACGGAGCTCTTCCGCCCCCGTCCGGGTTTTCTGTCGAATGGAGGCAATGGAGAATATCACCCGATCGCTTGTGAATTGCAGGCGGGCGGTCCATGCTCAAATCCGCTGCCGCGGCCACATTATGAGCCACAACGCGCATATCCTCGTCTACGACGAACACGGGAGAAGGGACGGTGTCGATAACGGTACTTGAGAATTCTTCTTGTTTCTTCATATTCATATCAAGATATATACATATCAAGCTTGCCGCGCGATGGTGAGCGCCTTGGCCACGCTTTCCAGTGAGAAGAAGTCTTTTAAAGTTGCCATCATTGGAACAGAGAAAAGATCATTCAGAATCATCATCTTCACGTTGTTCAGATAGGAGTTGGCCTTTGTCTCGCTTGGATCTCCATTGATCGTCATCGGTTCAAAGAACACGAGGCAGATGTTCGGCAGCTTGTCGTTCCCGCGCAGCGTTTCGGGGAGATTTTCTACAAGATTGCTGATGTTTATGGTTTGACCTTGGAATAAATCTGCTTTATAGGGGAATGTGGACAGCCGTCCGGCGCTGTTGATTCCGTTCTCTGTCGCCGCGGCCCGGAGGAGATCGTTGTAGAACGCCGCGTCGTGATTGGTGGCGGTCCAGATCGTCACGGATTGGGCCTTGGAAGCTATCGCCAAGACTTTTTTAACGCGCGCCGCTTCTTTTTCGCTGGTGCCTTGGGTTCGAATGACGATGTCGCTCGTTAAATCGTTCAGCGATTCGGCGGGAACTCCCATGGAATAGAGTGCGTGAATCAGCTCGCGGGCTTGGTCCAACGACGGCGCTTTGCTGAGCTCTTTTCGGAGGCGGGTTTTCAGAACAGACAAAAATTCAGGATCAATCAAAATGGCGGCGAACTCTTCCTGCTTCAGAGTGCTGGCGGGGTTCACGTGTGCCCCCGTTCTTCCTAACTCCATGTTGAGTGGCATTCCACTGAGAATATCTTGGATGATTTTCTCCAAATTCGCTTCTGGTTGGTTGGCTTTGGCCGCGGCCATGCGAACGAGTTGCGTCGCTGCTTTTTCCAAAGGAGAATATTTGTTCATCCGCATGACGTGGAGGTCGTTGGCCAAATGAACGAGCCGCGGAAGCCAGATGAGGAGAGGCAAAGCGGCGGCGGGGGAGACATAAATAGTGAGGGGATAGAGAGCCAGTACCGCTCCGATGCGCAGAGCGCTCCGGAAGCCCATGCGCCAAGCGGGCGGCGCGCGGGGAATTATTTTTGAGATCAAAGCCGGAGCGAGATGAAGCAGGAAATATCCCGCCACAATCCAAATTCCAATTCCCAAACCCAGATAATTCAGCATCAACGGAATGGCCGCCATCTCGAATGCCATTCCGATGAACCCCAGCCACACGTTGCCGGTGAGGATGTATAGAAGGGAGGCGGGTTTGGTGGCGGTTTCTTTCACAAAAGAAATGTTATATGCCTGATAATCGCGCTGGGGTTGCGATTTAATGAATTGAGCCGGTCCAAATCCGGTTCCCCGCATCAGGATATTCCAGATTGTTAATCTCGGGTCATCGTCGATGGCCTTCTTCATTTGATCATTATCAATATGGGCCAGCGTGAGATCGGACCTGGGGGGCGCCCTTCGAGCCCATTCGTTGAGCACCCGTGGGAAAATGAAATAACTTCGAAATTCGGGATGAACCTCCACCGGAGAGAGAGAGAATGAATTCGTCTCGTTGAATAACTCGAACACCGTTATGGGTTGATCAGGGGGAATGTTGAGGTCGCTCATCGCCTTATAACGGAAGAGGAATCGGGCTACCGTCGATTTTGATAAACCAACATTGTAGGCATTGAGATCAATCAATCTCCATCTGTACGGCCGAACCACTGCGTCGCCCACGGCATCCACGAAGAGCTGAAATAAAGGGCCGCTGCGCATCACGCGCAATTTGAATGCCTG
>PLLH01000091.1 GCA_003140895.1 Elusimicrobiota bacterium
CCGTTATGGGTTGATCAGGGGGAATGTTGAGGTCGCTCATCGCCTTATAACGGAAGAGGAATCGGGCTACCGTCGATTTTGATAAACCAACATTGTAGGCATTGAGATCAATCAATCTCCATCTGTACGGCCGAACCACTGCGTCGCCCACGGCATCCACGAAGAGCTGAAATAAAGGGCCGCTGCGCATCACGCGCAATTTGAATGCCTGACCCTGAATTCTTATTTGGTGTCCGGCCAGCTCGTTGAAAGGATAGGGGTTATTTTTTTTGTGCGTTGAGACAAAGTGTTGTGCCAATAGATCTCCGCGGTCGGCGAGATAAAACAGGACTCGTGTGGTCCTGCGGCGTATGGCCTTCGGTATCATTTCCGATTTGTTTTCGGTGAGATCGATTAAATCTTGAGTGGTGAGCTTCTCAGGGACGTCACCGCGGTTTCTAACGAGCGGCGTGCCGAGATGCCGGTCGGCGTTGATCAAGTCCGGGTCGTTGGCTAAGCGTCGGAGGGGATTTATCTCCGGATACGTGGTTTGCGCCAGTTCGGCCACTTTCTCCATCTTTTGAACGAATTCATTGAGGGAAATGGCATAGTTGGATTTGAAATCCCTGAAAAGAAGAAGCAGGTCAGTGTCTTCTTCGGATTCATTGTCTCCAGTGGGATCAAAGGCCCAGGGAAGGGTTTTCTCCTCATTCATGAGACGCCTTGCACTCTCGTCAGTCGATGGGGCCGGTTCACCGGACCCCGGCGGAAGGGGCCCCGTGCTCATGGCCAGAATCACGCTCTTGGCCTGGTAAATCACAAATAAGAAAAGAAGGAGGGCGCCTCCGACGAATAATACCATCAGGGGGGCCAGCCAAAGGGCGGAAACCATGGCCATGAGAGAGAAGGTCAGGGATAACTCGATGAGCGTGAGGGCGTTCCGATCCGGTCTGGCCTGTGGCCGCTTGGATTTATTTTTTAGTTTATTTGTGTTGTCTGTTTGAGCTTGTTGAACGGGACGAAGACGGGTGACGTCCCAATCGACGGTTTTCTTCACCGTTCTTCTATCGACCCAAATATGGAGAATGTCCGTTTTTCTTTGGGCAGAAGGATCGGGTTTCCGTTCGATTTTTAATGTGTCGCCGGGAGATGAAAGCAGCCTAAGAACCGTCGCAAGTTCTGCTTTTTTCCCTGCTCTCCATTGGAAAGCCAGTTTCACTTTAAAGCCGCTGGTCTCTCCAATGGGATTTTCAACGAGATAGTATTCGTTCCCGATGTAGAGGCCGTGCATTTGCGCCAGGTCGATGCTTTCTCGAATGAGGTATTCATTGGTGATCGCCATGTGTTTCTCGTCGTCATACACCAAATGAATTTGAAGAGTGGGGCAGCTGGGGCCCAGGGGAGCCAGATAGGATTGAGCGGATTGATCCGCGTCTGAATCGCGGCCGTTCGGAGGGGTTTCATCTAGTGGAAGATGATTGATGGGCACATTGTTTTGTCTCAAGAATTTTTGGATGGCGGTGACGCCGATCACCTCACGGGTATCGGCCCGGATGCCGAGCAACGTTCCGGCTCCGCTGACCACCGGCCCTCCCATCGGCATATGTCTTGTTCGGTCGTTTTCGGTGGTGTTAAACGACAACGGGTCCCCTCCGGAAATAAAACTTTCAACAAATTGAAGTTTTCCGTACTTTCTTTCCTGGGGCGCCTGGACATTGGAGGGAGCGGCGATCCAGTAATAAGAGAATACGCGCTCAGGGTGCTCCCCCAGGAGGCTGTTGTCTCTATTGTCAAAGAACGTGGGCCTCATTTCTTCCTGCTCGGAAATTTCTTTCTTGGAGACCTTGATGAGCGCCAACAAGTACGTTCTATCGACGGCGACGATCGAGCCTCTTGAAAAAGCTGTGCCCCGCTTGGTCCAGGGAAGGTAAATGTGAACCTCTCCCCTTCCGCGATCAAGCACCTCTCGAGATGTGGTGAGGATATACCAATATTTTTCGTCATCCCCCATCACTGTCCCCATCTGATAGGTGTGCTCCAACGCGATGCTTGAAAATCGTCCGATGGGGATGGAAACCCATACAATGGAGGGTGGAACGATGAGTTCAGGGCCTCTGTAGACGCTCGCTATATCACTGAGACGGATATTTTTTTGTCGCTCAAGGTGTTTCCTGAATTCTTGAGTTCGTTTGTTCGTCAACCGCCTTAAATCGTAGCCCAGCTTTTTCAGAAAAGTCCGGAGGGCGTCGGGACGATGCCGTTTTATGGCGTTCGTGTAGAAGTCCAGCAGAGGAATAGAGTTGTCGGGGGATAGTTCTTTTCGGAAGGCCTCTGTAAAGCCGGTAATTTTTTTGAGGAAATTGATTTCTGTTTCGTAGGCGATGGCCTCCGTGCTGGGTATGACCGGATCCAATTGGCCAAGTTCCCAATTCACATCCGGATGAGATTCCATCAGAATTTCGGCGGCTTCATGCAGAAGTTTGGCGGCAAGAAATACCGTGCGGGCTCTTTTCTTCCCCGGAGTTAAGATTTGCCATATTGTTAATCTCTTGGTGTCTTCAAAAAGAAAACGGAGATCGTAGTTCACCAGAATTTGGAATTCTCCCGAGGGCATTTTCTCGGCCCTGAAGGCTCCCGGCAGATTGCGGGCGTAACGAATGTGCCGGAGTTGGCGAAGTATGTTCAAAACGGATTCACGTCCCTCAAACGGTGTTTTTTTGGCTAACCCAATCGCCTGCCAGTACGCTCGTGGATTCACTTCATCCAGAATGTCTCTTCCGGGATTAAAGGGAACAGGGGGCTGAGTTTGGCGCGCTTCGATTTCTGCTTTTATGGGGAGTGGGAGGTCGATAAAGTCGAGCGCTTCAATCCCCGCCGATTCCCGGCCTTGGCTTTGTTCCCCACCAAAGAGAACTCGTTGGACATATTCCTCTGGCGCCGGCAGTGGCGGGATTTCCGTCGTTGCGGGTTGGGAGAGATTGTATTGTGATGGGATCGCATCAAGGAAGGTGCGCTGGGGATCGGGTTTGGATGTGTTTTCATTCCTTTGCGACCAGCGCTTATTCTGATAGATGGGTGGGCTATCCCGGAACTCGGATCCGGGTTCTTGCTGGGCGGAGACCGAGAGGCCCAATTGGCCGGCAAGGACTTCCAAATCGGAGGGATCAACATTCAATCTCACCGCGGCCCTGACCACATCCCCTTTGGTTTCAGCCAGCCGCGCATTAATAACCTCGGTCAAAACGTCCAAAAGGTCAAATTTTTTGAAGAAACCGTAAAAATCAGAGTCGCGAATTTCAAATTTCCTCGCGGCCCCGTCTAAATCCCAGGAGGATTTCTTCATCCAGGACAAAACAGAAGCACGGGTGTGCAAGATGCTTTGGACAGCGGGATCAACCAATTGTCGGAACGTTGTTTCTGAAACGCCAAAGTCCAGATGAAGATTGTCGGCCCGGCCCCCATGTCGGTTTAAGGCTTCCACCACTTCGTTTTGGAATTTAAAATAAGCCCCGGATCCCTTGAGGAGTTTGGGGGTTTTCTTTTCACTTTTCATCTTGGAAACGGGAGAACCGGCGGCGGAAGCGGAGACGGAGAGCCCCAGGAGTTGCGGGGGGATTTTAAAGATCGCGTCAAAAACAACGGGATGAAACCGCGTCCCTCTTTCTCGGCGCATGGCAGCCAGTGCTTTTCCAACCGGCATGGGTTTCCTGTCGGGCGGCCGCCCCCCCATTAGGGCGCTCAACGCATCCGCCACCCTGGCGATTTCAACGGCCAGCCCCATTTGAGAAAGGGACTCAGTCCCCAATTCTTTATCGTGCCGCAGCGCTGCCGTCAGAAGAATGATGTATGGATGGATTCCTTTTTTCTGGAGAAAGGCCGCGCCATTGGCGGCATAAAGTTCATGCAGGGCAAGACCGATTGTCAACTCAGGGAGCCGCCAACTTTCCAATTTGCCATTTGCCACCAATATTTCCCCAATCGCCTGACCCAAAACGGTGGTCAGTTCAACGTGCCGCATCAACCAGGGGGGGAATTCGTCTTTTTGTTGTTTTATGAGCGCCGTCACGCGCCGGGTCAGCCCCGACGTATTTTTTAAAGCGTCTTTCACCAAACCGTTAAATTGTCTTTGAATAAACCCTGCTTGCGTTTCAGGAGGTGAAGAAAGAAACGCCCCGTCTTTCCGTATGGCTTCGGTTTGGGCGGCGATGTTGGCCGGGTGGTTTGGAACAGGGATTAGTTTCATTATGTTGTCGGCTAGATGGGGCATGTCCGATTCCCTGTCAATTAGCTCATTATGATCGTTGAAATAGAAGGGTTCGATGTCATAAATCTTGATTGGACCCAGCGGGGAGCGAGCTTTCTTGGGGTTGGGAAAACTGCTCACATAGGAATTATCGCCCACAAGCATTTCATAACCCAAATAGGCGATATCTTTAACGTTTCTGAAGTCTTTTATGAACTTGCGAACATCTCTTTCATTTAGATTCGGGTCGATGAAAAGGTAAGCGCTGATGATTTCATCCGTTCCGATTGAAGATTCCCCTAGACAAAAGTTCTCACGCGTGATGAATAGATCAAACTGTTTCGCGAATTCAGGGTGCTGCCGCATAAACCGCAGAACCCAAAATTTCGGGGTGGCTGTCCAGAGAACAAGCCGGACTCCGTTTGCTTTGAGTATCTCAATTTGTTTTTCAATGCCGGGTCGCAGAATAAACTTGTTCCCCACCCAATCTCCCAGGGTTTTGTTTAATTCCAGGGCGAAGGTGGGCTCTTGTTCGGAACGCGCTCTTTCCTTTTGAATGAATTCCTTATCGTAAATGCTTCCGTGAACGAATTTGATTTCCGGCCACCTGAGTAAATTTTGTGTTCCATTGGTTTGAATGTTTAATTTCCCCTCCGACATGAGGTCACGGAGGACGGCTGGTTCTATCCCGAACTCTAGGGCCGTTGCTTCGATATTCCCATTGTTTGATCCAAGCCTGTCTTGGATCTTTCGTCGCAAGTTTCCGCGAAGGTTCCATTCCTTGAACAAATCGAAGAGCGAATTGGAATCATTGCCGTCGCCGTTGCCGCTGAAGATGTGCCATGAGGATTGCGCCGCGGGGAAGTACCATGAGTTATCTTCGAGGATGTTGAGGATTCTTCTGTTCATGATGGGGCGGTCCTGATTGGATGCGAGCGACAAAAGCGCCCGGCCTTTCCAGATGGCGTAGGCGTTGTAAGTGGCGTGAAGGACGGTGGTAACGATGAAAGCTTGCCAATCGGGGGAGATTCCGAAAACGGGGATAGATCCGTACCAGAACGCGGCGAAGACGGCGTAAAGAATAATGGTGGGCGGCGCGCGCTGCTTGGTGGGGCCCAGTGAATGTTCATTGTTCGTGACGACGTGGAGCAAGAGGAAGACGCCGCCAATAATAATGAGGTTGATCAAGGAGGCTCCGATAGAAACCGCTGTAGCCGCAGCGGGGTCGGCGAACAAATAAAATGGAAGCGACCAGAACGCTCCAGTTTCCCACGGGGAGCTTACCACGACATCCAGAATTCCGGTTGCCACTTTGTTTCCTCCAGAGATCCAAGCGAAGAACCGGTGGCCGATGGATAAGGCTGTGGCGGCGTTTGTTTGTTCCATCGCTTTTAAGAGGGCTTCCCATCTGTCCGGGGTGATGGATTCAAGGGTTTTCCGGCCCATGGCGACGAGGGTTTCGAATTGAGGATGATCGGGTAAAAGGCCAAGGCGTTCAACAAGGAAAACATCCGCGTGATCTATCACAGCAGGGACGGCATCTTTGTCGGCTCCATCTTTCATTTTCTCCACGGCTCGATGAAAACGAGCGGCGACGGTTGCCATGGGACGGTTTCCATTACCTATCTTAAGCAATTCCGCCACTTCGGCGAACGTGTAAGAACGGCTGGCCCCAATTCCGAAGTACATTTTTATGATCAATTGGTCCAATCGGTTCAAGTGGCTCAGATAGACGGGGATTTCTTTTAACTGCGCGTAAAGAGTGGCTGGGTTCTCTCCCAACATTGCTAACGCTTCAGAGGAAGGGATGAGACTTGATAATTGATGTTGTTTAAATGGAGTAAGTAAAATCATCCACTGAATGCGTTTTCCGCTGAGTCCCGTTTCTTCGGATAATTCATCTATCGTTGGTTCCCGTTTGAGCGTCTTCAGGAGTTTGGCTTTTGCTCGATTGATTCTCCCGATAAATCCCATGGTGTCGCGCTTAAAGGCTATTCCTCCCTGGATGCGCGGTTTTCCTCTGCGTATTTCGCGTTTAGCCGTGGGGTCGATAAATGTGCTGACGGTATAAGTGGGGTCATAGAGTGTATGCCGGAATTTTAACATCGCTCCCACGGCGCCGTCTTGAGTTCCGTCTTCAATGCTCCAGCAGTGGAGGACAATGGCCAGTGAACGTAAATAGGGGATATGTTCGATAATCAATTTGGCTGTATCCCCCCAGTCGTAATTGTTTTTCTTCTCTATCGGGAAAGAACGGGGGGGTCTTGGTGAAAGCCTGAGCGGATGAGCTTGTTCGGCGTGTCCCTGTTGGATCCAGGAATTTAATTTTTTCATGAATTGGGCCGGTTTCTCCGCGATGTAAGTCAGCGTTTTATGAAGCGCTTTCAGCGAAGGGGGGAGTTGATTAAAATCTAAAAATGATTGGATATCGACGATGGTTGCTTTCTTCTTTTGAAATTTGATCAACAGGGAATGAAACTGTGTCGCCAGACCCTCGTTTAAATACCGAAACCAGCGTGGATAGGCCGGTTCGTCTTTGTCTCCGGAACTATCCCCGTCCGCGGGGTGGCTGTTGGTAGGGTCGGGATGAAGGGAGAGTAAAGCCCGTCCTTTCCAAAGGGCAATGCCGTTGTAAGCGGCATGAAGGAGTGTTGTGACGATATACGCCTGCCAAGCGGGGGAGATTCCGAAAACGGGGACAGAACCGTACCAGAACGCGGCGAAAACGGCGTACAGGATGAACGTGGGCAGGGTGCGTTGTGTTGTGGGTCCCAGAGAATGCTCTTTATGTGTGACGATGTGGAGCAAGAGGAAGACGCCGCCAATAATAATGAGGTTGATCAAGGAGGCTCCGATAGAAACCGCTGCGGTCGTCGTGGGGTCGGCGAACAAATAAAATGGAAGGGACCAGAACACAGCGGTCTCCACCGGCGGGCTTACGACGACATCCAGAATTCCGGTTGCCACTTTGTTTCCTCCAGAGATCCAAGCGAAGAACCGATGACCCAGGGAGAGGGTGGCAGCCTCGCCTCTTACCTTTATCCGATCCCATGATGGGAGCGTGATTTCAAAAAATGGTTTTGTGTGGCGAACAAAGAGGAATGATATCCCTCGTCCGGTCCGGCGAAGAACGAATATTGCGAGACCCCCAAGTTGGACCACGCTGGCTTTGAGAGCGGAAGTTGTGAAGAGAGA
>PLLH01000018.1 GCA_003140895.1 Elusimicrobiota bacterium
CCCGGACCTCCAAACCTAAAAAATCCAACCCGGCGGGCCGGAACCCGGCCGGCTGGCAGGAGAATCGAATCGACGCGAAATCGTTCGTTTCTCAATTGGTCTCTCTCAATGAAGACATCCGCTTCCCCGCCCTCGGTGCGCTGGCCAATTTAACCTCCGCCCAAAAACAACTCCTTCTGCCGAACCTGATGGCGTTTTTAACCTCGGCGGACAACAGAACGGGCCACTTCGCTTGGCTGGCCCTTGAAAAAATGGGCCTGGAAACGAAGAAGGCGCTTCGTCTTCTTTTTGATCAGATGAAAAGCCGGGACGCGGGGCGGCGGCGGAGCGCGATTCAAGGATTGGGGCATATCGCCCAATTTCAAGAAAAAATCGTCCCCCGCTTGATTTCCTCTCTTCATGACGCGGACAAAGAGGTCCGATTGATGGCCCTCGGAGCCTTGGGCGGCGCGGCGTATGGAAATAAAAAAGTGATTCCGCCGCTCGTGGAATGCCTTCGAGACGACGATCCGGACGTTCGAGCGATGGCCGCTGAAGCCATTGGGACGGTGGGCCCTGTGGCGGGGGCGGCGGTGACTGACATCAGCCTTGCTCTCAAAGACAAAGACCGGCATGTCCGGGAAGCCGCGGCGCGAACGCTGGGCCGGATGGGAACCACCGCGAAAAACGCCGTCGGAGACCTCATTAAATCTCTCCATGACGATGAAGTGGCCGTACGCGTGGCGGCCGCTCAAGCGTTGGGAGCCATTGGGCCGGACGCCAAAGACGCCGTTCCTGTCCTGCAAACGGCTCTTCACGATGATCACTTGGACGTCCGTCAAGCCGCGGGACGCGCCTTGGAGGAAATGACGCTGGCCGAGCGCATAGCGGGATTTAAGGAAAATGAAGCCTCTGGATCAGCGGAGGAATCGTACGTTGAACGGCTGGTGGCCTATGACGATGAAATTCGTTTGAGAGCGGTCGAGAAACTAACGTATCTGGGAGAAGAAGAAAAATCAAAAATGATGCCGCTTCTCATAAGCCTCATGAAAACCGGGAGCGACGAGGTCGTCAATTTCTCGGCGGCGGCCCTCTATAAAATGGCTCCCCTCCCGTCCTCGGCGTTTCTCCAACTCCTGAAGAATGAGAATCCCGTCATTCGACAGAAGTCCGCCTATTATTTTTCAACGGTTGAACGAGGAGACAAAAACACGGTTCCCGCGTTGATCGAAGCCCTTCGCGACTCGGAGCCGTACGTTCGATTGAACGCCGCCGCGGCCCTGAAAAAGAGTGGACCCCTCGCCATTGATGCGGTCCCCGCCTTAACGGAAGCGCTGAGTGACGAAGACACGGACGTCCAATCCGAAGCGGCCGAGGCCCTCAGCCGGATTCAAACAGCGGAAGAACACATCAACAACAAACCTTAACGGAACACGGCTACGGCTGGAATCGTTCGGTTTTGGCCCACACGCGTTTTTCTTTCTTAATAAATTCCAAATAGAACGCTTTGCCGACCACAACAGGCCAGAGCTGGCAGTACGTGAAATACATGGCCATCGCATAAACAATATTGGCGAAGGAATCTTCATTGTCTTCCTGAGAAAGCATCAAGGCCACCTCGGTCACAAAAAGAAGGTACGCCATCAACCACACTTCGAGATACGGACCCGGGACAGGAATACTGACGACCCCAAGAAGGCCCAGCACAAAGAGGAAAGCCGACACAACGATGGCTCCGATAAACACGTGATAGAGAAGCAGGAAGTAAAACATTTCAATGGCCAGCTTCTTGTTTTTTGCCGTGGCGATGCTCGACATAAATTTTTGCATCAGATAAAAATTACCGCGGGCCCACCGGGTTCTCTGCCGGATCCACGTGGACAGGTTCTCCGGCTCTTGCTCCCAGGTCACCGCGTAGGGAACAAACTTGATCGTGTGTCCCGCCTCGAGGATCCGAAGAGACAGCTCCGCGTCTTCCGTCAAGGCCTCTTCGTCCCAAAGTCCCACCTCGTCTAAGATGTCTTTTCGAACAATAAAATTGGTCCCGGGAAGCGTGGCGATTTTGAGCAATTTCCATCGGCCCGCTTGAACGATCCATTGAAAACTTAAGCCCTCCACGTTGATAAACCGCGTCAGCAAATTCCGACGGCGGTTAAGAGTCCGGAATTTTCCAAGGACAGCCCCCAGAGAGGGATCCATCACAAACTGAGACGCCAGATAACGGAGCGACTCCGGTTCCGGCTGGTTGTCGGCGTCGAAAATCGCGATGAGCGGAAACTGGGCGTACTGCAAACCCCGGTTCAACACGGCGGCCTTCCCCTTTCCCCCCTCTCCTTGCGGGATATGGATGACCCGAAGATGGCTGTTTTGTTTGGCGCATCGATCGAGGAGGTCCGGCGTTGCATCGGTGGAGGCGTCATCGAGGACGATCACATCCAACTTGTCTTTTGGATAGTCGGAGTCGAATATAAACTGCAGCGTGCGCTCAATCACCATCTCTTCGTTGTGAGCCGGAATCAGCACAGAAACGCCGGGGAGCGGCAATTTGTGTTTGTCCAATTTTCTTTTTTCCTGCGCCGCTTCTCGGCTGTACAAAAATCCGGCAACCGTCAGGACAAACTGATAGACCAACATGAACCAAATAAGAAGAACACTGAGGAGAAAGAGAATCCGAATCCCGATATTAACGATCAACATGTCTTAGCCTTCCACTTTTTGAGCCTTTGATTTTGACCCGCGCTTCAGAGATCGCGGGAACGCTTTACGAATGCGGTGCGTCCGCCGGTAAATCCAAATAATGATAAAGAGAACGGCCAGTAAACCGCTGGAGACCATTCCGAACAACACGATCAGGGAAGCCGACACCAAACTGGTAAATTCGAGGAAATACAAAAGCGCCGACTCTGACATAATCCGAACTCGATGGTGGCCCGGCGGAGCCAGAATGACATAACCGTCATCGCCTTTGATGGACGTGATTTTATACGGCTTCCCATCAACAAACGTGATGAGCGGCATCTTATTGAACATGAGCGCGCAACGGTTCGGCGATCGGTATTCCACTTCAAGCCCGCGGCGAACCCCCTGGCTTCCCAAAAGCTCTCCGGAAATAAACAACAGACGCGTCTCCAGTTGGGTCGTGTCCATCCACGCGTGATGCGGCCTTTTCGCCACAAGTCGATGCTCACCAGGAGGAATCCATACTTCCCCGTCATCGGAACAAAACCACGGTTGCCCATCCAAAAGAAAGGTTCGCGCTCCGCGCCCCATATCCAAGGTGACCGTTTGGGGCGTATCAATGATCCATTCGTCTCCCTCTTTGCGAACATCGGCCTTGGCGGCGATGGCATGCGGGAGAATCTCCCAATCCTGCTCATAGATGGTGGATTCGGAATAAAGACACACACGGGAGGTTTGATCCGCCGCCACCCTCCAGAGCTCCATCATTTCAGATCCGGTCGGCTGGGACGAGGCATACCCCTTTTGATTGGCCGGATGAACGGGGAGAACGTTGATATCAATCACGTACGGCCGGCGCAACGCCACATGCTTATAATGCTCTCCCAGGGCGGCGTAGCGGCTGGGCGCCTTGGACCACTCGCTGGCCGGATCTTCAACCTGGAGCGTGGCATTGAACCGGTTAATCAACGAAATAGTGCCGTCCATGTCGATCCCAAGCGAATCGGACAAGCTGGGCACCTGATGAGCGTCCAGCATGGTGACCACCACTTCCCATTGATGGTTTCGCCGACGGTTGATCTCCTGAAAATTTTTTAAAAAAGTTTCCATCAGCCGCAGGTTCAGCTTTTTTCTGAATTCATAAAACGTGTTAAGAGCCGCTGGATTTTTCTTCCAAAACGTATCGGAATGGGAATCAAGCAGACCAACCGGATCGAATCCGTGGGCGAGTTTAAAGTCCCGGCGCACCGTGGTGCCAAACGGCGTAAAAAATTCAGGGCGTTCCGGGCCGCGGGGCGAATCAAACGTCAACTCCGCCAAGTTGACTCCATCCCAGTCAAGCCCTTCCATAAACGACCGCATATCGCTCATGATCGCCTTCTGACAATCAGGGTTCTGCAAATCCATAAGATAACGCCAGTCGACTCGCGCGTCGGTTAACAACGCGCTCTTCTCTCGCCATTCGGGGTGTTGGTTCCAGAACCGTTGACTCACGTGGGGATATTCAAACCACGCGTAGACCGCAATGCCGTTCTGGTGGGCCACGCGGATGAGGCGGGCGTAATCATAGGAATACTTATCATAGAAGTGCCAAGCGGCCGCATGAACGGTCCGGATTCCAGAGCGCCTCCACATTTTTGCCAGCCGCTCGATGCTGATGTTCTGGCGATACCCTGGATCAAAATAGGCCTCCGCCGTATATCCTTTGAGCATGGGTCGAACGCGGTATTCGTTATAGAGGATGAAAGGCAAATCCGGGAAACGGGCGTACCCTAAACCGGAAATCGGATCATACAACGGCGCCATATAGAGATATCGCCCTTCCCCGATCACGCCGCCAATCATGAGCGGCCGCTCATGATCCCGCTCGGAATAATAGAGAGTGGCTTCATCGAAGGAAGGCCGGGAAATCCATGGCACCGTCGGCGCGTCGGGCCAGCGCGTGTCCTGGGCCACAAAGAGATGATTCGTGAGATTTTGAACAGGCGCCGGCGTCGCCAACTGAATTCCCAGGGCCTCCGCCAGGGGGCTGGGCCCGTCCGTCACGAGAACAACACCTTCGTTCACCATCCGGATTATTTTCGACACTTCCTCTTCTTTGAGAATCCGGGCGGTGCTCCAGGGAACCACAAAAAGGGTGAAGGCGCCCACCTCCTGCTCGGTAAAATTCCGCCGGTCGACGCGCTCCACATTAAGCGACAGATTGTCGAGCGTCACATAGAAACTTTCCTGGTCCTTGGCTTCTTCTCCAATGGCCCGCGAATTCCATAAAATAACCGTCTTGATGGGCTCATGAATGGACCCCCCCTGAAACACATCTTCCCACTTGTTTTGAATGACGGAAAAATCCCCTTTGGCCACGTGCAGAAGTTTTTTTATCCAACTGGGAGGTCGCGTTTCCTGGCGCTGAGCGACATAAACTTCCCCTTCATTCAGATTGGCTAGCCGCTTCACGAGCCCCTCCTCAGGAACGTCGACGATTCGCTCGCGTGTTTTCCCCCCAGGCAGAATAAATTGCTCCACCAAATAACGCCCGTGGCCGCCCACCTCAATCTCGCCGGATTCGGTTGTGATGAGACGCCCTTCCATCTGAACGCGGTTCGGAAAAGACCGAATATCGACAAAATGATAACCGCGTTCTTTGAACCCTTTGATGAGTCCATCCAAGAGCGCGAGATTTAAAAAGGGGTGAAAGAAAGCGCTGGCGTACCCATCCCTAACGACCAACGCCGATGAAGCATTTTCAAGCAGGGGTTGAATGGTCTGATCCTCCTTGGGCACATAGGAAGTATCTTCAGGAATGACATACTGCCCATAAAGGTCGATCACCGGGTAGGGGAAATACTGATCCGACCCCAAATGGTTGGCGACAAGACGGCGCTCATACGTCGTCGCGAAATACCGGCGGACGGCTTTGTAATCAACAATGGATCCAGCATAGTGGGGCGTCTCCCAAGACAAGGGGTAAAGGCCGGCTTCCATGGCTTCCTTGAGGGAATCCTCGATGCGGGAAGAAGCGAAGCGTTCCGAGTCGCCAAGAACGGGGCGGTCGGCCAAATCGTCCCAAAACTCATAATCATCGGTGCTGATGCCGCGGCGCTGGTGCGTGTAGCCGTGAAGAATCGGAGACCCGCCGGCCTCGACAAATTTTTTCAACGCCTGAACAATCTGCGGCTTGTCCGACAGACGCACATAAATTCGCTCGCCCGGATTAACGTAAACCGGGACAATCCCAAACGAGAACGGGACATTATTCTTTTTAAAAATGGCCAAAACCGCGGCCAAATCAGCCGGATTGGACAAGGCGTTTAAATCCTCAATTCGGATCATGGCCCGGTGATCTTCCTTGTGATCGATTCCTAAAATATCATGAAGAACATCCGCGAAAACAAGGTAGCGATCGTTCTCCGATGAATAAGCGAACGGGGAGTCCGCCACCACCCAGAATGATCCGCTCCTTATTATATAGGGGACCTTTTTATCTCTGGCCCGGCTAATGGCCTCCGCCACCACGTCCGCTTTCGAGGCATCCTTCACAACAAGAAGGTTGATATCCGGGTCTCCTTTATCCAAAAGATGTTCCTTGTATTTCACGGACGTGAAAGGGGAATCCTGATAAAATCGATCGAAAGCGACGCCATGTTCTTTTAAGACATGCAACTGATCCAATTGCCCCACTTGATTGCCGAGCCAGCAGAAGGTGCGGTTGATATCGGGGACATCCCGCAAAAACGCCTCGGGAACCTTGTAATGTTTCTGGTAAACAATGCAGAAGACGGCATCGAACGCTTTCCACTGGCCGGGCTTGTAGTCGCTCAAGGATTGAATGGTTCGATGTGTCGTGAAGTGACCGCAGAGGTTCCCCAGATAGCGCGCGTCAATTCTCCCCGGGTTTCGATCCACATCAGCCCCGTCGTAGAGAACCAGAACCGATGGTTGTTTGGCGGGCAAAAAGGAAGCGGCTTCCACGCCCGCCAAAAGAGAAGGCGCCGTCCCCGCTATCCAAACCAGAAAAGCGGCTGAAGCGACAAATTCGGAAATGATCTTCTTGAACATGGGCGGAATTATATAAGAACCAGGCTGAGAGGATTGAACTATCTCGACTGATAAATCACTTCTTCCACCAATTATTGAGCTCGGCATGAAAAATATGATTTAAAATGGTCGGGTCTGATGTCACCCGCATGGCGTGAAAGTGGTAACATAGAATTCCATGGTGATACGGGGCTGGGCCTCAAACCGGAGGCCCGAGCACCTTCCCCAGCATAGAATTCACCCATGCGTTTGACTTACAAAAGAAGGAGATAAAAAGATGGCTGAGAAGTTATTAACAAAAATCAAAAAGGGTCTTACTGCGGAATCTAAAAGTAAAACCAAAGAAACGCCACTGATCGTCGCGATTGATTATCCAAGAGAAGGAGACACTGTTCTGGCCGGCCATTATGCCATTCGTCTCTCAGGCATGCCGGACTGTACTGTCCAATTATCCATCAATGGGAAAGATTGGCAAGCGTGCCGCTTCGCTGCCGGTTATTTCTGGTATGACTGGTGGCCGGCAAAACCAGGCAAAACGACCATGGAAGCCCGGACACAGAAGGGGAAGGGGCAACCCAAATCGGCCCCAACGCGATCCTGCACGGTTGTTGCGTCAGGCCGCCGATAACCTCCAACCCCGCGTAAGCGTTTTCTAAACATCTCTCCCCCCCTTGGCCCGCCGCGGCGGACAAGGGCCGGGCTTGAGATGCTAAAAATACATCCCTCGTCGGAAAAATAACAACACAAGGCTTGACAAAACGGCCCTGTTGCCCTAACCTATTAATGAATGAACGTTCATTCNNGAGGCACATGCATGGCGCGACCCCGAACAGAAAAACCTGAAATTAGACGAGCGAATATCCTTGAAGCCGCCCGGGAGGTTATGATCCGGAAAGGCTCGTTGGATTTTGTCATGAGCGACGTGGCCAAGAAAGCGGGCGTCGCCAGCGGCACGCTTTACCTCTACTTCAAAGACAAAATCGAGCTCTTCGCCGCCGTCTTTATCGACCTTTTAGATCGGCTTGACGACAAACTACTCCCGGAAAAAAATATTGAGCCGGGAATCGATGCGCTGCGCGCGATGTCCGAAACCATGCTCGAATTCATCGATGAATATCAGGATTTTCTTTTTCAATTTACGGGGGAGCACCCCGCTCTTTGCAACACCAAAACGGGCGACCGCCTCAAAGACCGGTTCGTGTCGCATTTGAAAAATCTCGCTGATGTCATTCAACGCTGCATGGAAGAAGGGAGCCTCAGACGGACGGATGTCTCTTTTGCCAGCCTCCATTTCAGTTTTCTTATTCGAATGTTCATGATTAACAAGATCATCCACCAATCAACCAAACCCTTGCGGCACAAAACACCCGAGTTTATGGATCTTTTTCTGCGCGGACTGGGCAACGACTAATTCTATGGCGCGATTATCGACATCACCCAAAATCCTTATTGTTCTCGGGTGCCTCTGTGCCGGGGGAACGACGCTTCCTCCTCGCGGGGTGGCGGCAGACGAAGCCCGCACCGCTGATGCCCCGTCAACAGCCGTCGAGTTGACACTGCCGCAAGCCATCGAGATCGCCTTCAAACAAAACGTGGACATTACACTGGCCATCAAAAACATCGAAAATTTTGAGAGTTTTTACTGGCAGGCGTTCAGCGGGGCCCTTCCTCATATCACGCTCACGGGAACCTACACGCGCAACATAAAAAAGCCGGTGATCTTTTTCGGCGGGGAATCCATGACGATCGGAGAAGACCACAGCCTAGAAGGCACCGCCACGGCCGAGCAAGCCCTTTATACCGGCGGCAAAGTGCACACGGCCCTGCACGCGGCCGACAAACAACGTCAAGCCGGATACCATCTCCTCAAAGGGACGGAGGATGAAGTGTTGTTCGCGGTGAAACGCCTCTTTTATGCCTGCCTGTTGGCGCGAGACACCGTCGCCATTCAGCAAGACAACCTGAATTCGGCGGAAGATCATTTAAAAACCATTAGGGAACGATTCCAGCAAGGATTGGACAGCGATTTAACGCTCCGGCGCCAGGAAGTGGACGTGGCCGAGGCCAAAGTCGCCTTGATCCAAGCTCAAAATCTCTATGATGTCACGCTCATGAGCTTTCAGGAGCTCCTGGCGCTGGATGTGGACGCGCCTCTGCGCCTCAATGGGAAACTGGCCACACCCGACGCCACCTCAATCACGTATGATTCGTGTGTTCAAAAAGCCCTTCGGCTGAGGCCGGAGCTCCAAGCCGCTCGGAAGAATACGCAAATCTATGAGGATTTGATTGATATCGCCAAAAGCGATTATAAACCCACTCTGGGTTTGTTCGCCACCTACGATTGGACGGCGCAATACCAACACTGGCCGCCAAAAGACGCGGAGAAAGCCTCTAGTATCTTCGGGGGACTGCGGCTTCAACACAGTCTTTTTTCGGGAGGCGAGACGTGGCAAAGGGTCCGCCAAGCTCGGATTCAGCATGAGAGAGTGAAGGAGGAAGAAGCCCGCCTAGAACGGTCCGTTCGAGTCCAGGTAAAGCGGGAATGGCTGGCCGTGGCCGAAGCCATCCAACGGGCTCAAGCTGAAGAAGCGGCTGTTGGGCAGGCGCGGATGACGCTTGAAGCCACCGAATCCCGTTATCGTTCCGGCCAATCCAATCAATTGGAATTACTGGATGCCACCGTGGCGCTTAACCGAACCCGGACCATGTTTTCAAAAGCGTCGCACGATTTTTGGGTGAGCCAAGCCGCACTTGAGCGCGCCATTGGAACACCGAGCAACGAAAACCCGAACACGAACCGATTCCGCGAGGAGGAAAAATAATGAACTATTTATTTAAACAGGGAGTGGTCCTACTTTTGGTCGCGGCTTCTCTCGGAGGTTGCCATACCAAGGAAAAAGAACCGCCGTTGGAAGCCTTCCCTGTCCATGTCAAAACCGTGTCCCACCAATCGATTGAGGACACGCTGGTGGTCATGGGTTCTCTTAAAGCGAAGGACGAAGCCACCCTGTTTTCTCGCGTGCCGGGAAAATTGAAGGAAAATTTACTGAAAGAGGGGGATCGCGTGGCCAAAGATCAAACCGTGGCTCTCGTGGAACGCGACGAAGTGGGCGTTGTGTTCAAACCCGCTCCCGTCCCCTCCACCCTCCAAGGCGTCGTGGGGCGCACCTATTTGGATCGAGGCCAAAACGTCACGCCGGCGACGCCGATCGCTTTGGTTGTTGACGACACGGAGGTGATCGCCCAAGCCAACATCCCGGAACGTTACGCCGGGCGGGTCCAGCTCGGCCAGACGGTGCAAGGGCACGTTGAAGCCGCCCCGAATCAAATTTTCACCGGAGAGGTGACGCGCGTGAGTCCGGTGGTGGAAGCCGTCACACGAAGCACCCCCATTGAAGTCAGGATGGAAAACGGGTCGGGGAAACTCAAGTCCGGGATGTTCGCTGAACTTCGCATCGCGATCGCCAAAAAATCGCACGCGCTGGCTGTCCCATCGGAATCATTGGTGGAGGGCAGCCCCTTTGCCGTCTTTCTCGTCAAAGACGGGAAAGCCGTGAAACGCGAAGTCGTTCTCGGCATTCGAAACGACCGCGTCTCTGAAATTGTGAGCGGACTGGCGGCCGGAGATCAAGTCATCACCTCGGGTCTTTTTGCCTTAAAAGACGGGAGCCCGGTCGATGTCGTGACGGAGGACGCGCCCGCCGGGGAACAGAAATGAAACTCGCCGACGTCAGCATAAAACGCCCCGTTTTCGCGACCATGATGGTCTCAGCCCTTGTGGTGTTGGGGCTTTTTTCGTTTTCGAAATTGGGCGTGGATCAATTCCCCAACGTCGATTTCCCTTTTGTTGTGGTGAGCACAACGCTGAAAGGCGCCAGCCCCGAAGAAATCGAAACCGCGGTCACGAAACCCATCGAAGAATCAATCAACACCATCTCCGGCATTGAAGATTTACAATCCACGAGCTTTGAAGGCTTAAGCCAGGTGATGGTCTCGTTCGACTTGGACAAACAATCGGACGTGGCGGCCCAGGAAGTCCGTGACGCGGTCAACCGAATCATGCGGGATTTCCCATTGGGAACCGATCCGCCCGTCGTTCAAAAATTCGATCCGGGGGCCGCGCCCGTGATGTCGATCGCCGTCAGCGGTGACCTCCCTCTTCGAGACATCACCGAGATCACAAAAAAGAAAATCAAAGAGCCGCTCGAAACATTAAAAGGCGTTGGAAAAATCACGATGGTAGGGGGACGGGAACGGGAAATTCACATTGTCGTGAACCCGCTCAAGCTCGGCGCTTATCAGCTTTCCATCGATAAGGTCAAAGAATCGATCCAACAACAAAACATTGAGATCCCCGGCGGGCGCGTGGACCGCGGCCGCGAGGAATGGACGCTGCGGACCATGGGCCGCATCGAAACGCCGAAAGACTTTGGGAACATTATTATTGCCAACAAGAATGGCGTTCCGGTTCGCATTCGAGACGTGGGCCACATTGAAGACACGGAGGAAGAACCTCGCACGCTGGCGCGGCTGAACGGCCAACCCACCGTCTCCTTGATCGTCCAAAAACAGTCGGGCATGAACACGGTGGAAACCATCGTCCGCGTCAAAGAAGAACTCGAAATTCTCAAAAAAAATCTCCCGCCCCAGGTGACGGCGGAGGTGGTGCGGGACCAGTCGGAGTTTATTTTGGCCTCGGTTCGTACCGTCGAAGAACATTTAATTCTGGGGGCGCTCCTGGCCAGCCTGGCGGTTCTCGTTTTCATTGGAAATTGGCGGAGCACGGTGATCGCGTCTTTGGCCATCCCGACCTCCATCATCTCCACCTTTATTTTAATGGACTTGGCCCATTTTACGCTGAACACCATGACGCTTCTCGCCTTGGCCTTGGCTGTTGGCGTGGTGATTGACGACGCCATTGTCGTTTTGGAAAACATCACCCGCCATGTGGAGGAAGAAGGAATCTCCCCCATGGAGGCGGCCTTCTCTGGAACCAAGGAGATCGGACTCGCCGTCATGGCCACGACGCTCTCTCTCGTCATTATTTTTCTTCCGCTGGCCTACATGCAGGGAATCGTGGGGCGGTTCTTAAAGAGTTACGGGCTCACCGTCGCCTTCGCCATTATGGTGAGCCTCTTCGTGGCCTTTACGCTGACCCCCATGCTCTGCTCCCGCTTTTTAAAACACGAGCGAAAACCCAATCTGCTCCAAGAAAAGGTGGATCAACTCAACAACATCCTTCGGAACCTTTACGGCCGCCTGGTGGTCTGGGCCCTTTCCCATCGATGGGTGATTGTGGGAACGGCCGTCTTAACGATTTTTTCCACGGTTTTGTGGATTCAGTTGGTGGGAAAAGACTTCATCCCGCCGGATGACACCGGTGAGTTTCAGGTACGGATCAAAGCGCCGGAGGGAACCTCTCTCGATATGACCAACACCATCCTCACTCAACTTGAAACAGAAATCCGGAGGCTTCCCGCTGTCGAGAGGATTATGACATCCATTGGCGAGGGAGACGGGAGCAACGTCAACGACGGCCTCATCTACGTGGGCCTCAAAAATTACTCCAAGAGAAAAGTGACCCAATTCCAAATCATGGCGATGGCGCGAAAGGCCCTCACAAAATACACGGGGCTCAGGACCTCCGTGAGTAAAATCGACTTGATCGGCGGGTCCAATTTCCCTTCGTACGACTTCAATTATGTCTTGAGCGGCCCCGACTTGCAGGACCTCCGGATCTATTCGTCCAAGATCGTTGAAGAACTCAAGAAAGTCAAAGGGCTTGTGGACGTGGACACCAACGTGACCTACGCCAAGCCGGAACTCAAAGTCAAAATCGACCGGAACCGCGCCCAGGATCTGGGAGTCAAAGTGGAAGACATCGCCAACAGCCTCAGGACCATGGTGGGAGGCGAGGAAGACATCACAAAATACAAGGAAGGGGACACCCTCTATCAGGTTCGGCTGCGTGTCGATAAAAACTACCGGAATCACCCGGAGGCGATCTCGGCTCTGTTTCTCCCGTCATCGAAAGCGGGCCTCGTCCGCCTGGACAACGTGGCCTCCCTCGTCAAGGAGTTAGGCCCCTCGCAAATCAATCGCCTCAATCGCCAGCGCCAGATAACAATTTTTGCCAATTTCGACGGAGCCTCCATGGGGAGCACGATTGAAAAAACGGAAAAAATTGCAAAAGACCTGAAATTACCGGCGGAATACAAAGGATCCCTGCTGGCCGAAGGCAGAGAATTCGGGCGCATGATTCAGGGATTTCTGATCGCGTTTCTTCTCTCGCTCATTTTCATGTATATGGTGCTGGCGTCTCAATTCGACAGTTTCCTGCACCCCATCACGATCCTCTTGTCTCTTCCCCTCTCGATTCCCTTCGCCCTCTTCTCGCTTTGGGTCACTCATCAAAATCTGACTATTTTCTCGATCATGGGAATTTTCATGCTCTTCGGAATCGTGAAAAAGAATGCGATTCTCCAAGTGGATTACACCAACACCTTAAGAAAAAAAGGGCTCAATCGGTACGACGCCATCCTCGAAGCCAATAAAACCCGGTTCCGCCCCATCGTTATGACGACCACGGTGCTTGTGGCCGCCATGATCCCCGTCATGTTGGGCCGGGGACCTGGATCCGCCAGCCGAGCCACCATGGCGGTTGTGATTGTGGGCGGGCAAACGATGTGCCTTCTGATCACGCTCCTTCTCACGCCGGTAGCGTATTCCCTGTTTGACGACCTCAACGAATGGATTAAAGGCTGGAAAAAAGCGTCTTAGCGCGTCTCTAACCGAGCGAAGCGAGAAGCTGACTGTTGGTGGGATATTTTTTGAAGAGATCGACAAGCGTTTGAGCCGCGTCCACTTCGGACATGGAGGCAAACGCCGCCCGGAGGAGCCGGGTTTTCTTGAGTTCGTCCGGCGAATAGAGAAGCTCTTCTTTGCGGGTGCCCGACTCACGAACGTTAACGGCCGGGAAAATACGGCGGTCTGAAATTTCGCGGGAGAGAACCAGCTCCATGTTGCCTGTTCCCTTGAATTCCTGGAAGATCACATCGTCCATGCGGCTCCCTGTTTGGACAAGAATGCTCGCGAGAATCCCAAGAGAACCCCCATTTTCAATTTTCCGAGCACTCCCAAAAATTCGCCGCGGGATCAAAAGCCCCTGAGCGTCAACGCCTCCCGACATGGTTCTCCCCGAACCGCGCGTGGCGGTGTTGTGCACGCGAGCCAAGCGGGTCAACGAATCGATAAAAATCATGACATCCAGCCCGCTTGTGGCTTCCGCGATGGCTTTTTGCATCAATGTTTTGGCGACACGAATATGATTTTCATAGGGCTGGTCGGAACTGGACGAATGCACCTCGGCTTTGACACTGCGCTTAAAATCGGTGATTTCTTCCGGGCGTTCGTCCACCAAAAGACAATAGACTTTCATGGAAGGCTCCGCGTTCGAAACCGCCTGACACAGATGTTTGAGGATCGTTGTCTTCCCGGATTTTGGCGGCGAGACAATCAGCCCTCGCTGGCCTTTCCCGATGGGCGTCAGTAAATCAACGGCGCGCGTGGTTCCTTCCGCGAGGCCCGACTCAAGACGAATGCGCGGGGACGGATCAATGGCCAAGAGAGCCCCGAAACGGCGCTCCACCTCCGTCCACTCCTCCTGCCGGGGCGCGTGGGCCGGACGCTGAAAATGCTGAGGCCTGTTCCGGTTCATCTGCGGGCGGCGATTCTGATTGGAAGGGCGGTTGTATCTCATTAAATCCTCAATGCGATGATGGATGGTGCGGCAACGACTAACAACTCATTTGAGCATTTTCAAGGATTTTAGTCGTGGCCGAATTTGGCCGAGACGGAGAACAGGTTGGAAAAGCCGAGATCTCCGAAGGGAAGAAAGCCGTAATCCAGGGAAACCGATTCCCACGTGAAACCCATCCCAAGCGACACGCCGGTCATTCCATCCACCTGATTGAGGGTTCTTGAATTATAACCGGCGCGAAACGCCAGATGAGAAGACCGGAAAAGAGACAGGGTATATTCGGTCCCGATCGCCGCGGTCGGGCGGTTGTCGATGGAGCTTTTCAGATCCAACGCCGTCAGCCAATGACGCGTCCACTGAATGGAACCGCCCAGCGTGACGGCCGAGGGGAGCTTCTCGGCGGTTTCGTCATAGGTTAGTTTTCCGCCGAGATTCGTCACGACAAAAGCGCATTTCATCCGCCCTCCATAGAGAGGAGAGAGAACACCGAGATCCACCGCGGCCGTTTGCGCCGTATTGACAATCTGGGATCGGATCCATTTAACGGAAGCGCCCAGCGAATACCCATTCCACGGTTGAGCCACTCCGGCCATGACCGCGACGTCGTTTGGATTAAAACTGCCGTCTTCAAAACCGGCGGCGTCCCGGCGAACGATCTTTCCGGAAGAAAACCGCTGGAGCCCCACGCCGTAAGCGCTTCCGTGAGGCAGAGGGCCGGCCACCGCGCCGTATTCATAGGCGCTGGAATCAAAAACGGCGGCATGCATGAAGGAAATCGACGGGCGACGAACTTGACTCAGGGACGCCGGGTTCCAATAGAGCGCGGTGGCGTCATCGGCCACCGAGGAGAACGCCTCTCCCATCGCCAAGGCTCGGGCGCCCGCTCCCATTTTCAAAAACGGAACCGCCGTGGTCCCTTTAGACGAAGCGCTAAACCCGGCGACAACCGGTTGCAATGGAAGAAGGAGGGGGATCGTTACGGCGCACACCAAGTAAAATCGTTTCATCGCTGCACCGCCACTTTGAAGGTTCGCCGACTCGATTTCCCATCATCGATGAATACGACATAAATTCCGCTGGCCACTTTCTCTCCGTTTCCATTTTGTCCATTCCATCGGGCTTGCCCGGACCCATCCGACACCAACTCGTGAACCAACTCTCCCATCACGGTGAATATTCGAATTTGCGTCTGCGGAGGAAGTTGATCAAACGTCATGTCGCGGGCGGACCCGGGCCGGAACGGATTGGGATACGCCACCGCCGCGTCCACCGACCCTGTTAGGGCTAAGGCCAGAGACGGCGGGGCCGATGTCCGTATGGACACCGTCCCTCCAAAGGCGGCCGGGACATTATTCCCGTTGAGGGGGCGAACCGCCACGTAATAAAGCGTGTCCGGCAATAGGCTGGTCAACGTTCCAATCGGGGAAGACACGGTGAGAAGGGTTGTCGATCCCCCCACCGTCCATAAAGCGAGTTGGAACGCCGTCCCCGTGGGATTCCCGTTCGCGTTCCATTCCGCGGTGATGGAGTTCATCTTCATATCCGTGATCGTCGTGAACAGGACCGGTGAGGCCAGCGTATAAAGCGTCACAGGAACCGACAGCGATACGCTTGTTCCGTTACGAACCTTAAGACGCCTCGTCACCGCTTTGTTGTTGGAAAAACCGGTTTCAGTCCATGCCAGGGTGGCGGTTGAAAGCTCCGTTGTCACAGGAGTCCCGGTGTCCGTTAACAACTGATACGCCCCGGCATTCGGAACGCCGGCCCATGTCCACCGGACGCTGGACGTCCCAATGGCGAACCCCGCCAGCGTCGGCATGCTCACAATCGTTCCGGAGGAATGATTGTTGACGAACACCGTGATTGTTTTTTCAGAAAAAATAGGAATTCCATCTTGGTCCAGGGCTCCGCCTTGGGCAAAAATGCTAATGGTGTGTGGCCCATCGCTGCTGATAGCCGTATTCCATGGCATGGTTCCTTCTCCATTGAGAAGAACAGGGGATACTGTCTCTGAGGAAGCTTGGGGTCCCCCTGGAATGGGAGCTATCGTCACCCTGCTCCCCGGACCAATGGTCAGCGTGTCAGCCACAATGCTCGTTGCCACCGCCCATCCCAGCACGGTGATGTTTTTCCCGAAAGTGCTGTCGACTCCAACCATCACATTGGGAGAATTCCCCAGCAGAACATCATGGGCGCTGAAATGAATCGTTACGGTTCCTGATACGACAGATTGATCCGCCGGCGTGGGAGAGAGCCACGTGAGGGTGGGCGGCGTGTTATAGACGCCCACCGTCAAATTCTTTGTCCCCACATTTCCGTGGGAATCCGTCGCCGTCACCATCAAACTGGCGGGGCCATCCGGAAGCGGCCTAACGTCCCACGTATACGTAAAGGTACTCGTTCCCACGGGCGTAACCGTGACGGGAACGCCGTTGATGGTCAAGGTCTCGCTCACCAAAACAGCGCCGGGGTCTCGGGCCGTCACGGTAAAGGTGACCGGGCAAATATTAAACACGTTGCTCGCCCGAGGGCTGACAAATGTGATGTCAAACACCTTGAGCGTTTTCGTCGAACGGATGACATCATACGGGGTCGGAACACCATTCCCATTCACTGCACGAACCGCCACATAATAAGATGTATCTGAAATTAAATTATCCAAGGTTGTGCCAACAGATGTGACGTTGATGGAATTCGTTGACCCCACAGCCGACCAAAGAGCCACTTGATACGTCGTCCCCACGGGGTTGCCGTTGGCGTTCCATGTTAATGTGATGGATTTCCCCGTGACGGCGGAGATAACGGTGCCCGACACGGGGGCGGCCAGAGTGGTGAGCGTCATCGGCGCCGAAAGAGTTTCCGTGTAACCGTTCCGGGCTTTGAGACGCCGAATAAGAGTCGAATTGACGGAAATCCCCGTTTCCGTCCATGATAAAGTTCCAGATGAGAGCTCTCCAGTGACCGGGCTTCCGCTCACGGTGAGAAGTTGATACGCCCCGGCGTTGGAGACGGCGCTCCATGTCCACGTGACGCTGGAAGTCCCCAAAACAGTTCCAGAGAGAGACGGGGTCCCTACGGTCCAGATTGTCTGATACCCTCCATACACTTGTCTCAGTTGACGCACATACGGACTTCCGCTTCCATCGCCTTGGGCGGCGATTCCAAGCCATTCCTCATCAGAGACATCATGAACCGAAGCGCTTCCGACAGGCCACCATTTGTCCATCCAGGAAAAGGCCACACCTCCAATGGCGTTGCCGTATCCAGAACCGAGGTATCCGTTTGAAGCGATGTCCTGCCAGTTGGATAAATGAGTTGCTTGTTGCGCCGCTTCATCCATGACACCACCGACAAGCGGATGAATATTCCCGTATTCCAAAATCAACGCGGGTTTGCCATAGGTGGTTTGGATCTGCTGCCAAAAATTCCCGAAATTGGCTCCTCTATAGACATTCGCCCCATAAATATCGACGCTCGGAGCGTATTGAGCGATGGTTGAAAGGAAATCAACATCGCCCTGGCAAATCGAGACGGGATGATTGGGATCCAGCGAATGAATCATTTGAACGACTTCTTCAACAAATTGGGCGTATTGAACCGGATGAGAATAGGCGTTGGTTTGGGTCCACGAGTAGGTATTTTCATTCCCGATGACATACATAAGGAGGAACGGTTCATCTTTGAAGTCCAACACCATTTGCCGCACGCTCGCCTTCATCCGATCCTTTTGAGTCGCGTCCGTGTAATCCGTCCCTGAACTCCAGGAGGCGCCGGATCCAATCGTGTAGGCGCCGAGATAATCCCCCATCGCCACCCGGATTCCGTACGTGTTATACAAGTCTCTCAAAAGCGTTTTGTTGGGTGGATGGTTGTATTGAAGAAGCGTTCCAGGACTCCCGCCGTATCCCGCCTGAACCTCGGGCGCGTCGGAGGCATGATGATAAACCCGGATGGTGTTCACGCCCATGTTTTTCATGAGCTGGAAGTCACCAACGGTGGGTTCATTGGAGTCTTGAACATTGTTGCCGTTGGAATCGACAAATGAATCGTAGGGAGAATCGATGTGCCCATTGCCGTTGTCATCGGAGATCATCCAATCTCGAAGAGTGGCGTTGTTAGGGGTTTCTCCCACTTTATCCGGCAGGTAAGCCATCCCTTTGATAAAAAAGGGTTTCCCGTCCACTTGTAAAACCCAACCGCCGGCATTGTGAACCATGGTGACCTGGGCCGACTGAACAAGTGAAAAGGGGAAAATAAGAAAACAAAGGAAGGAAAGGACTCGATAATAAGATGTCGCTCGATTATTCAAAAAAGACTCCAATGATGATAAGGATGTTTTGGTGCAGGCCCAAGGAACACCGACTCTTCATCGTACAATGGGGGGCCTTAATTTCGCATTAAGTTTTTGTAAAAAATGTGTAACAAATTCGCGCCGCGCTCGCTTCCTCAGGCCTGGCGAGACAGGATCTCAGCCACAATTTTAATTCGATTCCAATCTTGCAACGTCAACGTCACCGCTTTGAGCGCGACATCCAGCATCATGATCTTAATCTGTTGAAGATCTTGAGAAGAAGCTCCATCGACATCTTCAAGCGTCATCCCGTCAAAAAGAACGACCAGTAGATTCGAAAAATTGGTCTTCAAGTTGGGAGGCAAATTATCCTTGAGACGCCCGGCGAAGAACCGAGTTTGGTCTACGAGATCCCCGGAACGCCGGTGGGCGGCCAGCGAAACGCGCACGTCGGCTTCCGTCTCAATTTGTGCCCGCCATGTTTCTTTCATGGAATTGAAGAAGTCGCGATCAGTCTCATCCGGAAGCAGAAGAGTCACGGATGCGAATCTTTCTTTCTCAATGATTCGAATGATCTTCCCGATGTTTTCTCTCAAATTCTCGACCGGGATGACGACGTCCCGCCCCGAATTGAGCGCCGGCGTCGCCACGCCGGTTTTGTCGCCGGGGTGGAATGTATAAAGCAATTGGGCCAATTCAAAGGATTTATTGAACGAAATGGGATGAACCATTTTTCCCTGGACGGCCGCTTTTAAGACCGCGGGGAAATCGCGATGTCTCATGGCCTGACCCATCTCATCCGGCATCACATCTCCTTGCCGGAGCGTGGGCTCCAGTTCAGACACTTTCAGATTCAGGGACTCTCCCAGGAAAAACCGGTTGATGACGTCCCTCATTTGAGCTTCCGGCATCGTTTCAGATAGGTGAGCCATGTCGATGAGCGCGTGGGCCGCCACATTAAGAGTCTCCCGAGTTTTTAGGTCCTGATGGTTCAGCGCGGCATGAGGAAGAAGAATGTTGGCCAGAAAAAATCCAATGAGAAAACCTCCCTGAGGCTGACACGCGTAGAGAAAAGCGAATCCGGCGAGAGTGAGAATGGTGATGACGCGCGGCGTCTCATTGTGACGGAGATCACGACCATGGAAGAGAAGCCAGGCCGTTTTAAAGAGGAGGAAAATTCCGGCGACAGGGGGGCTGAGCGAAAGCGGGAGATCCAAAAGCCAGGCCGCCGCCCAGGTTCCGCCTCCGACAAAAAGAAGTGATTCAAGCAGGACCGGGGCCAGCACTCGCCCTTTCCAGCCTCCGATGGCGTCATATAATCCCGCTGCCCAAGGCCACAGGCCGCCACGACTCTCTTGAAACTCGGGATGAACTTGCGGGGCCTGCACGGGTGGAAAAATCTCGTATTCCATGAGCACTCTTAAAACCTCGGCGACGCTCTGCGCTTGCGAAGACGTTCCGCCCGGATGCCGCCGGCCATCGGGCCGGGGTTCGGCGTCATACACCTCATGAAGAGTGCCGTCACGCAAAAGATCTTCCGTGAGCGGCAGCAGGAGTTCACGGATTTCGTTTTTTATTTCATCTTTTGTTTTTCTTTCCTGGACCCTAACCCGAACCAGCGCATCTGTGTAAATCCCCATCAGAGACGGCCGCACCGGCCCCTGATGAGAGGCAAAATCTTTGTGCCATTGGAAATGGTCCCATCCGTCTTCCGGTTTCGGCGTGCTTTCAGTGTAGTAGTGGGGATAATAATAGTGAAAGGGCGGCTTTCCCTTGTCCGCCTCGCCAGGCACCGTTCTCGGATCAAGAGTGCGCGGGCCATAAGGAGTGATTAAATTTCGCTTCGCGTTTTCAAAAACCTGCCGTTGCCGCTCCGGAGAAAGCAGATCTCCCCCATGGCTGATGGCCACCAGCATGTTGGGCCGGATCGCGCCCGCCAAAATATAATCCGTGTCGACCACATCAAAGAGCGCGTGTTCCTGTTCATTCCAAAATTTATTATTGAAACTTTCCTTCACTCGATCGGCGAGCTGCGCGTAATGATGATGCTCCCCCTGGTTTTCCTGGGCCGATGAGCGCCCGGCCAACTCCGCCATAAATCTCAGATTGGCATACCACAACGCCTGAATTTCAACAGGCTTTCCATGGCGAGGCGTGACAAATCCATAAGAAGGAAGCATCGCGTCCATCCACGTGGACCCTGGAGGACAAACAATGAGGCCGTCGTCGGCCATAAAAATGCGTTGGGAATTTTTGGAGGGATCGTCACTGATATGGTGGGAATCGTCATACCCCGTTCCGTTTTCATATCCCCGAACGATGTTTCGAATCGTCGGCAACATTTTTTCTGCGAAGGCCGTATCCCCTGTGACCTCAACATATTTTTTTACGGCTTGAATGAACCACATCGAACCATCGGCGGTGTTGTATTCAATCGCTTGTGGATTATTCCGGTCCCAAATCCGGTTGGGAATGAGCCCGTTCTTTTCCAGGCCGGCGAAACTTTCTATGACGTTCCTGGCTTCCTTAAATTTCCCCGTGGCGAGAAGCAGCCCGGGAAGCGAAATGAACGCATCTCGGCCCCATTGCTGCTGAAACTTCTCCACGCTTGAGGCCCAGATCTCCGATATCCCGTCGAAAGCCTTAACAAACAAACGCGACGCTCTTATATACAGCCGTTGAAGAATCGCCCCGTACTGCCAAAGATCCATGCCAGTCTTTCCCGCCAAGCCGTTTCGTTGAATCTTAAACACATGGATCTTTGCTCCCCCCGTTAAATGAAAATTTAACCGATAAGGCGTTCCACCGTCGTTTTTATCCACCCATAAATCAAGATGGGACGCTTCGTCCGTCATGTGATCGTCCGCTTCCCAATGCTCTTTGGCATACGCGATACGCTCGTCTTCCGTCCCATCCCATTGATACGGAGGCGACAACCCCATTTCAATCCGAATTTCCTCCGGAAGAGCCACCCACAGAGTGTCTTCCGGCTGATTCCGCTCCGCCTCAAAATCAACCACGGCAATCGCCCAGTTTCCGTCTCGCGTTTTAGCGCGGGCGGCGATATAGCGGTCCTGATTTTTATTGTTGATGATTTGGGCCGGAACCGTTGGATCAAGTGGCGGAAGTTTCTTCAGTATTTGGACAACGGGGGATTTATCCAACAATTGTTCGGTCGACAAATTCATCAAATCTTCTATTTCCCCATCGGTTGGGACCGGATGCGCCGGGCCTGGGATGGGAATGAGTCGCCCCGTTTGAAAAATCAAGTCGACAAAATCAACCATGAGGGCCATGCCGGTTCGAGCCAGAAAAAATAGCAGGCCCATGTATCCCGTGGGGTTTTTCCCATCGCCGACAAGTTTCAGAGTGGGCTCATCAAAATTGGAGGCGAAAACCAAAAGCCGACCCGCCTGTGAGATGGCCCAACCAAGAGCCTCCGCCATCTCCCGAATTTTCCCCGCTTCATACAGATCCAGCTGGTCTTTGTAGTAAATGACGTCCACCACGTCGCGCCAGCCCTCAAGAAAAAAGCTGACATCACCTTGATAGGCTTCGATAATCACCGTGAAATCCAGGCCCTTCGCTTTGGCGTACTGTTTGACATGCCTTAAAATGGCGCCGATGGGTTCAACGGATTCTTCATAATCCCAGCCGGCGTCACTTCCACTGCGTGTTAGGGTCATTTCATCTCGCGTCAGTTTTCGGAAGAGATCAATGCGGACGCCTTTAATTCCCCTATCAATTAACCCCTTAAATATGTCCATGACTTCCACATTCACATCGTCGCGGAAAAGGTTGGGAATTATTTGGTCTTTATTTGGCGCTCCGACAAGATGGAGCACCCTCACCGGGATTAGCTCGCCTTCTCTCTCAATCAGCGCGATGGCGCACGCCTCGTCTTTTGCCAAAAGGTTATTGATCGCGTTGAACAAATCGACGGGGTGTTCCTGCCCTTCAGACTTCTTGAGCGCCTCCCTAAATTGCTCCAATTCCTTCGGCTCCACGTCTCTGTGAAAGTATTTGTCGATATTTTTAACAGCGACTCCTGGATCCCGCCAGTGGATGTAGTCCGAAATAATTTCTATTCCGTACTGATCCGCTTCAGCGATTAGATTATCCAGGTCCTGTGCCACATCGCCATCGGACAAGGCGGTGTTGAGCGTTTTCATATCCGTTGGGGCGAACGGATTCCCGTTGTCATCCTTGATGATCAACAGGCCGTTGAGACGTTCAACGTGTCTCGTTTCGTATGCCACCGCTACATAAACAGCGGCGTCCTTGGCCTTGATGAGCCGCCGTTCCCCATTGGCCAGAGTGTGAAGCTGTTGTCCAATGGATCCCATCTCAAACAACCCGCCATATAGGTAGTCGTGATTAAACCCCAGCGCAAAAAAATGACGAATGCCGGCCATAATTTTTTGGAGACTGTTTCGATAAATGACACGTTTCTTCCCGATATCCGTCTCGTCGTTGACGACCTCGGCTCCCTTATCCATGACGCCGATGGATAAATATGAATTCGGCATAAGAGTCTCGTGCGCCGCCACGACATTCGGGGATGGGGGTTTGTGCATAAGACGGCGTCCAAAGGCAGAGGACACCATGTTAATGCCAAAGTGAGCGATATCCACCGTGGGCCCCATGAACAAAACGAAGAGAAGTGTGTTCAGCGGCAGGGCGGCAAAGAAGGAAACGGACCCCAGCTTTGAAAGCAGGACCGGCGGAAGAACCAAAAACATCGCCAGCGTTGAAACCAGCAACAAATAATTCGTCCAAAGCTGGCGCGTTTTCCCGTCTCCAATTTCATGCTCTCCAATCGCAAACCGAGGGCTTAGAATCCGGAGTCCTTCCTGTTTCACGCTCCGCCAAATGTCCCCCCGATGATCCCAGGTGGCTTTAAGCCGCGCGCGGAATTGAGAGAGCCGCAGAATTGATGCCGGCGACGCCGGGACTGCGTAGGTTGCTCTGAGGTGACGGTGGTCGGCGGTGACATTAAATTCGACGGTCGCGTCGGCCTGAGTTAATTCGCCGACGACGGCGGTGGGCGTGACGTTTTTTACGCGGAGCGAAACGCCGGTGATCCGACCGAGGAAATTTTTAAATGTTTCGGCTAGATTCCCCACCTGCCCTCGCATGGCCCCCGCGCACGTCGAGAGGAGGGCCCATTCCGTCCGGCTGGCCCGGGTTTCAATGACCGGCGCCAAGAACAATATCTCGCCTCCAAAAAGCTTTTCGAGAGGCGTTTTGTCTTGAGCGAAGACGCTGAGGACCGTATCTGGGGCAGGCCCGCCGGAATTCGTCTCAGACGAACGAAGGCGGGTGATTCTCGGAACGAAGGTAAGCGTCGTCGCGCCGGAGCGGCTTAAGATTTCGTTGATGCGGGCCGAATGGAACCCCCCCGTCACAAGAACAACCGTTTTGGCTTTGGTGTCCTTCATGGCCTTGAGAAGATTCTCGGCCATCAACGCGTCGCGCGCTTCGGCCTCACGGTAGAAATTTTCAAAGGGAATAAGGTTATCCCCCCTCCATGTCTTGCCAATGGAGGGGGCTAGGGGGAGGGAAGAATATTCCTTATATTCTTTCCATTCTTCTTTCGTCAGAGAAAAGTCCAGCAGCTTCCCCGTCAGATACAATCGTTTGGAACCCGCCACCCACGTCCGCTCCTCCGGCGTCTTGATCAGCGATTGATAGGCGGCGTTCTCCAATTTTTGCGTTTCACCGAACAAGATTTCGGCGTCAATGGCGTTGGCCAACTGAATGTAAGCGAGGTAGGTATTGAAATGAGGATAGCGCGAGAGAGAAAGACCTCTCTTTTCGCAGAGCGACTGAAGCTGCCGGTAAAAATCCACATGAGAAAGCGTGTTAAGACGGAAAGCGATGCTGGCGTTAATGAAGGCGGCGGTTTGTTGTTTGTCACACTTTTTTAAGAGATGGGCCAGGAGGTCGGTGCGTTCCGATTCGACAGCCTGAAAATTCAAAGAAACCTCAATTTGAGAGGCCTCCATAAACATCCGAACGGAAGCGGGGGTTGTCGCGGCCTGTTGCGTTAAGAAAGCCAAATAGGCTCCCAAGGAAAGGGTTCCCCGCCGGTGCGCCTGGACTTTTTGATCGAACGCCGCCAACGCCGGACCTAAAATTTTGGTTCCCTGAGCCGCCCATTGTCCGCGAGTCTCATTGAGCTGTTTCTGATAGCTCGTGATCAAAGGCGCCGATTGCCGGACGGCATCCACGTTGGCCCGGTAGTGTTTGGCGTCGTCTATCCCAACCACCGGAGGAAAGGTCCTGTTCCCCGTGAACGCGGAATAGGTGGGACCTGAGATCTTTTTGTTCTCCAACAAGGTGGCGGCCACGTCTTCAATCGTGTCCCGGCCCGGGAACGCCCGGAAGGGCGAAAGATCCACCGGAACGAAAGCGCCCTCCAGCGCGATGAGGTCAATTTGCCCTTTCTCGGCTAAGACTGAAATGACGCGGGCGATGTTTTTCTGAGCCTCCGGATTTTGATGAACGTCCTGGATATGGATAACGGTCCGCCCGGTGGCACGCCCGTGGGAAGTTTGAAGCCGGCGGACATTCCCATACGCCGCTGGAATGGATCGCAGGAGGGCAGCTGGTGAACGGAGGTCTTTTAGATCGGGCGAGGAAAACGCATCGAGGGACGATTGCCAGGTTAGCTTAGGGAGTTCGGGCAAGGAGGAAAGGCTGGCGAATTGAACGGATTTTTTTCGTTCCGCCCAAATATTTGTCTCTAACGCGTAGGCGAAAATAGAATTGCTTAAGAGGAGAAGTAAACACAGAACGAAGGCAAAAAATTTCTTTCCGGCCCTGGCCATTTGTGAACCCCATTTCAAGTGAGAATGTTAGTTTTTGCGCCGATTCTCTCAACTGAAAATAGGATACAAGGAGGGCATTAAGATTCGCTTAACGACTGGTAAATTTGTTGTAACAAATAAGGCTCCGAGAGCCTGCCTGTCTCTTATCGAACTCGGCGCAGAACCTCTTCAGCGATTTTCTGATAATCTCCGCCAAAGTGGTGGCCTCCTTTCATGCGAATCGCTTCTGCCAATTCAGCGGGAAGATTTCGACACAGGGAGTCGTTTTCATCTTCTCCATAGAAACAAAGGATTTTTTGGCCTTTTAACACGTCTATTTCGGGGCGTGTTGGTTTTGTGTTTTTTGAACCCAAATTGAGAAGGTCGCCCGGATGAATCTCAAAATCGACCGAGGCCTCAAGTCCGAGGAGCGCGATGATCGCGGTCTTCTCCAGCAACTCTTTTGGGAGGCGATTGGCCATGAAAGGCAAAACGTCCGCCCCTCGCGAATACCCCACCAGAACAACCGATTGTTTCCCCCAAGCTGAAAAATAATGCCGCAAGATCCGCTCCAAATCTTTTGACGCTTCTTCGGGCGTTCTCTTTTTCCAAAAGTACTTGAGTGAATTAAGACCCACCACCGGAACACCATCCTTCCCCAAGGTTTTTGCGATCTGACGGTCTATTCCCGCCCAGCCCCCGTCGCCCGATACAACGACCGCGAAGAAATCCCTCTCCGGCTGGGCCGCAGCGACTTCAATCAAAGGGAGATCTTTGGTGGACTGATGAAGAGAGGGGGGTGTCGAATCGTCTTTGGCCACTATTCGTTTAAACGTTTCTTGAAATTGAGGGAGCCAATTTTTGGTGACGGAAAATCCGTGACCCACCTTGGGGAGCAGGATCATATCTCCGTGAGGAACTTGTTTCACGTAAGCTTCGACTGCTTTATCGTCGCAAACTTGATCAATCACTCCTTGGAATGCGACCCAAGGCGCCTCCAAATGTTGAACGGGCGGAAATTGGTATCCCTTCCCGTTTGGCAGGGGTTCTTGTTGTAAACCCTGCCCTCGGCACAGAGGCTTGTTCAAGGGAAGGTCCGGGCAAAAACCCATGCTGATCGCACCCTTGAATGTCGTGGGCGGCGCCTGAGCCAAAATGGCATAAACCAACGTGGCTCCCGATGAATACCCAACCAAAACAGGTGGAATATACGTTGGGAAACCAAGCTCTTTTTGGACGTATTGACTCAACTCTTCAAAATCAGAAGCAGGGTAGGAGCACTTTTCTTTTGAGGTTCTCAGTTGCTTTAAGTAATGCGTGATGTCGATCCCGACCACCATCGCATCCATGGCCGCCAAATCATGGGCCATATCAACCACGCCCAAATTCCATCCGCCATCACCCGACACAAATAGAACCGCATGGGCCGGATAGGGGGTGTTTCGGTAGATCGTCACTTTTCCGAACCGACCGAACCGCATGACCGTTTCTTCGGCCATGGCCCCCTTCGCGAATAACGCCAGAACCGCCAGCACAAGAAATCGCCTCATTTCGTTAACGCTCCTTTGATCCCACCTGAAATAAGGGTAGTGACATTTGTAAAAATAACCGGCAATTGAAGTCCGGCGGGAGAGGCCAAGTAGCGCGGTTCCCAAACAGGGTCGAATTTTTCTTTATAGGCCCTCAACCCTTCAAAATTATAGAAATCTTCCCCATAACGATAGATGAAGCTCCCCACCTTGTTCCAAAGAGAGGCTAACGGATGGCTCTGAAAACCAGAGAGAGGCGACATTCCCAAATTGAACCACTGATACCCTTCTTCTTTTCCCCACAGCATCAATTTAATAAAGAGGTATTCCATGATCCCCGAGGGAGCCTCGGGCGAATACCGCATCAAATCGAGAGAGAGTTCTTCTTTCTGAACACCCGCCCATACATTGGCGAAGCCAACTATCTTTTGGTCTTTTTCAATCACGGCCATGGGAAAATTTTTGAGATACGCTTCGTCGAAATACCCAAGAGAAAACCCTTTTTCGCGCGTGTTTTTCTCTTTAAGCCATGAGTCTGAAATTCGTCTCAACTCAGCCAAAACAACCGGGACATCCTGAACCGGAATAATTCTGAAGGCAAAACCTTCTTTGTCATGCTTGTTAACCACATAACGAAGATTTTTTCTTGCGGCGCCTTCCAAACCAAATTCCCCGAGAGAAACACGGGCTTCTTCTCCCAATTTGAGGAGGGTGAGCCCCAAATCCACGTAGAGATAAAGGTTTTCATGCCCCACTTCGTAAAACACGGGCCAGCCGTTGTGTTGATCGCAAAACTCACGAAACTTCCAAACCAGATCAGGCCATTCTTCTTCAAGACCGATCGGATCCCCCAACGCCACCCAACTCCGCCCTTGGATCCCATACATCAAAAAGCTGTTGCCGGATTCACTGACAAAAAATCGCTTATCTCCCAATAGCGCCAAATTGGCGGAAGTATTGGGAGAAACGTTTACAACGGAATGGATTTTTTCAAGATCAACGCTGGCCCGCTCGGGCTGCTTTATTTTGGGAGGCTGGAAGAGACGCGACAAGGCCAGAAGAAAAGACAATCCCACAACGCCCACGGTGGCCCGCAAGAATCGCGGCGCCTCAGAGGAAAATTCAAATTTCCACCAGAGATCACCGGAATATTCGATATGTTTGTAAGAGAAAAGCCCCAGCCAGACCGAAAAGGCAACAACTCCGGCAATCGCGATGAGCCAGCCAAAGGTCAGAGGCTCATTAACCAAGGATGTTTTCCGATAGAAAAATTTCCGACAGGGAAGGAGGGTGGCCAACATGAATCCCAGAATAAGCGCTTCCTCATAATCCAAGCCTTTGAGAAGGGAGAAGACGATGCCTCCGCTCAAAAGTCCCAGTGTCAGAACATAGGCGGCGTTGAGTCTCCGGTGGAGCCCCCACGCGACAAAAAGAAGAGCGGCCCCGGCCAAACTTCCCAAGAAGTGAGAGACTTCCATGATCGGGAGCGGGATGAAGTCCCTCATCCAATGGAGACGCCCTTGCACCTCCGGTGTTGCTCCGGAAACGAGAAGAATGAACCCGGTTAAAAAAATGGCGATAGCGGACATCTGGGGGACGAAACCCCATATCCACTTGTCTGCGAACTCAAATGTTTTCCTGAAGGCCTCTTTTCGGTGGAGAATTTCATGGCCTGCCAACAAAAGCATGGCGATGAGGAGCGGCAGGAAATAATAAATCACTCGATAGGCAAAAAGAGAAGCCAGAATTTTCGGCGCCGGGATGATCGGGGAGAAGAAAAAGAGCACAACGCTTTCAAACACGCCCAGCCCCCCTGGCACATGGCTGACGAGCCCCGTTAATTGGGCCAGGAGAAAGACCGCCAAAAAACCGAAGAAAGAGAAGGGCAAATCCGGCGGCATTAAAATATAGAGAACTCCCCCGGCCAACACCCAATCAACCGATGAGATCAGGACTTGAACTGCGGTGTATTTTTTGGACGGCAAATCAATGGCCCATCTCCCAACACGCACGGATTTTTTTCCAAGCCAGCTCCATCCCACATAGGAGGTCACGATCAAAAGGAAGAGCGCGCCCAGGGGTCTGACGGTTGAAAAGGGCAAAGCAAAGTGAGTTTGAATCGCCAGGGGCTCGAAAAGAAAGATACCTCCGGCCAAAGCGAAGAAACCTGACCAGAGGGTCAAGATATTAAATCCGACAATTTTGGCGATGTCACTAACGGAAAAACCAAACGCTGTATACATTCGATATCGGATCGCTGTTCCCCCGAAAACAGAGAGTCCGACGTTGTAACTAAAAACATAAGCGATGTACGAGGTGAGCATCATCTTCCAGATCTGAATCTTTTGCCCGATATAACGGATGGCCAACCCGTCATATCCCGTTAGGACAGCATAGTTGAGGCCGGTTAATAAGAGAGAAGAAAGAAGGGTAATTAATGAATATTCGGAAAGATGCCGTAAAATTTCACGATAGCTGTGAATTTTAAGTTCGCGGTGGATGATCCAAAAAGCGGCCAGGAAAAGAACCGAGCCGATAAAACCAATGGCTTTCCCCAACCAGGAATGCGAGCCAGTTTTCCCAACATTTTCATTCATGTAAGAGAAGTGTATCGAATTCCGATAGCGTTGAACAAATATAAGCCTGTGTTTCGATAAACCACCCAAATCCATTCAATAGGCTCTTTGGGGAATTGATTGAGAAGTGAAGCAAAATCAGGGAGAATGGGGGCACGGATTTACAAAACATGTATTAAGACGGAGGCAATTCAGATGAAGAAAATGATTGTTCTGGCGGGAAGCTTTTTTTGGGTCACCTCAGTAGGCTGGGGGGATGTCACGGTAGTGCGTCATGTTAAATCGTCCGGATTCCGGGGGTGGGGCGGTTCGGAAGGGCAAGAAACGCTCATCATCAAAGGGAAACGATCGCGAGAAGAAAACAAAACCAAATTAACGGGCGCCATGGGAAAACTGACCAAAGGCGGTGACACCATCCGGCTCACGCTCCTGGACAAATCTCTCCTCCAAACGTTGCATGTGAGCAAAAAAACCTACAACGAAATAAACATCAAAGACATGATGAAAAAGGCGACACAGGGCGCCCCATCAGCCAAGCAAGACAAAAAGGGGCAAGACGCTCCGCCCACGCATCGCATCACCAAATCGGACGTCAAGGTGACCGCCACCGGACAATCCAAAACCATCAATGGGTATCCGTCCAAAGAATACGTGTTGGACATGATGCTGGAGATGGAGGATCTGAAAACAAAAGACAAAACCGAATCCCGCATGGTGGAAACTCTTTGGACAACAGCGGAGACCTCCGAACTTCAACAACTGAAGAAAGAGGAGCAGGCCTTCTGGCAAGCGTACGCCAAAGAAATGGGGCTGGACTCCTCGCCGCGAGACCTTCAAAACATGGGCTCGGCCCTCGCCAAAGCCATGACGGGCGCCGATGAAAAGGAACTCAACCAATCGCTCGCCAAAGCGTCCAAGGAAATGCAGAAAATTAAAGGGTTCCCCGTTCGAACCACAGTGGAATGGTCGATGAAAGAAAACAAAGCCGCGCAACCCAAGGTGAACGAAGAAAAATCGGAAAAACAGGATTCCGGAATCAACACCTCCGGCGGGCTGAAAGGGGCCCTGGGTGGTTTCGCGTCAAAAATGGCCTCCAAGCAAGTGGAGAAAAAAATGAAGGAGCGGCAGCAGGCGCAGGAAGGGAAACCAGTCATCTCCGTCACGTCGGAACTTGAATCTGTTGTGACAACGCCGGTCGCCGCATCGCTCTTTGAGGTGCCGGCGGAATATAAAAAAGTGAGTGATTAAGTCGCGCTGACATAATGGCTGTTTTTTCAGACCCGAATCGGCTTTGTTTTTCTACGGCGCGGAGGCGCCCAAACGCGCTCTTAACAAAGAGCGTCTCAAGTTATAAAGTGTCGGGCTTGATGTTGTCCTGTTCATATTTTCCGGAGGGGTCGCATAGTGGCCGAGTGCGGCGGTTTGCTAAACCGCTATACGGTGTAAAGCCGTATCGAGGGTTCGAATCCCTCCCCCTCCGTACTGATTGTACTTACCG
>PLLH01000007.1 GCA_003140895.1 Elusimicrobiota bacterium
CGCGAAAAAGGACGATGATTTTTCCGTGAGGAACCTGACCCAGATGATGCAGGCGGCGGAGCAGCAGACGCAGGTCATGACCCTCCTCCTCGGCGCAATCGCATCGGTTTCGCTCCTGGTAGGCGGTATAGGCATCATGAACATCATGCTTGTGTCCGTAACGGAGCGAACCCGGGAAATCGGGCTCCGAAAAGCCATTGGCGCCCGGCGAACGGATATCCTGGCTCAGTTTCTCGTGGAGTCTTTGACGACGGGATTTGTCGGCGGAACACTGGGAATTGTCATCGGAGTCTTAGTGACGCTCACCATTTCTTTCTTCGCCCATTGGACAACAGCTCTCTCAACGGACGCCATGGTCGGCTCCGCCCTTTTTTCGGCGGGCGTTGGGGTTCTCTTCGGCTTATGGCCAGCCCGAAAAGCCTCGCTTTTAAATCCCATCGAAGCGCTCCGCTACGAATAAATTCCAACCATTGTCAGCGGAGGGAGGGTTCTTTATGAGGCGCCTTCACGAAAGTCCCCGCCGAAAATTCTTCAAACGCGCGCCGCAACTGGTCCTCTGTGTTCATCACCACAGGACCAGCCCAGGCGATGGGTTCCTTGATGGGGCGTCCTGAGATGAGCAAAAACCGAACGGGTTTATTGTCGGTCGTGACAACGATGGATTCACCGGGGCCATAGAGAACGAGGTCCCCCTCTTCATTCACTCCGCCTTCCTTCGCCGCCCCGGTTTCAAACGATCCGCCCCATGGATCGAAACGGCCGGACCCTTCGACAACGGTAGCGAACACCGTGTGACCGTTGTTCACCTCGCGCGTGAACATTTTCCCCGCCGGAAGAGACACGTCGAGCATCTCCGGATCCGTCACGATTCCACGCACGGGCCCCTTCACGCCGTTCACATCCCCGCTGATGATTCGCACCGTGGCCCCGTCCGCCGTTATCACCTTCGGGATTTGGGCTTGTTTTATTTCTCTGTACCGAGGGTCCATCATTTTGTTGGAGGCCGGGAGGTTGGCCCACAGCTGAAAACCCCACNNCCTTTCCCCGCTGTCATCCACTGCACGTCTCCGGCTGAGATGATCCCGCCGTTTCCAAGGCTGTCGTTGTGTTCGACATCGCCGTCCAAGAGATACGTGATCGTTTCAATGCCGCGATGGGGATGCCAGGGGAAGCCGCGCGTGTAATCGTCGGGTTTATCCGAATGAAAAATGTCGAGGAGAAGAAACGGGTCCAGTTGAGGAACGTGATGGAAACCGAAGGCCCGCCGCAGGCGAACCCCCGCGCCTTCCAGAGTGGGAATGCTTTGCCAAACCTTTCTAATGATGCGAGTGGATTTCATGTTATTCATATGAGTTCCCCCCGTGATTGTGGGTCAACTTAATAGAACACCGCCTCACGGGGAATGTTCCTGTTCGATTTATCTTTTATGTGTCCTTTTTCCCTCATTCCGGCCTCGTTCTTCTCAAAGAAATATGGAATGATAAGGGCCTTCAAATAAAAATTAATAAAGGCGGTGGAATTTAAGATGGATAGAAGGCGCGACGGTCAGAAGAAAAAGAAAAAAAGCTCACGGAAGGTAAGATATTCTCTCGAAGAACGGCATCGTTTGCAGATTTCCAGCACCGCCCGGGCGGAGGCGAAACGCGAAGGAAAATAAGCGACCTCGGAGGAAACAGGAGACTCTTTTTGAAAACCAAGAGCGTTTTTCTTTTCCTCCTCATCAATCTAAATCCGTTTCCTTCTTTTGCCGAGGCGCCGGGATCTCTCATTAAAACGACGGCGCGAGACGGCGCCGCCCTGGTTTCCTCGCCTTTTCGATTAAATCGCGGCGATATGAAAATGGTTGCGGGCGCCGGCGCCACCATCGCCTTCGCCGCCTTGTTTGACCGCCCCTTCGAGCGCCACTTATCTCCCCACCGCAACAGCGCTTCGGCAACTCATTTTCGCCGGATGGGAGACCTCGGCCAATTGGCGGGGCCCGCCGTCGGAACTCTTTTCGCCGTCCAAGGGTGGGCGGCCGGAAATGATAAATCCAAAGAAACCGCTTTTCTTTCCTATGAGTCGTTTCTCTGGTCGGGTGCCCTGTGCGGCGGGATCAAATACGCCGTTGGGCGAGAACGGCCTTCTTTGAGCAGCGATCCTTTTCATTTTCGCCCGGCCAGCGGGAACGCCTCATTCCCTTCTGGCCACACAACCGCGGCCTTCGCGGCCGCGACGGTCTTCTCCGAACAGTACCCGCATTGGGCGGTGATTATCCCGTCTTATGCCGCCGCCTCCGCTGTCGGTTTTTCACGCATGGTCGCCAACCAGCACTGGGGATCGGACGTCGTGGCCGGGGCCATGCTCGGAACGGTCGTGAGCCACACGCTGAGAAAGTGGCACCGTCAGTCCAAGAAAAATCCGGATCAGGCGTTTATCCTTATTGATCCGTCCGGCCTGAGGTGGGTAAAGAAGTTTTAATCGTCTTCTTCCGGTTTCGGTTTGCCGGAGAAGTGAAATCGCGCTTCCAGGCCGATTCCCGCGTTGAGGACCATCGGTGAAAACTCCCAAATATTTTCCGCCGTCATTGTCCTGGGAGTCCTCCCTTTTCTGACCGCCATCTTTCCGAAGGCATAACCCAGCCAAATCCCCAGCGGGTAGTCGCTGGCCCAGTGAACGCCGTTGTTGAGCATTTGAAAACTCAGAACGGTCATGAGAGAATATCCAACAGGACGGACATACGTGTATTCCGGATAATTGTTGGCGATGACCGTGACGGCCGCCATCATCGCCGCGAGATGTCCCGACGGAAAGGCGTCGTAACTGGGCACGTGCCGGGCGTATTCATATTGATTCGGGAAAAACCGCCAGTTTCCGCGCGGGGTGTCGGTCGTGAAGGGGCTTTCGCGTCCCGTGACGTGTTTCAGCGTTTGAACCACCGCTCCGGAGGTAAGAATACTCTCGGCGATCTGGCTGGACGTTTGAAGGGCGCGGTTAT
>PLLH01000083.1 GCA_003140895.1 Elusimicrobiota bacterium
CAAGAAAAAATTTGAAATACGCCCCCATAACGGTAGCGAAGAGGAAAACGGACCCGGCAAAGGTAACGAGGATCCCTTCGGCGGAGAAAAGCCGCCTTTTTAGCCACATCTTCTTCGCGGCGAGGAAAAGACCCGCCAACAGTCCGATGGAAAACAAACCGGAAAACGTATTCCCGTGAAGAAGGCCGCGGAAACTTTTCATGAGATTGAGTTTCCACCCTTCGGAAAAGACAATGGGGAAAAAATGATACAGATACGGGTTTTCGGCTTGTCCGCCAGAGGGAGAAGAGGCCGCCGGCGCGAAAAGAACATTCCAATATTCGAAGGCGGGCTTCATTTTGGCCAATTCAAATCCAAACAGGGAAATGGATCGGGGCGCGATGGGCGTTCCGGTATGGACCCACAATAAAATATTCCACCAGAGCCCCCACAAGAGGGAAAAGACAACAAAGCCGATGCCGAGCGGTCGCCAGACGACCGTTAACTCCGAGCCAACGCTTTCGCCGATCGATTTTCGAGCCGCCGGCGAGAAAGCGAACAGAGCGACGAGAACCATCGTGAAATAAATTCCCAAATAAGGCCGAATCCACCAACCGAAACTCCACAAAACACCCGTGAAGAACCACAGGCTTTTTTCGTTTCGTCCTTCTTCCGTGAGCCGAATCAAAAGATAAACAAACAACGCGGCGCAGGCCAAACCCAAATTGTCGGATTCAATTTCATAGGAAATTTTAAAGAGGGCATAAGACGGCAATAAAATGAAAAGACCTAAGAGCGCGCTCGTGAAGCGCAACTTTATACGGTAGCTGATGGCCAAGGTCAGAAGAATAAAGCAGGCAATCATGGAGGGCGCCAAAAATCCCAGGGCGCCGTCCAATCTCGAAAAGGGAAGGCAGGAAGAAATCCAGGCGATGGCGCCTGGGAAAGCGGGCATATAGAAAAAGGTTGAGTTGTCGTAGCATGATTGGCTTGGCCAGAGGAGGTGAAAAGAACCGGTCCTCATAATGTTCAACCCCATTTGGGCGTATCCCGGAACCAGGTCGTTGTTGAAACCGGGAGCGTTAAACACCATGCCGTAAACAAAGGGGATGGCGACGGACACGCAAAGAAGGCCTATCAGAACTTTATGCCGCGTGGGAATGAGCTCTTGAAGACGTTGGAGCGGCTCTTTTTCCTTTCTTCGCCAGAAGAGACCCGCCAGGGCGACGACATTTAAGAGGCCAACCACGCAATAACCGCGCCGGAGAGAATACGCGTCATACAAAGCGAAGGCGGTGACGAAGGAAGACGCCAAGATGACGGAAAGCAGCGGGACCATGGCGAGACGTTCCCACCTTTCCGCGGGAATATAAGACGCGATGAAATAAGCGGGCAAGGCCAATAACAGAAGGGGAAACGTGGCCGACAAATGGCAAAGCGCGGCGAGAACCACAACGCTTAGCACGGCGTAGCCTGCGGCAACAAAGGATGAACGCATATGCGTAGGACAATACAATAATAAATACGCATCTCAATATCGCAAGCCGCTCTTAAAAATCCTCGCAAAAAAGTGCTAGACCGGGGACAGGAAATTGCATAAAACGCCTTTGCTGGTTCTCCGCAGATCGCTTGCACCATCAAGCTCCCTGAAGACTCAATGACGAGCCCCTTCAGCCCCTGCACGATGGCCAGCGCCATGCCACAACATCTTACCGGTACTTCAATGAGGAGGCACCCGTGAATCTAAGCGTTCCCAATTCCAACGACGCAACTCGAACCACCAATCGATCCAAAAGCATTGTTCCCATGAGCGGACTCTGTTCCCGCTGCGTGGACGGCTGTAAAGGCAATTGCGAGGTCTTTAAGGCCTCGTTCCGCGGTCGGGAAGTCATCTACCCCGGACCCTTCGGCGAAATCACAGCCGGAGCCGATAAAGATTATCCCGTCGATTATTCCCACTTGAACATCCATGGCTACGCGCTGGGAGCCAACGGGCTTCCGGACGGAGTTGAGGCGAGCCCCGAAACCGCTCGCTTCCCCAACGTCAACACCGAAACCGAATACGGGTGGGACACCAAAGTCAAAATGAACATGCCTATTTTCACCGGCGCCCTCGGTTCAACCGAAATCGCGCGGGTGAACTGGGAGCATTTCGCCATCGGCGCCGCTCTCACCGGCATCACCCTCGTCTGCGGAGAAAACGTCTGCGGCATCGACCCCGGCCTGGAATTGGACTCCAACCATAAGATTACGAAATCACCGGAAATGGACCGGCGGATTGAAGCCTACCGGCGCTATCATCAAGGAAAAGGCGAAATCCTGATCCAGATGAACGTCGAAGACACGCGGCTCGGCGTGGCGGAATACATTATCAAGAAGCACAAGATAACGTCGATCGAGCTCAAATGGGGCCAGGGAGCCAAATGTATCGGCGGCGAGATCAAAGTTGGTTCTTTGGAACGAGCCATTGAACTCAAGAAACGCGGCTACATCGTCACGCCTGACCCTCTGGATCCGCTCATCCAACAATCCTTCAAAGATGGAGCTTTCAAGGAGTTTGAACGTCACAGCCGGGTCGGCTTCATCAGCGAAGAAGGGTTCCTTGCCGAAGTGGATCGGCTCCGAAAACTCGGGTTTAAACGCGTCACGCTGAAGACCGGGGCGTACGGCCTTCGGGAGCTCGCCATGGCGATCAAATGGTCCTCCAAAGCGCACATCGACCTTTTGACGATCGATGGAGCGCCGGGGGGAACGGGCATGAGCCCCTGGCGAATGATGCAAGAATGGGGTGTTCCTTCCATTTATCTCCATTCCGCGGCTGCCTTCTTCGCCCAAACGCTGGCGGATCAGGGAGAGCGGGTTCCGCATCTGGCGTTTGGAGGGGGTTTTAGTTCCGAAGACGGCATTTTCAAGGCGTTGTCGCTCGGCGCTCCTTTCACCAAAGCCGTGTGCATGGGCCGCGCGCTCATGATCCCGGGAATGGTTGGGAAAAACATCGCCAAGTGGATGGCTTCGAACGAACTCCCGCGCACCGTGAGCGAGTTCGGCCAGACGCCGGAGCAAATCTTCGTGTGTTACGAAAAAGTCCGGGATATCGTCGGGAAAGATGAAATGTCGAAAATCCCTCTGGGAGCGGTGGGCATCTATTGTTACTCCGACAAGCTTCACGTGGGACTTCAGCAGATTATGGCGGGGGCGCGATGCTTCAGCCTTCCGGCCATCACCCGGAACGAACTGATGAGCTTAACGGAAGAGTGCGCAGGCGTGACGCGTATTCCCTATGTCATGGATTCCTATTTGGATGACGCCATGACGATCCTCAAAGGAGGATCCGGGGGCGGGAACGGGCACAAATCCAACGCGGCGGCGCTTCTGAAAAAAGAAAAAAAGAAATAGATCCTCAATCAACCTGTTTGCCCCCCTCGTTCGCCGCGGCGGGCGAGGGGGGTGTCTGCTACAAAACGCAACCTTGTAAGAAGCATTTTTCACAATAACCGGGGATTTTCCCAAGGCTAAGATTTTTTCTGAACGACGCGTATTCTACAGTATTCCAAACATCGAATAGGTCTGCCGTCAGAATGTTTCCAAAGACAATCCTCGGATACTGTTCGTACTGATTAAAATAATAATAGGGCCGCTCATACGACAAAAGGTAACAGGGACTCACATCGCCGTTCCAGTTGACCAAGCATGAATTGAGCTCACAATAGTCCACGGGGCTAAAGCGCAAGGACGGCAACACGATATCCATGCGATATTCTCTGGCTTTCTTTTCTAAACCTTCAAAAATTCGTTTGTATTCGGAATTAACCTGTTGATACGTATCGTTATAAAGGATTTGTTCCGCCAACTCCCGCTTATGGGGAACCAATCCATTGACCTTAAAATAATTCGCTCCCAATCGATGAGCGAGCTCAAGAATGTCGGGCAGCTCATGGACGTTCTCCTTGGAAGCGACCGCTGTAATGCCGATTTTCCTGATGCGATTCCCGATCTTTTTTTTCTGTTCAATAAAATCGGAGATATTCTCGATAACTTTTTCAAAGCAGGCCCCGCGCCTGATTTTTTCATAAGTCTGTTTCCTTGCTCCGTCCAGCGAAATCGAAATGCCGTCTAGACCCTCTCTCAATAGATGCGCCGACAGAGCTGGATTCAACAACATTCCATTTGTGGAAAACGAAATATCCAAGCGGGGATTCGTTTTCCGAGCAAACGACAGAATTTCAATAATATCGCGGTTCACCAGAGGCTCTCCGTTACAATGAAGCGAAATGCTTTTTAATCCCGGAAGCGCGTTTTCAAGCTTCTTAAAAGTCTCAAGCGACATCGTTCCCCGCTCTTTGAGATTCTCCCTCAAAGAACACATTAAACAATCGAGATTGCAGACAGTGCTCAATTCAAGGTACGCGTGGGACAAGCGCGAATACGGCTCAAAAGTTTTCAAATAATATTTACGACACATCTGAAAAATATTCTCATTTAAGAGGCGCTTGGCGATATTATGAAGTCTCACTTTATTGATAGCCATCTTTATTCACGCGAACTCAAGCCCAAAGCGGCCTCGGCCGCTTCTCGCCCATCCAAAATGGTTCTGCCCATATCAAAGTATTCCCATTTCCCGAAGCGTCCCATTGTCGTTATATCCAGCTGACTTAAAAAATTAATCAGCAGCGATGTATTTTTCTCATGATGATGGTCATAAACAACGTAAGCCGGATCTAGCACATGCGTTGACGCGAACCGAACCCGCCCCCCCTGGCTGATGGGCAGGATGTCCCGCCCATCTAAAATATGGGCCCGAACCAATCCGTCTAGCGTGTCTTGAAGGAGAGTGTCTTGTTTTTGTGGACGTAAAGTTGAGCCGCTTATTTCAACCTGTATGGAAGAAGCCCCGGCGGGAGCCATCAGCGGGGATAAATTATGAGGGAAACTAAANNAGAGCCAATGGGAGAATCGGCCAAGTCCGTTCAGAAATCCGTCTACGCCGATATTCACGATATGAACATAATTGTGTTTGAGACCCAAAGCGGCCGATTTAATTTCCCCGGGAGTTTCATCAGTCAACTGATTGACAAGATGTGGCAACGGCATTGTGGCGAGAAGTTTCCCATAGCGGATCCGGCGTCCATTCCTGAGAGCGATTTGGTGCGCCTTGGCATCAATGCCTGCCACCTCCGATCGCAATTGAATATTCTCCCGAGGGAGCGCTTTTAAAAAAGCCTCGGTCAAACTCCTGATGCCCCCCTGCTTTGGATACCAAAAATCTTTTGTCATCCCGAAATTTTTATCCTGCTTGAACAACGCCCCCCAAACGACATGAAGCAAATTCGGCAACGGAACATGACGGCGGGCCCATTGGCACCCCATATCTTTCAGATCCCAGCTCCACAATTTTTCGCTATAGGGAATCAGATAATGATTAGCGATTCCACTACCGAAAGTTTGATACAACCACTGCTCATAATTCTTAGGTTTTTTTCCGCTTAATTTCTTGACTTGCGCGGCGACAAGCCCGGAGATGTTTTTTATGACTCTCGAGGTGGGCAACCCGTAATTATGCGCCTGGTAAGGAAACTTAACGTATCGATTTTCGTCAAAGCAGTACGCTTCGCGCGAAAATTTTAAAATTTGGTCTTTGAGCAGGTGATTACACACCAAATCCAACACGTAGGGATCTTTAGAAAACAACAGATGGGGAGAACTATCAAAAAAGAAACCGTCTTCAACCTGAGTGCTTACATAGCCGCCGACCTTGTCGCTTTTCTCCAAAACCAGATAATCGGAAAAAGAATGCATTCGCAGGTGATAAGCGGCCGATAATCCACACAATCCCCCGCCGACGATAACGACGGGATAATATTCATTATCCATGATGAACCTTCGGGAATCCCCATTTGATAATTTCCCGCGTATTCAACACAAACAATCGGATCAATAACCGGGGATTCGTCAACAGCCTCTTTAATTGCGACATCCCAGCAATCCATCGTTCCGAGAACGGCCGTCTAATTTTTTTGTATTCGCAGAAATGATAATCGAGGCCATATTTACTCATTATCATTTCCCAGTCATGGAAGGCATTGACATTCGCTTTGGTCTGCACGCTATGGCAATTTTCCCCAAGCCATTGATTCACCTTATGGTTGGATTTATGAAAAACAGCGATACTGTCGATAATCGCGATTTTTTTTCCTTTAAGAATTTGGGGCCACAAAAAATCAAGGCCCCAGCCAGAACGAACCAGCGTGAACGTATCCAATACTTTATTAAAAGACTCGATATTAAAAAGCGGACACATGGTTTCAACGAAATTAACGTATCTCAATTCGCAAAATATATTTTGAATCGTTATCGTCCAATTAGCCTGGCTCTCAAGCGCGATGGCCGGCTGCGCCAAATCTAACTTCAATTCATTAAAAAGATTAAAAAGACGATTAATGGAATCGGTATCAGTGAGGATATCGTTATCTGGAAGCCAGATGGCTTCATAATCTTTTATAACCCCTCGAAACGTATCATGCGCCAACCGGATATTTTCAAATTTGAACAGTCCGGATGTCTGAAGATAGTAATCAGCGTCTTGCTTGTATTTTTCTGGATCCGTACCGAAGTAAATCAGAAGAATGTCGAAATTCCTGTTCGGAGAATTCGCCCAGAAAGGATGGTAAGAATGATCCCCCACCGGGGCAATAATAAGGTTTTTACGCTTCAAGATTCCCCGGCCCGCCTTGCCTGTTTTTTCCTAAAAAAACCGCACACAATAAACCGCTGACAATCCCGCAAAACATGACAACATTATCGAAGAAAGTGATTAAAACCGCCAAGCTTCCAAAGCCAAGACCCCTTTCTTTGGTCAGAAAATTAATAAACCTCTGGTTGAAGAAAACCCACATTATTGCCGGAATTCCAACAACCATCGGATCGAGAGACCTCATAAACACCATCGCCGTCAAAACAACGATGGCCGGGGCCAGCAAAACGCTGGAAAGTTGCCCTTTTGATGCGTGAGCAAAACCGGATCTCTTTCTCCCAAATTGTTTCCAGCCCTTATAACGAACAAACAACTTCGCCCAAAAAAATGGAATGAAAAAGTCATTTTTGACGAATCGGAAAAAGTCATACTTTTTAAGATGAACAACCTCCAAATCGCGCATGAAATGAATTCTCTTTTTTTGCGCGGTTAAACCCATCCCGAAATAAGTGTCTTCTCCGTAAGAATCAAAATCAGGGCGGTACAAATTAATCACATTTTTTCGCACCACGCTGATCGAACCATATAGAAAGGTTATTTCGTCGGCTAGTTTTCTAAAGATATAATGCATGTAGAGATTTTTGTACTGGCTAAAGAAATCGCGATTGGGATGCTGCTTGGATAAAATGCCTGTCAACGCCGATATTTCCGGGTGGCTTTTAAAAAAAGAACTGATTTTGCGGAGCGTCTCCGGTTCGATGACGGCATCAGAATCGATGCAGGCTATCACCTCTCCCCTGGCGGCCCGCATTCCTGCTTGCCTTGCAACCGCCATCCCCTGATGTCTGGGAAGACACAGAACTTGGTTGGTATATTCTCGAGCGATCTGACACGTTTGATCTCGGCTCATATCATCAATCACAAGCAGTTCATAATCTTGGTCGGATGAGTTTTTTATGGCGGCCAAACATGCCGTTAATGTTTCGGCGCTGTTATACGTGCGAACAATAACTGATAAATATGGGAGATTATCATGCATTGAAGTTCCCCAAAAAAGTGATGCTTGGCATTTTAAAAGACATTGATTTATCTTCGATAAAGCTCACACTTTTGCTGAATAAGAAAAATATTCATCTTCCGCCAGCGGCCCAATCCAGGCGGTAGAAATCCAGTTGGGAATGATGGGGGTTGGCGGGAATGGAACCAATCTGGACAAAAGGCACTTTGATGATCGTCTCGACGGGAAGGAGAACGCGTGTTTTGGTTCCCGGGCCCGCCTCCACCAAGAACCGGCGGCGGATATCGTCGTCAACAATCACGACGTCGGGTTTATAGCGCTCGATGCACTCCCAGGGGCGCTTCTGGCCGGAATAGAAATAATCCAGCACCAACGCGTTCACGTCCCGAAACCGGTCCTGGTAAATCATCCAGAATAGGTAAGGGCCAAGGATTTTTTTGTCCGAATCTGAAACAAACGATTTCGCCCTATCCCATGTTTCGTCAATGGAGGGGGTTCTCGATGAATTCCTGATAACGTGAGCGGCCGTGTTTGTGGCGGAAACAACACCGCACCCCGCCACAAGAAGCAAGAGGAGAAGAGAAGCCGACGGCGCTCGTCCCGTTTGCGAGAGAGAGGGAACTCGGCGCATCAGGAGCTTAAGTGAAACCATCGCCATCACCCCAATGCTCAACATTCCAACCCCCGAATAAGACGAGAGCGTCCTCATCACTTCTCCGTTTAATAAATCCATGGACGGTTTGGCTTGCACGCGAAGAGAAAAGAGGAGGAATAAGAGACCGCCGATCACGCCCAGAACAAACGAATCGGAAGCTCCGTCCAAAACGAGGATGACGGAGATGACCAAAAAATAAAAGAGCAGGCTCGCTTTAAACACGCAAAAGAAGGAAGCCCCAAGGAGTGCCATTAAAACGAGGAAAGCCAGGGCCGAACGCCGATCCTCCGGCGACGTCCTCCCCTTCCAAAAACGATCGACGGACGTCCAGGAATCAACGAGAACCCACGCCACGAGCGGCACCCCCAAAAGCGTCGTTGGCACATTATAGACCAGCTCATCTCGGAAACGGCCAAACCCAATGGCAAAAAACATGAACAGGAATGACCAAAAGAAAAATCGAATGGGCGCCTCTTTTTGGGTTCGATGGAAAACCCAGACGGCTGAGAGAGCCAACGCCATGAATTGACATACGCCTCCTTGAAGCCAGAGGAGCGGATGGATCATGGATTCACTCACGTAAAAACTGGCCGGACGGATAAACGCCATCGCCGAATCGGCGAGAAGAGCCCACGGAGCGAGACGGCGGAGCCACTGGCCGGACTTCGCCGAATAAAGCTGGGCCACGTAGGAGTGCTGCCCTAAAATACATGTTTCAAGATCCGCCATGAAAAGCCAGATCCCCATCCCAACAGCCACCCCTAATAATAGGAGGAGGATGGAGTCCCGCTTTAACCGGACATCCCCCGTTTCAAAAAAGGCGAGAAGAACGAGCCCCGCGATAAGGGCGGCGCCGTTAAAATGAAACCCAAGGGAGAGGCCGCTCAAAACCCCCGCGATCAACCAAACCACCAAGCCCATTCGATCCTTCATGAGGAGGAGACAAAGAATGGCCATAAGAGTGAACCCCAGCAACATATCCGGGCGAATCAGATGAGAGGCAAGAAATCCATCCAACGAAAAAAACCAGAGTACGGCAGCCGCCAAGGCGTGCGCCGTCGAGAATTGGTTTCGAACAAGAAAGAAGAGAAGAACCGCGATGGAAAGCCAAATCACAAAAGAAAAAAATCGAAGGCGGAAGAAATCAATCCCCCACACTTTTTGGACAACCCCCAAAACCAGAGCGTGGGTGCTTCGCAGTCCCTCCTGCCCGCCCCGCGCGAGTCCTTCAAAATCCGGATGAATGACCCCTGTCATGAGCGGATAATTGATTCGGCCCACCGTCACGAATTGATGCGCGATGACCGCCCCAGCCACCTCATCAAAGTTGATCGGAGGGAATTTTTTGATTGACATAAACGAAACGGCGACGGAAAAAAGTATCAGGGCGCACGCCAAGGACGGGCCCATCCATCGCCGAATGTGAACCATTTCACTCCCTCCCTGCCTTAATATTCCTTCGAATATCGATCACGACGGCCCAATAATAATTAAAATCGGTTCAATGAAACTAACTATCTTCTTCAGGCGTTGTAATTAAACGAGAATAGGCCAATGAGACGATTAAGAACAGGCGCGTTCGTGGCGGGACTGACTGCGCTTTCCTTTGCCGGTTGTGGAAGCCAGGCTGAGAAACCGCGCGCCCCTCGAGTGGAGATGTCTTTGGCGGCCGATGTCACTCAAGTGAAACCGGGCGACCGTTTTACGTTGGGGTTACGCCTTCAGATTGAAAAGGGATGGCATATCTATTGGAAACACCCGGGGGACGCCGGATTTCCGACAACGGTGCGTTGGCGCATCCCAGAGAAAATAAAGGCCTCCGACCTTCTCTATCCAACACCACGGCGGTTTGACGAGCCGGGCGGCCTCACCGTTCTCGGATACAAAGACGACGTGCTCTTTCTCGCCCCCGTCATCGTGTCTTCTCACTGGGAAAAGGGCGAACCGATCCCCATCGAAGCGCGCTTGGAGTATTTGGTATGCGAAACTCTCTGTGTGCCGGGCCAAGCCGTCAAAAAAATCACCATTCCGAGCGGCCCTGTGACCATCACGAACCCGGGAACGAAACCAACAATCGAAAAAGCTCTCAACGAAATCCCAACCGAGCAAGAAGAAACCCGTATTCTTGCGACCTATAAATCCGAGCCTCAAAACGAACTCGCCGGAATTAAGCCAGATGACTTCTTAAAGACGATCAATGCCGGCGGGGCCACAAAAGCGCTGTCTCTGGGCGTCGCGTTGTTTCTGGCTCTCCTCGGCGGTCTGATTCTTAATTTGATGCCGTGCGTGCTCCCGGTTCTCTCCATCAAAATAATCCGCCTGTTGAAACAAACGGAAAGCTCGCCGCGCCATGTGAGGAACGAAAGCCTCCTTTTCGTGACCGGCATTCTAACGTCGTTTTTGTTCCTGGCCGGGATCGTGGTCGGCCTCAAAACGGCGGGGCAGAACGTGGGCTGGGGGTTTCAGTTTCAGGAGCCGAGGTTCCTCATTGTTTTGTCGGCCCTGGTCTTCGCCTTTTCACTTTCCCTCTTTGGTGTTTATGATTTCACGACGGCTCTCCCGGCACGCCTCAATGATTGGACACGGCGGCGCGGTTGGCTGGGTCCCTTTTCAGAGGGAATTTTGGCCACGACGCTGGCCACACCGTGTTCCGCGCCGCTTCTGGGGCCCGCTCTCGGGTTCGCTTTTTCTCAACCGCCCGCTCTCATTTTTCTCTTCTTCCTCATTATTGGGGTGGGGCTGTCGGCCCCCTATCTACTCCTGGCCATCGTCCCGTCGAGTCTTCGCTTGCTGCCGAAACCAGGCGCGTGGATGGATGTTCTTAAGAACGTGTTGGGCCTCCCGCTCGCGGGAACCGCGCTTTGGCTTCTTTGGGTTTTGTTCCGTCAGGACGGAACCCACGCGCTTTGGGCCGCTGCGGGGCTTTTGGGTGCCGTGACGGCGGGGCTCTTTATTTTAAAGATCGGCGCCGCCCCCTCAAAAACGACCGCGGTTCGCTGGGTCGCTCGTCTTGGTGCCGCCGGACTTATCATAGGGACTTACCTTCTTTTGGTTGAACCGGTCCTCCGCAAGATGAATCGAACATCGGAACCCCATTCCTCTGCGCAGTCCAGCGAAGCGATTGATTGGGTCCCATTTTCCGTCGATAAATTAAAATCGTATCTCGATCAAAAGAAAACGGTGTTCGTGGATTTCTCGGCGGATTGGTGCCTCACCTGCAAGGTGAATGAAAAAACGGCCTTGAGTTCTCCCCGCGCGGCGGCGCTTCTCAAAGAAAAACAAATTGTCGCAATGAAAGCCGATTGGACCCGCCGGGATGAAGAGATCGGCGCCGTGTTAAAGCAGTTGAACCGCTCCGGCGTTCCGGTTTATGTGATTTTTAAAAATGGCGACGCCACGAACCCGACTTTTCTCCCGGAAATTCTGACGGAACAGATTCTGCTCCATGCCTTGGAACAAATCAACTAAGTTCGGTTAAACAAGAGAGGATGGAATGTCTGGTGAAGCGACTCAACAGGGATGGAGCGGAACCAGATATCCCATCCTCTCGCATAACTGAGTTTGAATTATCCCGGAAGTGTAGGAAGGGGCGGCTCGGGGAAGGGTAAAGCTTTTTCTTCTTTGGAGTCGCCGGTGGTAAGCAGCTTATCCTCAAACCGGTCGAGGCGCCGTTCGGCATCCTCATATTTGGCCCGCGAGTTGGACAGGTGTTTCCCAATCAAAACAAAATCTTCCTTGAAGCGGTTAAAATCCCCCCTCAGGCGCCCCAGCTGGTCGATGATCACCCGCGCGTTCTCTTCAATCTGAAGCCCGCGCAGCCCCAGGCTGATCGTGTGAAGATACGCGTAAAAAGAATTGGGCGAGACCGGCACCACGCGCTTTGAAAAAGCGTAGGTCATGATGGAATTCTCATCTGAGCTCGTGTCATCTTTAATGATGGTTTCGTAATACACGTTTTCCGTCGGGATATACATCAGGGCGAAATCGAAGGTGTCTTCATCCGGCAGAATATATTTGGCGGAGATGGCGTCGATGTGCCGTTTCACATCCATGACGAATTTCTTCCGGGCCTGCGTTTTTTCCTGGGCGTCTTGACCCTGGATCAGCCGTTTAAAATTTTCGAGCGGGAATTTGGCGTCCACCGGAACAAGGCGTCCCAGCCGAACCACCGCGTCCACGATCTCCCCGGATTTAAACGCGTACTGGAGCGTGAAGTTTTTGGTCGGAAGAATTTGGGCCAACAGATCCCCCAAGAAAAGTTCTCCAAAAGCGCCGCGGAGTTTCGGGGCCCGCAAAATTTCCTGAAGTTGGGCGATGTCTTTGCCCACGTCAAACACTTGCTTGGTGGCCGCGTCCAACGCGCCCAAGGATTTCTGAACGTTTCCGACCACTTCCGCGGCCCGGTCCAACCGCTCGCCCACGGACTTCTGCGAATCCACCACCAACCGGGCCGACTCGCTCAACCCTGCGTTGACCTGCTTTTGCAAATTGTTGATCTCATTCTGAAGAAGCTGCATGGAGGTGTCCTGCTTCTGGGCCTCGATGATTTGCTTGGCCATCTCCTGGATCTGAAAAGTGGTGTTCTGGCGGGACCGGAATTGAAAATAAATCACCACACCAAGGACGGCGAGGAATCCCAGGGCAAGGACGACGATAGGGACGAGTCCGACGGTCATAGGCGATGATTATAGGATTTTTTCTCGGCGACCATGGCAGGTAACCGAGAGAGTCGAAATTAACATTGATTTATTTCGTTTTTCGGTCACACTTACATTATGAATGGGGACAAAGTCAACGGGAACGGCCACACGAACGGCAACGGCCACGCCAACGGCAATTCAAACGGCAATGGAAAAGCACCGCCTCAAGAAGGGACGCCTCGAAAATTCTTATTCGTCTCCGAAATCGGCTGCATTGGAGACCTCGCCGCCCAAATAAAATCCGAAGGGAACCCGGTCAGGTACTGCATTCTGGACAAATCCGAGAGAAACGTGTCCGATGGATTCGTCGAGAAAGTGGAAGATTGGGAAAAGAACGTGGATTGGGCGGATGTGATCGTGTTTGACGATATCGGTTTCGGCTCGGTGGCGGAACGCCTCCGGAAAGAAGGCAAAGCGGTTATCGGCGGAACCCCTTTAAGCGACAAACTGGAGCTGGACCGGGACCTGGCCCAAGAAGAACTCCGGAACGCCGGAATCAACACGCTCCCCTGCTGGGATTTCTCCTCGTTCGATGAAGCCGTCAAATTCGGAAGGCCAACCCGGGCCGTTACGTGATTAAGCCAAACGGCAAAGCCCAGAATGAAAAGGTTCTCTCGTTCGTGGGGCAGGAAGAAGACGGCCTGGATCTCATCAACATGCTGGAGCGGTATAAATCCGGATGGGGCGGGAAAATCCGGACGTTCCAACTTCAAAAATTTGTGGCCGGTGTGGAAGTCGCCATCGGCGCTTTCTTCAATGGCCAGGAATTTATTCTTCCCGCCTGCATCAATTTCGAACACAAACGGATGTTCAACGATGAAATCGGGCCCACGACGGGCGAGATGGGAACGGCCATGTTTTGGGCGGGCCAGAGCCGGCTCTACAACGAAACGTTGAAAAAATTTGAGAAGCGGCTGGGCGAGATTGGGTTCATCGGCTATTTCGATATCAACTGCATCGTGAACGCGCGCGGGATTTACCCGCTTGAGATCACACCCCGATTCGGGTATCCCACCATCAACATCCAGATGGAAGGCGTGCAAAGCCGTTGGAGTGATTTTCTTTACGCGCTCGCCAACCGTCAGCCGTTTTGTTTGAAAACGGAGAAGGGGTTCCAAGTGGGAGTCGTGGTCGCCGTGCCGCCGTATCCGTATGACGACCACGGGGTCTTTGAAAAATTATCGGACGACGCCGTCGTTATGTTTCGAAAACCGCCGACCAACGGGCTGCATCATTGCGACGTAAGGTTGGTGGACGGCGACTGGCGTTTGGCGGGATCTTCCGGCTACGCGCTGGTCGTGACGGGCTCGGGCCCCACGATGCCGGACGCTCAGCGGGAAGCGTACAACCGCGTGAAGAACATCATCATTCCCAATATGTTTTACCGAACCGATATCGGGAATCGCTGGTCCAAAGACGGCGACTTGCTCCACACCTGGGGCCTTCTGGCCGCCTAGATTATTTGCCGAGAAGAATCCTTCCGTCTAAAATTCGCGCGCCGTTCCCCACCGGGTAGACAATCATCGGATTGATATCCAACTCTTCAATCTCAGGGAAATCCATCACCAACTGCGAGAGCCGCCCCAAGCTTTCCGCCACCTTATCGATGTCGGCGGGTTGGCCGCGGTAGCCGTGCAGAAGTTTGGAGGCCTTGCTGCTTTCGATCATGGTGTTGATCGTGAGGTCTCGGAGAGGCGCCAAACGGAAAGTCACGTCTTTAAACACTTCGACGAAGGTTCCGCCCATTCCAAATACCACGACAGGGCCGAACTTCGGGTCGCGTTTGACGCCCAAGAAAACTTCGATTCCCTTGTCGGCCATTTTTTGAATCTCGACTCCCCAGATTTTGCTCGCGTCCACGTGCGTCTTAGCGGAATCTAGAATTTTCCGATACGCCTGGGAGAGAGCGGCGTTGTCTTTGATGCCGATGATGACGCCTCCCGCGTCCAACTTGTGGACAATCTCAGGGGAAATGATTTTGGCGACCACGGGGAACCCAATTTGACCCGCGAATTGAATGGCTTCTTCTTCTGTTTTGGCGAGGTGGCTTTCGGCGACGGGGAACCCATAGGCGGCAAAGACTTTGATGGCCTCATACTCGGGAAGGTAATTTCTGTTTTCGGAACGAACTTGGTCGAAAATTTTTCTGACGACCTCTTTTTGAACGGGGTAGTGTTTCACTTCCGTCCTGGGACGCGTGACCCAGCCGTGATGATATTTGTACATGGCGGCCAGCGCCCGCGCCGCGGACTCCGGGAAGGTGAAGTGGGGCACAAGCGCCTTCTCTAAAATTTCAACTCCCACCGACACGTCCGCGATTCCCATGAAGCTGGCGAGAAGCGGCTTCGCCGTCCAGGGAGAGACGCGCATTTTTTCGGCAATGCCCGCCACGACTTCTCCGATCTCTCGAATGTCCGTCATCGCTTGAGGCGTGAGAATAACGAGCATACCGTCCACGTTGGGATCTTTCATGACGATTTCGATGGCGGCTTGATAGCGGTCGTGATGAGCGTCTCCAATCACATCGACGGGGTTGTTGAAGTTGGCTGTGGAGGGAAGGACTTTCCGGAGCTCCGCCTTGGTGTTCTCTTCAAGCGGCGCCAAGGTGAGACCGTGACGGATGGCGGCGTCGGTGGCCATGATGCCGGGGCCACCGGCGTTGGTAACGATGGCGATACGGTTTCCCTTCGGAAGCGGCTGGCGGGAGAAAGCGATCGCGTAATCAAAAAGTTCCTCGACGGTTTCAACCCGGAGGACGCCGGATTGTTTAAAGATCGCGTCATACACGTCATCGGAGCCGGCCAGAGATCCCGTATGAGACGAAGCGGCCTTCGCCCCTTCTTGCGTGCGGCCGGATTTGATGGCGATAATGGGTTTCGGTTTCGGCAAATCGCCGGTGATCTGGCGACACACCTGCATGAACTCCCGCCCTTCGGAAATATCTTCGACGTACATCAAGATGACGTCCGTCATGGGATCGTCCCTGAGCGTGCGGAGAAAATCCACTTCGTTCGTCACGGCTTTGTTCCCCATGCTCACAAATTTGGAGAAACCGATGCCCTTCCCTTTGGCGTAATCGAGCACCGCCGCGCACAAAGCGCCGCTTTGGGAAACGAAGGCGATGTTGCCGCTCTTGGGCATGGTGGGAGCAAATGACGCGTTCAGCATGACGGTGGGATCCGTGTTGATGAACCCGAGACAGTTGGGCCCCACCAAAGCGATTCCATTTTCTTCGGCGATTTTTTTCACTTCATTCTCAAGTTCAATGCCGGCGCCACCCACTTCCTTAAATCCCGCGCTGATAATAATGACGCCTTTGATGTGGGCCGCGGCGCATTCCCGCATGACAGCGGGGACGCGGGGGCTGGGGATGATGATAATGGCTAAATCGATGGGGTCTTTGATTTCAGAAAGGCTGGGGTAACACTTCACGCCGCTGATGGCGGCGGCTTTCGGGTTCACGGGATACAGGGCCCCCATGTAATTGGACTGGATGATATTTTTAAAGATGGCTTCGCCGACGGAACCGGGTTTTGTCGAGGCGCCAATAACGGCAACAGATTTAGGGGAAAGAACAGACGAAAGGTCTTGAAGTGAAGAAGGTACGGCACAATCAGATTTATCGCTCATAGTAGTTATCCAAAGTAATTAGATTTCAATGCTGGGAGGAACCCATCAAAGGAGGCCAGAAGATACCATTTTCTCCGGCTCAGTCTCAAATAATCGCCGGGTTGCCAAAACCAAGGACCGCTCCGGATTCTTGAGGCCTCGGGCCCCCATTTCCACCACCCGAGCGATCCCAAGACGCCTAAGTTCAGGGGCAGGCAAATCGACGGAACCGCAAAGAGCGAAAACGGGGGCGTTTCCTCTTTTTCGGCCGATGGCCCCAATCACTTTCCCACCAAGACTCGTCCGGTCCAACTTCCCCTCCCCGGTGATGATAAGGTCGGCTTCTCGGGCCACCTTCTCCCAGCCGACGGCCTTCATCAAAAAAGGAGCTCCTTCCACAAGCTCCGCTCCGGAAAATCCGGCCAACCCAAACGCCAACGCGCCGGCGGCTCCGGCGCCGGGTTTCTTATGCGACGGGTGAGGAGCGAAGGCGGCCCATCGTTTCAGAAATTTTTCTAGAAAAAAAACCTGGGACGGCGTGGCTCCTTTTTGGGGGCCAAACGTCCTGGCGGAACCGGTGGCGCCAAGAAGCGGATTTCTGACATCACAAAGAACGTGGATTTTTGTTTTCTTGAGGCGCGGGTCGAACCCGCTCCAATCGAGACGATGCAGGCGGATCAAATCGACAGGTTTCTCGGATAATTCACGCCCGTCACGATCAAAATAACGAAGACCAAGGGCTCGAAGAGCCCCCGAGCCGCCGTCGGAAGTAGCGGTGCCGCCCACGCCGATCAAGAGGCGCCGGCATTCCTGATCCAGCGCCGCCTTGATGAGTTGGCCTGTTCCAAAACTTGTGGCTTCTAAAATCCGGTTGGGACCCCGTAACAACGCGAGCCCCGAGGCGCGCGCCATTTCAATGACCGCGGTTTTCTCCCCCTTCCACCCAACCAATCCCCATTTCGCCAACACGGGTTTCCCCAACGGTCCGCGAACGCGGGTGGTGATAAGCCGGCCTTTCCACGTTCGAATCAAGACGTCCAAGGTCCCATCGCCGCCGTCGGCGAGCGGACTCAATCGACAATGAACCGGAAGCTTTTTTCGTTTGATTTCTCGTTGGATAAGGTCGGCGGCCCGCCAGGGCGTGAGCGTTCCCTTGTACGCCGTGGGGCTAATGAGAACAAGGGGTTTGTGGTTCACAATGAATCAAAGGAGGAAGCGGTTCAATGGGGCGTGCTGGGGGTTAACGGCGGCGGTCTCATGGTCTCAGGGAGGATATGGGTTTGGAAAGGTTTTCATCCAGGGCGAGGATACCGGCTTCTTCGAGCCAATCTTGAATTTGGCCGCGCCAACATTGCGCTCGGAATTCTTTCCATCGTTTCAGTTCCTCCGGGTATTCCTGAAGAATCTCTTTAAACCTCTTGCAGGAACCGCGTCCCCGGAGCGCCGCGAAAATTTTCTGCTTCATCTTTGGAATTTTAACGTCGGCGGTAAAAGCCACCATCCAGCAGTGCTCGGGCTGGCCAAAGGCTTCGGGAATCCGAATGTAATTGGGAGATCCGGCGAGGACGATTTGCCGGGCGAGCGGAATCATGTGGGCGTCCCAGGCCGGGACCTCCGCCTCCCCCTCCGATCGGTCCTGCGCCAGAGCGCAAATGAGGTCCCGCGAGAGACTCACGACCTTCCCCGTCGTCTTGTCCAAATAATAATCGGCGGTGCGGCGGGAAATGTCCCGCATCGATTGGGTGATGAGGTTAAAATCAAGCGTCAAGGCGCGAATGGGTTTCATGCGTTCCTCCTCTCGGTTCTTATTTCAGAGCGGTGATGTGTTCTTGCTCCATATACCGCTTTAATCCCTTCACGTGTTCCCACATCTCCGGTTTTTTCCGGGGATCTCGAAGGATGTACGCGGGATGATACAGAAGCAAAAATTTAACGCCGGGATAATGCGGCAAATCAAAGAATTGGCCGACGCGTTCTTTCATCCCCTTGTCTTTTTGGTCGGGCATGAGATGCTTGGCGGCGGTGGCCCCCAAAAGCACAACCACCTTCGGTTTGACATGGCTCAACTGCCACTGAAGATAGGGGAAGCAGTGGGCGGCTTCATCGGGCTTGGGGGCGCGGTTGTCGGGCGGGCGGCACTTGACGACGTTTAAAATCAAAAGGTCTTTATTGGTATCAAGCCCGATGGAGGCCATGATCTTGTCCAAAAGCTGCCCGGCGCGCCCCACAAAAGCGAGCCCCTGAAGATCTTCATTTTCCCCGGGGGCTTCGCCGATCAAAACAATGTTGGAATTGGGGTTTCCGCGGTCCGCGACGATATTGTGCCGGGCTTCGGCCAAGAGGACGCATTTGGAACAATTGGATTCCTTGAGCCGTTGTTTAAAGAGGTCGTAGGAAGGAGCGGTGAGGATTTGGTTGGCGGTCGATTCAAAAAGGTCAAATTGCATGCGCTCTCACACTCGCTTAGTAAAGGTCAGGGACGTCGTTGGAAAGATCCCGCCTATTTTACCTCAATTTCTCCCCGAAGGCGCAGGCTCTTTGGAGGGGTGGCAGAGGCGCTGGAAGTTGCAGCGGCGGCAGAGCGCGACGTCCGACGGCGGTGGAATAGCGAACGGATCGGCGAGAGATCCTTCCTCGTGAAGCAGGGCGGCTTGTTCTTGAATGCGCAGGTGTGTTTCGATGAGGGAGTCTTCGTTCACATCGGCGCGCCGTTGTTTCCCGTCCAACAAGGAGACGGCGTACGCCTCAATTTGTTGGGGATCCGCCCCCCATACCTCGTGGGCGTACAAGGCGGCCACCAGCAGATTCTCCGCGTCGCTCTCTCGAAGAGAAGATGATTTCCAATCGATCAAAATAAAACGGCCGTTCAAGTCGAGGGCGCAGTCGATCTTCACGTACGCCTTCACGCCGTCCACGTCGAATTCGAGCACCTCATCCACCACCTTCCAGGTTTCGGGGCCCACTTCCTGAAAACGCGCCAGCCAGCGCGATCCCATAAACCACCGGAGGGAACGCTCCACCGCGTCCCATTGCTTTTTCCACAGCTCCGGGTTCAGTTGAATCCGATATTCGTGTTCAAACAACCGGGATGCAAATTTCTGGGGGAGCAAAGACGTTTCAGGAAGGGAGGTGAGCGCCGCCGGCCCCTTGTGAGATATTCGAAATTCATCTCTCATCCGCTCCTTCGTTTTTTCGATAAGAGCTTCGACCTCCGGCGCCGGCTGGTTTTGGCGAACCGCTTTCAAGACGTCGCCGACGATGTCATGAACCATGGAACCCGTCCATAAATACCGGTTCTTCAATTTTTTAAGAGGGCCGGCCTGTGTGAACAACGAGGGGAGATTGGGCTCTTCGAGGGACGAATCCGCCCGAAGGAACTGGATGATGTGCTTGCGCCGGCACTCCTGGAACGAATCAAACCGGGATTTGGACCACACGGGGCGATCAAGGGTGGAAACGCTCTCTGAAAATCCCACTTACGGGTTCTCCTTCACGCCGCGCTTTTGTTCTTCGCCGCTGGCCCACGGAAGCCCCATTTTCTTTTGATACCGGGTGGAATAATCCTCAATTTGAAGCGTGCTCCAAAGCCCGCGCTTGTGATCGCCGGCTTCCCGCTCCGCCTGAAGGAGGTCCGGCACGTCGTCTTCATCATTTGAGAGAGGTTCCACAAGCGCCAGCCCCTCGCGCACCAGCTCTTCGTTCACAAAAACGCCGTCGGCATACACATACGCCAGCCAGGCGCCGTCCGGCGTGCGCTCTTGAAGGCCGTAGCGCAAATGAACTTCCTGGTTTTCCACCCATCGCTTGCATCCCGAAAGCGCTTCTTGAAAATACGCCTCGCCGATCTTCGGGGTCCCAACCCCCAAAAGCCGGATCATCGAACCGTCCTCCAATTGAATCAGGTTCCCTTCCTTCACCCGCCTCACATGCCCCCAGTACGGGCGCGCTTCGGCCACCCCCGCGAATAAAACAAGGAGCAGGAGCGGGGCTTTCATCCGCGAGAAAAACCGTTTCCAAAAACCGGGAGCGGCCGGCTTGGGAAGGGCGGGTTCGACGGGAACCGCCTTTGGCGCCGATCCGCCTTGAACCGCGGGGATCGTAAAATAAAAAAGAGAGCCCCGGTTTTTCCCCGGCGGCGGGCTCTCCACTGAAAGCGTTCCTTTGTGAAGACCCACCAGCGCCTGGCAGATGCTTAAGCCCAGCCCCGTTCCTCGCACGTCCACTTTTTCATCTTGTTTGAGTTGAACGAAGCGCTCAAAAATCCGTTTCTGGTCCTCTTTGGAAATTCCTTTTCCCGTGTCCTCGGCTTCAACACGAACCACTGTTTTGTCTCCCGCCTGCTCTTTCTTGGCGCGCAAAGTCACCTGGCCTCCGGCGGGCGTGAACTTGATTCCGTTGGACAGCAGGTTGATCACCACTTGGAGGATCCGGTCTGCGTCGGCGAAAACGGGCGGAAGGTTTCGCACCTCTTCGCACACCAATTTCACGCCGCGGCTTTTGGACCAGGCGTCCAAGCTGGCGGTGGCTTCCAAAAGATACGGGGCCAGGTCGATCACCTGTGGCTTAATTTCCATGGAGCCGGCTTCGATCTTTGAAAAATCAAGAAGGTCGTCGATGAGGCGCGCCAGGCGGTCGGCGTTCCGATCGGCCAGGACCAGCATTTTTTCCTGCTCGGGCGTCGTCTTGCCGGCGGATCCTTCCAAGATGGCGTCGACGGCCAGTTTCAGCGCGTGAAGAGGGGCCCGGAGCTCATGCGTGACGTTCGCCATAAATTCGTTTTGGAGGCGCGTGAGTTCCTTTTGTTTTGTGACGTCCGACAGGACGGACACGAGACCCACGATCCGTCCGTTGGGATCTTGAATGGTGGCCGTGCTCGCGCGGATGGTTTTTTGCGTTTCGGCGGAGGCGAGAATCTGAACTTCCTTGACGACAGGCCGGTCCGTCGGAACCGTTAAATCTTTCGCAAGGGTCACCATCTGTTCTTCGCGAACGCCTTCCCACAAGGGTTTCCCGATGCACTCTCCCAACGTGACGCCGTAAATTTGTTCGGCGGCGGGGTTCATCATGAGCACGTGTCCCGCCTCATCCACCACCACGACGCCTTCGGCCACGGTTCCGACAATGCCTTCGGTTCGCTCCCGCTCGTTGGTGAGGCGCGTTTTTTCCCGACCGAATTCTTCCGTCACTTTCTGAACGGTCACTTCAATTTCTTTTTTAACGAGCTCGAGGGCGTGACTAAAAATCCGCATTTGATCCGCCGGCGCGGCGCCGGACCGATCAATGAGCTTTTTCAACAAATCGTTTAGCGGAAGCTCATCGACATTTTTCCAAAAAGATCCGTCTCCTTCTCCCGCGCCGGCCCCCTTCCCTTCCATGCCGACCTCTTCGTCTTCGCCGATTTTGGCGTAGCGGGCTTGGTTGACCTCAATGTGAGTGACATTCTGGGCGGTCAGAAAAGAGGCGATGTTGTTTTCGCCCTTTCGGAACTCGCTCCTGGAGGCCAGGCGAAAAAAAGGAATCATTTCAGCGTGGGTGATCCCCGACGTAAACGAGAGGCTGTGCAAGGTGAATTTTTCAAGGAGCTGAATAAAGGGACGAAGCGCCGCCTCCGACACATTCTCCGGCGATTGCCCGTTAAAAAGAAGCTTGCCGTCGTTACTGGAGAGCGCCAACTCTTTCTCGTTGGATAAAATAATGGACAAGAGACGATGGGATTCGCTGATGGCGTCTTTCACCGTCGGGTGATCGGGAGAATACAGCGCCATCTGGGATAGGGTGCGGCCGGTTGTGGTGAGAAAGTCGGCGATGTCGCTCATAACGCAAGAGAAGCCGTCGCCCGGTCCAGTTGCTGAATGAAATTAAAACCGTCGTTCATGTCTTTCAAAAGATAATCCGGCTGGCTCTCTTGAAGCTGGGACAGCGTGGCGCCTCCGCCGGCCACCGCGACAGAACGATACCCCGCCGTCCGGGCGGCCCGAACGTCGAGAGGAGTGTCTCCAATAATGAATACCAAATGGGGGGCTATCGTTTCGCCACATCGCTCTTCGGCGCGACGATGTCCACACCGGAGAACCTCCGGCCGCTCTTCCGCGTCCGATCCAAATCCGCCAAAGGGGAAATAGGTGTTTAAATCCGGTCGCTTGAGCTTCATGCGCGCTCCCGTTTCCAAATTTCCCGTGCCGAGCCCCATCATCACGTCTCCCCGAGTCATTAAATAGTCGAGAAAGCGCGCCACCCCCGGCAATGTCGTGATTTTCAAAGCGGCGTTGATCTCAATGGCGAGGTAATGAAGGTACGTTTGGCTGATCTTCCGGAGTTCGTCCGGGCGCATGTCTCGACTGAGATGAACTCGAACCATTTCCCGGAAAATGGCCGGGTCGGTTTTCCCGGCGGGAGACACGGCGCGGACCGCGTCTTTGACGCCGGTGCAGTCCTCGAACGCCCGGCCCAGCGCGCGCAGTCCCGCTCCGCCCGTTGAGACCAATGTACCGTCGAGATCAAAGAGAAACAACTTAATGGGGTTCATGGGTTGAAAGTTTAGCACATCAGAGCCGTCCGAGTTCTTTCTCCCACCGCTTCCGGGCCGGCGTGTCGCCTGTTTTCTCGCTCAATTGAACCAGCTGCTGAAGGACCATCCGCGCAAGGTTGATCGTCGGGCGGCTCGCCAAGGAGAGTTCAAATTGATCCCGGGCTTCGTTTAAACGCCCGTTCATGAGAAGCGCTTGGGCGTAACAAGCGCGTGAGAAAGCGCTCTGAGGATTCTCTCTGAGAGAGGACGCCCATAAGGCGATTTCCGATTGCCATGCCCGGCCACGGACAACCGTCATAAGAGAAAAGAAACCAAGAAGAAGGATCAAAATCCATTTGAACCGAACCTTCTCGGCTATCCAGGCGGTGGCAACGGCCGCCCCGATCATGGGCATATAAAAGAACCGGTCCGCCGCGTAGGTGACCAGCGGGATGAAACCCAGATGCGGAGCGAAAAACGCCATCGGGAGGGCCGCCGCCAAAAAGAGGACGGACCCCCTCCGCCAGGTGAAAACGGCGGAGACCCCGGCAAAAACCATCACGGCAACGCCGACCAAAACGCTCGGAGAAGACCAGCTCAGCGTTTCAGGCCAGGAGATGCTCACGTTGAGGTGAAACGGCCAGAGTAGGTTCCGCCCGTAAATCCAAAGAGCGCTCATCCCTTCTTGGAGGGACGAGCCGAGCGTGGCTTGGCGCGCGATCTCTTGGCGAAGATGTCCCAGCACTTGAAACCGAAGGACAAGATATAAAAGCGCCGTCAAAACAAACCCCGAAATGAAAAACCAGAATTGATCCTGGTGTTTCCTCTCGCCTCCCGCCGGAGGAGGCGGGCAGAGGAAGAGAAGAAACGGAAGGCCGATGGCGGTTTCCTTGCCGAGGAGGGCCAGCCCGTAGGCGCCCACGGCCGCCCATCCGTAAACTGGTTTTTGAAAAGAGCGGTCCCAAAAATCCAGGCACAGAAGCGTCGCGGCTGCGCATAGAAGGATGGAGCGTTGCGTCACCCAAACCACGCTCTCGACCTGAATGGGATGCAGGAGAAAAAGAAGCGCGCCCACGCCGCTCGCAAACGGCGAGAAGCGGCGGGACAAAATACGCCAGAGGAGAAGTCCCGAGAACAGATGAAGAAGAATGTTCACAACACGATACGAGCCGGGGGTCAAACCACCCACGGCAAAATTGACGGCAAAGCTCAATGTGGACAGGGGCCGATAGACGTCCTGCGGGATTCCGCTTTGAGGAAGCGCCGAGGTGGTCCCGTCAAGAAAGAACCGCGACAACGGAAAGAGCTGCTTGATGGCCGGGTTCTGAACAATGGTCCAGTTGTCGTCATAGATAAAATGATGCTGGAGCGTCGGCGCGTACAGAAGAAATCCGCATACCAGAATAATGGCTGGAAGGAGCCAGGGCTGATTTTTTAGAAGGGACTCAACGCGAAATTTTTCGTTCCTCGCCATTTCTATTTCCCTATACAAAAATGACTGAAGATGGCGGTGAGCACGTCCTCGTTCACGCTACGCCCTGACAACGCATCGCCCGTGATGGAGCCCAATTCTTGGGCGGCCTCCCGGATATCAATAGAAATCGCTTCTTCCGATCTCTTTTCGTTGAAGCCGGACTTGGCTCGTATGATTCGCTCCAGCGCTTTTTCCAAGTGAGAGATGTGGCGCTCGTTGGTCAGAACCTTGCTTGCCTCCGCTTCCGGAACGTTTTGATACGCCGCGGATAGAACGGCCTTCTGGAGTTCCGTTAACCCGGCTCCCGTTTTGGCGGAGATGGACACCGCGTGTTCCAGCTGAAGATGTTTCAGAACCGCGGCGGAATCCAGGGCGGCCCTGAGGTCCCGTTTGTTCAAGGCCACCACTGCTTTTTTTCCGAGAAGCTCTCGGGCGATTTTCTCATCATCGGCCGCGAGCGGGGCGCTCCCGTCCACCACGAAAAGAACAACGTGGGCCAGCTCCCGCGCTTGCTTTGCGCGGCGCGTTCCGTGTTCTTCAATCACGTCCGTTGTGTCCCGAATTCCGGCGGTGTCGGTCAACACAACCGCCGTCCCCTCCCAATCCATTGTTTCGTCCAGGGTGTCGCGCGTCGTCCCAGGAATGTCGGTCACAATGGCCCGGTCCTGAGCCAGAAGCGCGTTGAACAAGGAGGATTTCCCCACGTTGGGTTTCCCGACGATCGCGACCCGCACGCCGTCGCGGATGATTTTCCCGCGCAGGCGGGTGGCCAGAAGGTGTTCGATGTCCGACTGAACAGCTTCGATGGTTGTGAGCGCTTCTTCTGGGGCAAGCCCCGGAATGTCTTCTTCGGCGAAATCCAGGTTGGCTTCAAGAGGCGCCAATAAATCAACCAACAGCGAACGAAGCGTTTTAATTTTGGCTGAGAGCGTTCCTTCAAGCTGGCTTGTCGCGGCGGCGCGGGCGGATTTAGAATGGGCGTGAATCAGGTCCGACACCGCCTCCGCTTGAATTAAATCCATTTTCCCGTTCAGATACGCGCGCTGCGTGAATTCACCGGGGCCAGCCATTCGCGCCCCTCCCTGTTCGGCCAGCTTCACCACTTCTTTTAGCACCGCCGGGCTTCCGTGACAGGACAACTCAACCACATCTTCGCCCGTGTAAGAGCGCGGGGCGCGAAAAAGCGCGGCCACCACCTCATCGATCCGTTGGCCGTTTCTTTCAATCCACGCGTGATGGAGGGTATGGCTTTGGGCTTTGAGAAAGATCTCGCGGGAGGAGGGCAGGAGCGCGGAGGCGATGGCCACGGCGTTCGGCCCGGAAAGCCGGACAACGCCCAGGCCGCCGACTCCCAACGGCGTGGCAATAGCGACGATGGTGTCTTGAGAGATATTCATGAATGTATGTGGGTGTTAAACCGGGGGACACCCGCCGGAGAACCAGTGAGCGGGTGACGGCCGCCGAAAATCATTGGGGCTCGCGTTTATGCAGCTGAGAGTGGGGCGGTATGTCCTCGCCACGCCAAATATTTTTGGACGACAACGGTGGAGATACTATTCACAAACCAATACAGAACAAGCCCCGCCGGCAACTTCAGAAACATGAATGTGAAGATAATAGGCATGAACATCATCATGCGCGCTTGGGCCGGGTCGGCCGCCACGGCTGTGAGCTTTTGCTGGAGGAACATGCCAAACCCCATCAGAATCGGCAACACATAGTGAGGATCGGCCGCTCCAAGGTCGTGGATCCAAAAAATCCAAGGGGCCCCCCGAAGTTCATAAGCCACCCGGAGCGTCGCGTAAAAGCCGATAAAAACAGGGATTTGAAGCAACATGGGGAAACAGCCTTCCATTCCCATAAACTTCATTCCGTTTTTCTTGTAGAGGTTAAAGGTTTCAATCTGGAGGCGTTTCGGGTCTGATTTGAATTGATCCTGAAGCTTTTTGATTTGCGGCTGGAGGTCTTTCATCCGAACCGAGTGGAGCAGGCTTCGGCGCGTCAGCGGGAAAACGAGGATCTGGATGAGGATCGTGAGGAGGACAATGGCCCATCCATAATTGCCCGTCAGCGAATGAAAGAACTTGAGCCCCTTGAGGAGAATCCGGGCAATGGGAGAAAACACTCCGAAATCAACGGATTCATATAAACCTCGGCCCGCGGCCTTGAGTTCGTCGTATTTTTTGGGGCCCACAAACAAGAGATAGGACTCCGTTTTGGATTCCTTCGGGTTCAGTTTGAAACTTAAGGGCACTTCAACAAACGGCAGCCCTTTTTTCGGGAAAATCACGTGGATGGCATCAATGGCTCCTTTTGGATCAACGGGAAGGAACGCCGCCAGGAAATGGTTGTTGTCAATTCCCGCCCATTTAAAGGGTCCCGGCTGGGCGGTGTCGATGCCGCCTTTCAGGAACCCCGGACGCCAACTTCTGACCTGGTTGGCCAATCCAACGGCCCGTTCCTCCACCAAGAAAGCGTCTGGTTTATCGCGATCCGTGGAAACCCCTTCTTCTTTCTTGTTGATTCCATCGCCCCATCCCATCTGGGAATCAATCAGCAACGGGGTCTTTGACGTGTTCTCAAACGTCACCGTCACTTTGTGAAAGGGAGGCTCCGACAGGAGCGTAATCTGCTTGGTCACGCGGAAACCGTCCGGATGATCGACGGTAAAAATCGCTTCCTTATCAGAGAGCGCCTTCGCGGAAAAATTTTCATCGGGATAGGTCTCGAGAGGCGCGCGGCTTCCGGGCTTCTCCGGCATGACGAGTTCAACCCAATGGCCCCGGTCAAAAATCCGCCAGCTGCTGATCCGCGCTCCCAGGCTGCCCACGGTCACCTCAACATTTTCCGATTTCAATTGCGTGGTTGTTTGTGGCGCTGGGGTGCGCTTTCGCTCGGATAGAGCGGGTTCGGGTCGTTTGGCGGCCGCCTCGCTCTTTGAAACCGCTGCGATTCCAGCCGATGGCGCCGTTGTTTGAGAGACCGCGGAAGGCGGAGGCGTATACTTCTTGACAATAAAGTGGTTCCAAAGGATGATAAATCCAAGGGTCAAGGCAACAGCGAGAAGTAAATTATTGTTTTTCATGTGTGATCACCGGGTTGATTGAAGGCCCGCCTTTGTGAGAGTGGTGGAACAGGGTCCAAGCCGTGCCCGCCGAGCGGGTGGCAACGCAACAGCCGCTTCATTCCCAGAACGAGCCCTTGCCGCGTCCCAGCGCTCTGAAGAGCTTCCGCCATATAATCAGAGCACGAGGGAACAAACCGGCAACGAACCCCCAAGAACGGGGACAGCGCTGTCTGATAGAACCGGATCCCTATAATAAGGAGACGCATCATAACGTGGCCTTCTGGAAAAACAATGGTTTCACCGCTCCTCCAAACAACGGAGGTGTTCCGGTCGTGAAGGGTGGGACTTGCGCAAAGGCGGTCTCCACCGGGGGAGGGTTGCCACCTGGGGCATCCTTAAGCGGAGAGCGTCCGCCTTTTCTTAAGCCGGCGCCGGCTGAGCACTCCCCGGCCTCCGGCTGTCGCCATGCGGGCTCGAAATCCAATTTTTTTCTTACGACGTCTCTTGTTTGGCTGATATGTCGGTTGCATAGATTGCGGATTCTATCTTATGAATTTGAAAAAGGGCAAACAAAGTTGCCGCCCGACAAATTTAATTTGACCAAGTCAGTCCGCTTTTCTATGCTTAGCTCCTCTTTCCAATACTGAAAGAAAAAGTCACCGAGCCTTAAGCTCGCCGTCGGAGTTACCAAGAATTTATTAAAAAAATTTACGGGCGTCGTGTTGTGTTTTTGCGCCGATGCCACACATGAGAGGGTTATGATCACCGCCAAGACAAAAGAAGAATTGTGGGAGACTGTTTGCGCCGCGCTGAAACCAGAACTAAGAGACGAAACCTTCGACTTATGGTTAAAGCCCATCACCGCCGTCCGATTCGAAACCGATTCGTTTGTTCTTAAGGTACCAAATCGCTTTTTCTCCGATTGGATTAAAACCCATTACCTGGGCCGCGTTGAAGAACTTCTTTCCGGTTTGGCCGGATCGGCCGTCCATTTGAGTTTTGAGATTCAAGAGGACGACGTTCTTCCTCCCGCCGTGAGAGAGCCGTCCCTGTTTGAGCCCATCCCCTTTTCCCCAAAACCCATTCGCCCCTTGCTGACGCGCGAAGACGGCCACTCGGATTCCAAGTATGGCTTTGATAACTTTATCATTGGGCCTTCCAACCGTTTTGCCGAAGCCGCCGCCGAAGCCGTGGCGCGCGATCCGGGCCGGAATTACAACCCCCTCTTTATTTATGGCGGCGTGGGTCTCGGCAAAACTCACCTTCTTCGCTCCATTGGGCGGCGCATCGCCCAAAACAAGACGGATGCCCGCGTTCTCTATGTCCCCAGCGAAAAATTCATCAACGAATTCATCGACGCTCTCCGTTTTGAAAAAATGAAGGAGTTCCGCGCCAAATACCGGAGCCTGGACTGCCTTTTGATCGACGATATTCAGTTTCTTATGGGCAAAGATTCCTCTCAGCAAGAATTTTTCTACACGTTTAACACCCTGTACGACTCTCATAAACAAATCGTGATCTGCTCGGACCGCCCGCCCAAGGAAACCTTGGTCGGAGACCGGCTCGTTTCGCGTTTTGAGTGGGGCGTTATCGCCGACATACAGCCGCCCGATCTTGAAACCCGCATCGCGATCATGCGCAAGAAAGCCGAGGAAGAAAGGCTCTACATTCCGGATGATGNNGACGCGTATCGCTATTTTGCGCAAGAAGACCGAAGATGGGAATTTCAACGTGCCGGAAGACGTTATTCTTTTTGTCGCCAACCACATCAAGTCAAACATTCGGGAATTGGAAGGGTCGATTATCCGAATCACGGCTTACGCCTCGTTAACCGGGGCTCCTCTCACCGTGGACACCGCCCGGCGCGTTCTTCGGGATATTTTAAACGCGCCAGAGCACGCGACCCTCATCACCGTGGAGCAGGTGCAGCGCGTTGTGGCGCGGCACTTCAATTTGGACATTCGCGATATGAAATCAAAGCGGCGGACGGACGCCATCGCCTTCCCGCGCCAAGTGGCGATGTACCTCGCGCGCACGTTGACCGAGATGTCAACGCTTGAAATCGGGACGCATTTTGGCGGGAAAGATCACACGACCGTCATGCACGCGTGCAATAAAATTAAAAACAAGCTGAGCGCGGACCCTTATTTCGTCGCCCTGGTCAACAAAATTACCCAAGACATCCGAGAGGAAAGTTTGCTCGCAATGCCCTAATTTTTTTGGCGTAGGCTGTGGATGAGCGGTGGGCAACGCGGGTGGAACGGTGAATAGATTTTTTCATTGTGGACAGTTGGGACAGAACTGAATAACTCTCCACTTGTGGAATGAACAAAGGGGCGCTTTTAAAAGTATTGAATTTCAATAGGTTTAATTAGGAGGGGCGACTTTATCATGCCTACCAACAACTCTAACACTACGACGACTCACTCATCTCTTACTGAAGATAGAAACCCTGTTAAAGTACATTTAAACAAAGGGGATTTTTTTAAAGGCATTCAAATAGTCTTCCCCGCCATCTCTTCACGAAGCACGCTTCCCATCTTGGGCAATATTCTTTTTGAAGCCACGGATAAAGGGCTTCGCCTGTCCGCCACAGATTTAGAAGTGGGGATTCGAACATGGGTGAAAGCGGATGTTATTGTTAAAGGGGCCATCACCATCCCGGCGCGAATCATGTCTGATTTCTTAAGAACGCTGGAGGACGACCGGGATATTAGTCTTGAGGTATTGGAAAACAATAAAGTTGAAATCAAATCGGGGCGGGATCGGCTGAATATTATTGGTCTCCCAAAATCAGATTATCCCGTTCTTCCTGAATTTGAAGATGGGAAATCCGTGGCGATGCCAAAGAAGATGGTTTTAGAAGTATTAAAGAAGACACATTTTGCGGCCTCAACCGACGAGACCCGCTACGTGCTCAATGGAATTCATCTCATTATCGAACAAGGAAAGCTTGTGACGGTCGCCACCGACGGCCGGCGATTGGCTTATATTCAACGGCCCCTGAGTGAGAATAAATTAAGCATTAAATGCATTATCCCAACCAAAGCGGTTCAGGAAATTCTTCGCCTCGCCTCCAGCGATTCTAATTCTCAAGATAGCCTGAAAGCTTTTTTCACGGAAAACCAGGCCAGTTTTTCAGACGGGGACACCATTATCCTCTCTCGTTTGATCGAGGGCCATTTCCCCAATTTTGAGCAGGTGATTCCAAAGACCCACGAGTTCCAACTTCGTTTTGACCGAAACACTCTTTTGTCTTCCGTCACCCGGGCGGCTGTTGGAACACTGGAGAGAGGCGGCGCCGTCAAATTGGCCCTCTCAAAAGGAGTTCTTCGGATTCAAGCCGCCGCCCAAGGGCGCGTGGAGGCGGAGTCGGAGCTCACGGTGGCTTACGAAGGAACCGATTTTGAAATCGCCTTTAACCCCCTTTATATTATCGACGTTCTTAAGGCGTTGGATCAACCCGATGTCCTTTTTGAGCTAAGCTCCCCCCTCAATCCAGGCGTTATTAAAGCGGCGGACGATGACGCGTATCGTTACGTCATGATGCCCATGAAGATTTAGGTTTTCCAGCGGTTCCCCTTCCATGCATGTAAAGACCATCGAGTTGCGCCAGTTTCGAAATCACAAGCGGCTTTCCATGGCGCCAACGTCTGGAGTGAATCTCATCCTGGGCCCCAACGGGGCGGGCAAAACCAATTTGATCGAAGCGATTGCCATGATGGCGACCGGCATGAGCCCGCGCGGCGCTGAATGCGAAAGCATGGTGGGATGGGGAGAAGACGGGTTCGCCATTAAAGCTGTTTTTCAGTCTGACGTGGACGCGACAACTCCGGTCACGCTGGAGATGAAATACCGGCCCGGCGGAGCCCGGCAGATTCGAGAAAACGGCCAGACGGCGGTTCGACTGAAAGAGTTGATCGGCCGCGTTCCCTTGGTGAGTTTTGTTCCGGAGGATCTCTCGTTGGTTCGGGGAGAACCGGAGCTTCGGCGCAGAGCCATTAACATGGTTCTCCTTCAAGTGGACGCCGTCTACGCTGAAAGTTTGCGCCGGTACACGGACGCTCTCAAAGAACGGAACGCCGCGCTGAGGCAATTGTCCGAAGGCCAAATCCCGCTTGAGGCGCTGGAGCCGTGGGACGTGGCGCTGATTCAAGCCGGTCTTCCTTTGTGCCAGAAACGGGCGGAGTTTGTGGCGGATTTTTCAACCCGGGTTTCCCAGGTTCAAAAACGGATCAGCGGCGGGAAAGACAACGTTCGCCTGGAGTACAAACCGTCTTTTTCAGGCCCATGGGACGAGGCGGCGGCTTCTCGGTGGCGAACCCATATGCGGGGCATCCGGGACCAGGAAGTGGCGCTCGGCATGACCATGACGGGGCCCCAGCGTGACGATGTCCTTTTTCTTTTGAACGAGCGGCCGGCCAAATCGTTCGCCTCCGAGGGACAGTTGCGGACGTGCGCGGTCTCTTTTAAGCTGGCGGAGATCCCCTATATACAGGAGAAACGAGGGCAGAAACCGATTTGTTTGCTGGACGATGTCCTTTCTGAGCTCGATGAAGATCGGGCGGAACAGTTGTTGAGAGAACTTTCTCAGACAGGACAATGTTTCGTCACCATGACGGGCCTTGAATCCTGGCGCCGGCACCGGCATCTTCCGGCCACTCTTTTTAAGATAGACGAAAACACCGTGGGCGGCGAGACGGTCGTTTTAACGGGTTCGCCCGCGCCCCACGACGAGAGTTTATTAGTACAAACGCATTAAATAAGATATATCCATGCTGAAGATTCGGCCGTATTTGAAACGTGAAGAAAAGATCAGCGCCCCGGCCAAGCAGCTTATGGATGGGCTCCTGGGGCTTCTGCGTTTTGACCCCGCCGCTTTCGCCGCCTTCGAACTTTTCGATCGGGAAACGCAAGGGCTTATAAAAGATTGCAAGGCGGTGGCCATTCAGGGAACAACGCTTTTTGTGCGGGTGCCGTCGGCCGTTCACCGGCACGAGTTGATGTATTCCAAAAAACGGATTTTGGACCGGATTCAACAATCCTTGGGGAGCAAGGCGATAACAGACATTCAATTTGAGCTTGAAGACAAGCATAAGGGGAGTTCATTGTGAGCGCGGCAAAATCAGGCGAAGTGGAAACCGACAGCAAAAAATCAGCCAGCGATAGCGCGGACTACGACGCGTCGAAAATCACCGTTCTGGAAGGACTGGAAGCCGTTCGGAAACGGCCGGCGATGTACATCGGGTCAACGGGGCCTCAAGGGCTCCACCATCTTGTGTACGAAGCCGTGGACAACGCCATCGATGAAGTTCTGGGCGGATACGCGAAGAACATCGAAGTCATCATTCATGACGACGGGTCCGTTTCCGTCGAAGACGATGGCCGCGGCATTCCCGTGGACGTTCTCAAGGATGTTAAGGATCCGAAGCTCAAAGGGAAATCCGCGCTTGAAGTCGTTATGACCGTTCTTCACGCGGGCGGAAAGTTCGACAACTCCGCTTATAAAGTCTCCGGCGGTCTCCACGGCGTCGGCATATCCGTCGTGAACGCGCTTTCCGTTTGGCTTAAAGTCGAAGTGTATCGAGACGGGAAAATTTACAAGCAGTCCTATGTCATCGGGAAACCCGACGCCCCTGTGGCCGCGAGCGGGAAAACCGACAAAAACGGGACCAAGGTCACCTTCCTTCCGGACGGAAAAATTTTCCCAATAATGAATTTTTCCTTCGATATTCTTTCCAATCGCCTTCGCGAGCTCGCGTTCTTAAACGCCGGAGCCCGTATCCGCATCGCCGATGAGAGAGACGGCAAGCAGCACGATTTTCACTATGAAGGCGGCGTCAGCGAGTTCGTTAAATATTTAAACGCCCACAAGAAGAGTTTGCACCCCACGCCCATTTATTTTTCGAACACGAAGGACAACACCGTCGTCGAAGTGGCCATGCAATACAACGACGCCTACGCTGAACAGTCCTATTCCTTTGTGAACAACATCAACACGATTGAAGGCGGAACGCACCTGGCCGGTTTTCGGTCGGCGCTCACCCGCGTCATCAACGACTACATCAAAAAGAGAGATTTGGCCAAGGGTCGCGATTTGGGGATTCAGGGCGACGACTGCCGCGAAGGTCTCACCATGGTGCTCTCCATTAAAATCCCCTCCCCTCAGTTTGAAGGGCAGACCAAAACGAAACTCGGCAACAGCGAAGTGGAAGGCCTGACGAAATCCATTGTGGGGGATGCGCTGGGAACCTTTTTTGAAGAAAACCCCGCCACGGCCGGAAAGATTTGCGAGAAAATCGTCTTGGCCGCCGAGGCCCGCGAAGCCGCGCGCAAAGCCCGGGAGCTCACGCGCCGGAAAGGGGCGCTCGATTCGGCGTCCCTCCCCGGAAAACTGGCCGACTGCCAGGAACGGGACCCGGCAAAATCAGAACTTTATATCGTTGAGGGTGATTCCGCCGGCGGCTCGGCCAAACAAGGCCGGAACCGGGCGTTCCAAGCCATTCTTCCCCTGCGCGGAAAAATCATCAACGTGGAAAAATCCCGCATCGCGAAGGTACTCGCGAACGAAGAAATCCGAACCCTCATCACCGCGATCGGCTGCGGCGTTGGGACCGGCGGCGAAACCGGCGGCGAATCCGACGGATTTAACATCGCCAAACTTCGGTATCACAAAATCGTCATCATGACCGACGCCGATGTGGACGGCGCCCATATCCGCACGCTGCTCCTCACCTTCNNGAGTGGCTCTTGAATCAGGCGTTGGAAGCGACCGAGGTTCTGCGCCTTAAGAACGGAAAGGAAGCGGAGGTCGTGGACGCTGCCAAGCTCAAAGGCCTCATGAAAGATCTTGTTGAGTTTGAAAAGGTCAAGTCGCGTCTTCGAAAAAAAGGCCTCAACTGGGAACAGTTTATCGAAGGCTACAACAACGACAAACTTCCTCTCTATATCGTTCCGCAAGAGAAAGGCGCCCCTAAATTTATCTACACGGAGAAAGAGTGGAAGGAATTTAAGCCGGGGTATCTCANNGGATCGGAAAGAAACCCTTAAAAACGAAGCGGCCCCGGGTGAAGAGGCGAGCGAATTCACGGAAGAAGAGCTTCTTTCGGATGTCAAAGAGCTCGGCGAAATCCAAAAGCTTAAAGCCATTTTATCGAAATTCGAATCCGTCGGGTTTGATGTGACGCTCGAAGCCAAAGCCCTCGAAGAAGCCAACCCGCTCTACCGCGTTCGCATGAAAGACGGCGACCGGGACGTGAAAACCGTGGATGAACTGGTGGACGCCATCCGGGAAGCCGGTAAACAAGGCGCCTCTATTCAGCGCTATAAAGGGTT
>PLLH01000074.1 GCA_003140895.1 Elusimicrobiota bacterium
GCCAAGGCGCCGTCAGCGAATGTAGCTTTCCCGATGGTTCTTTCTGTCGTCAGATTAAAGGTTTGGCCTTGGGTGTTGGTTCCGGCGGTGACAAGCGCCGTATACCCGCCGCTCGCCTGGCCGTATCGGTCAAACGTTCGCCCCGATTCCGTGGTGATGAGGGCCACGCCAGGTTCATCGCTTAAATATTGGATTTGACGGCTGGCGGTGGCCCGACCGTGATCGTCAAACAGATATCCGGTCCAATTGGTTGTTTTTGTGAGTCCGGTTTCATCCGTCAGCGTTTCATGGCTGCTTCGAAGATCCCCTCTCTCGTTGTAAGCGCCGTCCCAGGTTTTGACTTGGGCTTGACCTGGTTCGTTCGTGGTGGTCTCGGCATACCCGATCAGCCGACCCAACGAATCATACGTTCCGCCGGTCCAACGGGTATGAGTGGTGACAACCGCCGGCTCCGTTTTTAATTCGCTTTGAGCCGCCGCCAACGCCGCCGTGTCCACCAGCCCCACAAGACTGTTTAACACAGACTCGTTTCCGACGGGCTTGGCCACGCTCACGGTCTCGTCATACGCCGATAAACGGCCCAGGGAGTCGTACTCACAACCCGAGCGGCGCCGCTCCGTGACGATACCGTCAAACCCGGTAATGGTTTCCTGATAACCGATCAGCTGCCCAAAACGGTCGTAGTCGGCGTCCGACGCTCTCCAGCTTTTCTTCTGCGTTTCGCCATAGATGTTTGTGAACGCTTCTTCATAGGAGATCAAATTCCCCTTGGCGCTGTACTCCCCTCCGGACCACACCGTGGTCTCGACGTTACCGTCGGAATCGGTTCGTGTTTCTTTATAAGACGTCTTTCTCCCCAACGCGTTATACGTCGTGCCCTCAACCACGGTTTTGTGCGTTGCCCCGCGAACATCGACGACAATCTCAACATAAGCAACAAGCCGCCCTAAAGAGTCATAAACTCCGTTCTCCCACGTTTTGGAGGTCTTATTGCCGAACTCGGCCAGCGTGGTTTCCTTATATTGGAGCACCTGCCCGAAAGCGTCATAGCCGGCGGCATCCGTTGACCATTCTTTGGTGACCGAATTCCCTTCGGGGTCCACGTCCGTTTCGTGACTGAGAAGAACCCGTCCGTATCGATCAAATTGGTCGGCCGTCCAGGTTTTCTGGGTGCTGTTTCCCCGCGCGTCGACCACCGTTTCCGTATACGAGGTCAGCCGGCCTTTGGAGTCGTAACCGCCGTCGGCGGCCTGCCAGGAGCGGAACGTTTCATTTCCGGCGGCGTCCGCCGTCTTTTCGTTGTATCGCGTCAGCTGGCCTTTGGAGTTGTATTCGCCGTCCGTCCAATCAACAGTGACGGTTTGTCCTTCCCAATCCTGTTTGGTTTCGTGATAGGTGGTGAGGTGTCCTTTTTCGTCGTACGCCCCGCCGGACCAAGACACGTTTTGAGTCAGAGTTTGCCCGTCCACCGTCTTGGTGAGCGTCTCGTTGTAGGAAAGAAGTTCTCCAAAATCGTTGTAGCGGCCGTCCCGCCAATCGCGCGCGGTGGTTTGGCCGTGGGAGTCCGTGACGGTCTCTTTGTATCCTACGAGGAGATAAGCGGATTGCTGCGGCGTCTTGTCCTTATCAATATAGGCTGGGTTTTTTTCATACGTGCCGCCGGACCACTGGCGCTCTGTGGTGAGTCCCAGCGCGTCCGTCACCGTTTCATTGAAGGAGGTCAGGTTCCCGGTGGCATCGTATTGCCCGTCACGCCAGGATTTTGTGGTTTTGTTGCCGTCAAGATCGGCTGAGGTTTGTTTGTAGCTGGAGAGGCGGTCGAGTTCGTCATAGGTGGCGCCCCGCCAATCCACGACGGTGGTGTTGCCCTGGCCGTCGGTAATTTCTTCGGTGTATCCGGTGATGAGTTTCTTGTAGTGCGTCCCTTCGCCACCGTAGGCCACGGAGTCATCCGTATAGGTGGCGCCGTGCCACACCACGCTCTGTTTATTCCCGTCGGAATCCACACTGTCGCTTTTGTACGACACCAACAGCCCTTTCTCGTTGTACTGCATGTCGTCCATGTTTCGGAGGGAAACGTTTCCGTGAGCGTCTTTCACCTGCTCGTTTTCAATCTTGGAAACCTGCCCGCCTTTGAACCACACTTTTTTCCCGTCGTTGTATTTAACAAAGCTGAACCCGCCCGCTTCGCCGAAGATGGCGGCGGAGGCGCGTCGGCGGCGTTCCATGTCCGCTTCGAACTCTTCCTGGTTGGAGAGACGGTTCTGAATGGCGTCTTGAACATTTCTCAAAACGTCCATGAGGCTTTTTCGCTTAAGATAATCTTGCCGCTCTTCCCGGCGTTTCATTTCACGAACGACAGCTTGTGAACTTTCCAGGCGTTCGCGAATTTTAAACGGATTGAAAAATCCGTTTTCTTCCTGATTTTCGAGTTCTTGACCGGGACCTTTGGAGAGAGTGGAGAAGGGACTCGCTTGCGCGATGGGTGTGAGCACCGACGATAAAATAAGGAGAGCGCTTAAACCGCCGGCGATACTTTTTCTGGCATGTCGTCCCAAAGAAATGAGGCTCATATTGGCACCTATTCTAACGGCGCCCCCCACCCGTTGGGAATAGTACTTTCGGGCAAATATTCACCTTTATTTTTAGAGTCGTTTTTATTTATTAGCGGATTAATGGCTTCGGACAGCAAGGCAAAGGTTTACTTCATGACAACCAATTTCAATTTTCTCGTGTCCCCGCCCGTTTTAAGAAGAACGTTATAATAACCGGAGGCCACGACGGCGCCCGAGGCGTTCCGGCCATCCCACTTGTCAACATACGTACTCGCTGCCCGATTCTCGTTAACCAACGTGATCACTTCATTCCCAAACCGGTCATAAATCACAACGGTGACCAGTTCCGTCTTGTCCAATCGATAACTAATCTCTCCCCGTCCCCCTCGATCGGGATTAAAAAGATTAATTCCGTTCAAGATATTCGCCTGCTTGGAAACATCAGTATAAGTGAACCCTTCAGAAAGAGTGGCGCTCTGGCCGTCCGGATTGATCACAACAATATCGCGAGCACCCGTCGTTCCTGGAGGCGTAAGAGCCGTCAGCTTCGTATTGTTCACAAAGCCAACCGAGGTGGCCTCAATTCCCCCAATTTTTACGACAGCACCCGGCATAAAATCCGTTCCTATAATTGTCACAAGTGTGTTGCCGGAGACTGAACCATTCTCAGGAGAAATTTTTACGGATCCCGGGGGAGCGCTGTATGAATATCCTGCGTGGAGGCTAACGTCCTGTCCATCGGGGTTGATTACAACCACATCTTTAGCTCCCGCTGTTCCCACGGGAATAACAGCGGTCAACTGAGTGCTGTTCACAAACACAACTGAGGTCGCGTTCACCCCGCCTATTTTCACCGTCGCACCTGAGACAAAATTGTCCCCTATGATTGAAACCGTTGTCCCACCGGCTGTGGGACCTGAATTAGGACTTATCGTGAAAGATCCTGGAGGTACCTTATAAGTAAACCCACCGACAAGCGTCACAATTTGCCCGTCTAGATTTGTCACCACCACATCTTTCGCTCCAACTGTGCCGGCTGGAGTAACAACCGTTAACTGCGTGCTATTCACAAAAAGGACCGTCGTCGCAGCCGCGCCTCCGATCTTCACAGTGGCACCAGAGGTAAAATTACTCCCTGTCATTGTGACACTTGTCCCGCCAGATAGTGGACCGGAATTGGGATTCAAGGTGAAAGACCCTGGGGGCGTATTGTAAGTAAACCCACCGGCAAGTATCACACTCTGTCCATCGGGGTTGATTACAACCACATCTTTAGATCCCGCTGTTCCTGCTGGCGTGACAGCCGTCAACCGAGTGCTATCCACGAAGATTACCGAAGTCGCGCTGATCCCACCGATTTTCACTGTCGCCCCGGAAACAAAGTTGGAACCAGTGATTGCTACACTCGTTCCACCAGAAGTCGACCCTGAGTTAGGGTTGATCGTAAAAGATCCTGGAGGTGCCTTGTAAGTAAACCCACCGGCAAGTATCACACTCTGTCCATCAGGATTGGCCACCACCACATCTTTAGATCCCGCTGTACTCGCCGGGGTAACTCCAGTGAGTTGCCCACTATTAACGAATAAGACGGAGATGGCATTCAATCCACCGATTCTTACCGTCGCACCAGAAGAAAAATTAGAACCTGAGATTGAAACTGCTGTCCCGCCGGCCGTGGGTCCTGAATTGGGGTTGATTGTGATAGATCCCGGGGGCGCCTTGTAAGTAAATCCACCGGACATCGTCACATTTTGCCCGTCTGGATTTGTCACAACGACGTCTTTCGCACCCGCCGTTCCCCCAGGCGTTACCGCCGTTAGTTGCGTACTATTAACAAAAATAACCGACGTGGCATTAACTCCGCCAATCTTCAGAGTTGCGCCCGATACAAAGTTAGCCCCTGTGATGATCACATTGGTCCCGCCCGAAATGGGACCAGAGCTGGGACTAATAGCGCTCAGTGCTGGCGGGGGAATGTATGTGAATCCATTGGTCAACGTACCGCTCTGCCCATCGGGATTTGTCACCACCACATCTTTTGCTCCCGCTGTTCCGGCTGGTGTCACCGCCGTCAACTGGTTGCTATTAACAAAAACAACCGACGTGGCGTAAACCCCACCAATTCTTATTGTCGCACCTTGCAAAAAATAATAACCGGAAATTTGCACACTCGTCCCGCCGGAAGTTGGCCCAGAGTTAGGGCTGACACTCATGGCCCAAGGCGGTGAATTATAGGTAAAACCATTTGTAAGCGTGGCGTTCTGCCCATCAGGATTCGTGATAACCACATCCATAGTTCCCGACCACATTGCAGGTATCACTGCCGTTAATTGTGTACTACTTACGTAAACAACCGATGTTGCATTCACTCCGCCAATCTTCACCATCGCTCCGGAGATAAAGTTGGAACCAAAAAGTGTCACATACATTCCGCCAGATATAGGGCCCGAGTTAGGAGTTATTGTGAAAGATCCTGGCGGAGCCTTATATGTAAACCCACCTGGAAGTGTCACGCTTTGACCATCATAATTGATCACAATTACATCCCTGGCTCCCTCCGTTCCCACTGGCGTTACCGCCGTTAATTGTGAACTATTGACGAATGAAACCGAGCTCGCAAATACGCCGCCAAATCCTACGATTGAGCCATTGACATAATTGCTCCCTGTTATAGTGACAACCGTTCCACCCGAGACAGGGCCAGAAATGGGGCTAATCGTGAATGATCCTGGGGGTGCCCTGTAATAAAATCCGTAGGGGCCTGTCACACTTTGACCATCCGGGTTTGTTACTACTACATCTTGAGGTCCGAAAGCCCCCGGAGGTGTCACAACTGTTAATTCCCTGTTACTGACATAGACGACTGATGCCGCAATCACTCCCCCTATTTTCACCGTCGCGCCAGAGACAAAATAGGAACCGGAAAGCATGACAGTTGTTCCGCCAGCAGTTGGTCCCGAGTTAGGAGTTACTGTGAAAGGTCCTGGCGGGGCCCTGTATGTAAACCCACCAACCAATATACCGATTTGGCCATCCGGGTTTGTGATAACTACATCTTTCGCGCCCGAGCCCTGTGCAGCTGTGACAGCAGTTAGTTGCGTGCTGTTAACAAAAACAACCGACGTGGCATTAACCCAACCGATTTTCACAATAGCACCTGAAATAAAATTACTTCCTGAAACGGCCACACTTGTCCCTCCAGCAATGGGACCAGAATTAGGACTGATTGAACTTGGAGAAGGAACCGGAGTAGGGAAATAAGTGAACCCTCCTGATAAAACAGCACTTTGCCAATCAGGGTTCGTAACCGCGACGTCCTTTACTCCGACGGTCCCAGGCGGCGTCACAGCGATCAATTGCGAATTGCTGACATAAGTGACTGAACTCGCAACTCCAACTCCAGCAAATTTGACGATGGCTCCAGGAAAGAAATTGCTGCCCGTAATCGTCACGCTTGTTCCGCCATACGTGGGCCCTGAATTGGGAGTAATCGTGAAAGATCCCGGAGGCGGAGGCGTAAAATAAGTAAACCCTCCCGATAGAACAGCACTTTGCCAGTCAGGATTGGTTACGGCCACGTCTTTGACTCCGGCCGTCCCAGACGGCGTCACAGCCGTCAACTGTGAGCTATTGACAAAAACAACCGAACTCGCAACCACACCCCCAAATTTCACAATCGCCCCAGAGACAAAGTTACTACCTATTATTGCGACGCTTGTGCCACCATACGTTGGCCCTGAATTGGGAATAATAAAGGAAATTGAAGGAGCGGCCCAACCCATATTTATAAACAATCCCGCTAAACATAAGGAAAGAGCAGTCGTCTTCAATTTCCAACTAATTGATTTAAGGAAGAGATTCATTGGGCTTCCATCCTCCAATTGTTAGTGAGAACCGTCTCAGCGTTCGTCTTTCTCTGAGACAGCTCATCCTTCTCTTTTGACGATCCAAATTTCATGGAAATGCTCGCCATGTGCATGGAGTCCAAGCGGTCAACCATCCCGAACGAATAATCAAAAGAATACCGGGAAATCGCTATCCCTGTTCCGAATGAAAATTGATTCAACCCGTTGTTCCCTTTATATCCCGCCCGGAGTGACAAGGGCCCAAATGATGTTTCCAACCCCACCGCTGGGTAGATTTTAGACTCATTGAGGTCACAAACACCGTCGATCATGAAACGGACTGCGGAACGGCCAGGAATGATGAGGACTGAGATTCCGGAACGAGCGAGCCGGGGCAAATTGTCTCCCTCCTCATTAAATTTAAGTTTTGTTCCGATGTTTTGAACCGATGAACCAAACTGGACACGTGAGTTGAGCGGCAGTTGGAATCCGGCATCGGCCGCGTAGGCAGTGGCTGTTTTTTCTTCGGCCAGGTTAGACGATAAATATTTTCCAGAAACTCCTAAATTAAGCAATCCCAAATGAAAGGCATATCCCAAAGCGATGGCTATATCTTTTTGAACGGTCACTCTGCGTTGATTCTCACCATCGAATAAATCAATTTTTCCTCCATTGAAATACCCGACCGAAAGCCCAAGGCCGCCTGATTTAAGGGGCGAACCAATCATAAATTGACCAAAGGAATCATCGGCCATCCCGCTTCTATAAACAAAAGAGGCCTGACTGCTTTTTAGGGAACCAAGAGAAGATGGGTTATAAGCGAAACCTGAAATATCATCCATAGAAGCTGAAAAAGCCTCTCCTAAAGACATGGGACGTGCAGCCGCGGATTCCATGAGAGTCATTCCACCAGATGTACCCGGACCACCAGCATGGGCAGGAATTAATAATGCAGTAGATAGCGACGCGAAGATAATAAAACTGAGAGAAGTTTTCATTTCCATCCTTGCCATCTTGAATTTGTGAACCAAATAGTAACATTCACTCGCCAAAAGGCGCGTCAATGCTTCGTAAAAGAATCGTAAAAATTGGGTGTCTGAGTTCAAGGCGAATATTCTAACGGCGCCCCCCACCCGTTGGGAATAGTACTTTCGGGCAAATATTCGCCTCTATTTTTAGAGGCGTTTTTAACTTAGTGTTTATTCTCAACACTTCTCCAGCCATCGGACAGAAAAAACCATTGGGACAATTCGGGACAGCCCGGATTAAGAAGAATATTCGCTATTCGCTATTCGCGAATTGCGAATATTTGTTTGCAAATCCCGAATATGCGGGATATAATCACCCCATGAAACCACAAGATATTATCGTCATGCTTAAAATCTTTCTATGGAAAAACGGGCGCTGGAGCATCGATGCCATTGCGAGTAGCATCGATCTCAGCAACTCAGAGACTCATGCCGCCATCAAACGAAGCGGGAAAGCCGGGGTTTTCGACGCGCTGACGGAGCGCCCGCGCAGAGCGGCTCTCGAGGAATTTATTATTCACGGGGTCAAGTATGCTTTCCCCGCTGAAATCGGGGCCAAGGTTCGTGGCCTACCCACCGCTCATTCGGCCCCTCCCCTGTCATCGCTCATCGTTTCCAATAAAGAGGATGTGTTGGTTTGGCCGACGCCGGAAGGGAAAGTGCAGGGGTTAAATGTTTCCCCTCTTTATCCATGCGTCCCTGTCGCAGCCAAAAACGACCCAAAGCTCTATCAGTTTCTAGCGTTAATCGATGCGTTACGAATTGGGCGGCCAAGAGAACAAAAATGTGCCATCGATGAGATAATAAAGCGCCTCAGAGCACCAAATGAAATCGAATAACCAAAATCTTTTGATGATTGAAACCGTTGCCAAAGGATTGGCCGATCTAAAGGAAAAGGTTGTTTTTGTCGGTGGTGCAACCGTTTCCCTTTATCTAAAAGATGAAGCGGCGCGAGATGTTCGCCCAACCGATGACGTCGACTGCGTTATTGAGCTGACAGGTCGGCAGGATTTCTATAAGCTCGAACAAGAATTGGAGAAACGCGGTTTTCGCCATGCAATGGGACCAGCTGATCCAATTTGCCGATGGAAGTACTGCGGCATTAAAGTGGACGTTATGCCTTCGGACACAGCCATCCTTGGTTTTTCAAACCGCTGGTATAAAGAAGGAATCAAAAGAGCCGTTAAGAAAAGAGTCCTATCCCAAGAGATTTTCTTGTTTCCCTTGCCCTTGTTCCTTGCAGCCAAGATCGAAGCCTTTCTTGGCCGGGGTGGAAAGGATTTTCGGCTAAGCCATGATATGGAAGATATCGTCACGGTTTTGGACGGACAGGAGGATTTCACAGAGTTAATCACCGCTCCCGGTCCGGTCAACGCTTACCTTAAAGAGAAAATAAAAACATTTCTAAAGGATGACTCCTTTATCGAAAGTCTTTCCGCCCACCTTCAACCCGATCCAAGCGCCACTGAAAGAGCCAGGAGAATCCTGGATTTCCTGACGAAAATTTCGAAGGGTTAGGGCCAACAAGAATTAATAGAACATGAATTGAAGCAGACACGATGAAGGGAAGGCAGGTTGAGTTATTTTCTAGAGGAAGACTACTATGAACGTTGAACCACATGGGCCATAAATACTCCCATGCCCAAATTGCCAAGAGCCCCAGTAAGATAAAGAAAGGACAACGAAGATCGCAGAAAATGGAGATTATTGAATCCATGGGAGATCCACGTAAATACAATATAGGCGAGGAATGAAACCAAAATAACAGAAACTCCTATAATAAGTTTTAATACAAACACTTCGTTAAACGAAAGAAGCCACCTATTCCACCGAAGTGGGTGAACTGAATGCGAGTCAAGGATTAACCCATAATTCATCAATTGAGTGCCCAATAAACCAAAAAGAATACCGACAATTAAGGTGTGATAATCGAACAAACCGACTGTGCCAAACTTGACAGGTCCAATCACAATAGCCGGAAAAGCCACAACGGCACTTATTGCAAGAAAAAATAGACCGATAAACGTGAAACCGTGGGGAGCTTGGGAGAGGATAAATAATAAATGTCTCATGCCGTCTCTCCACCTTTCCAGATGAGGAGGCCGGCCACGCCTATCAATACGCAACGTGATAGGCATTTCGATGACTTTATCGCCTGATTTTAAACACTTCACGATCAATTCGGAAGCCATTTCCATCCCCTGGCATTGTATTCCCCAACGATCGATGGAATCCCTATAAACCGCCCTAAATCCCGAATTGCAGTCTGAAATGCGGCTATTGAATAAGGCGCTAATCAGTTTTGAGAGAACGGGGGTCCCTAAGTAACGATGCAGGAATGGCATAGCGCCCACCTCGATGTCACCATTCAAACGAGAACCAATAGCCATACGCGCCTGACTCGCTCGTAATACATCAACCAATGCAGGCCCTTGAGAAAAATCGTACGTTAAATCAGCATCACCAAAAAGAATAATGGGCGCTTTGGCTTCTCTAAACCCAGCCAATAGAGCAGCCCCATACCCTTTTTCTGCCGCGCAAATAACCCTGGCCCCTACTTTCGCGGCAAGATCAATACTCCGATCTTGTGAGCCATTGTCGGCGACAATGACTTCAAACGAATAGACAGAAGCTGAGAAAGCTTTCGCAACCTCCTGAACAACAAGGGCAATTGTTTTTTCTTCGTTTAAGCAGGGAATCACGATACTGACGTCGAAGGCCTGTTCGACACGATTCGTTGTCAACGTTGGTTTATCCTCAATGTTCATCACAATCTCACACTCCAGTCTCGAATTGAGACCGTTTATCAATGATCGCCATTAGATGGCTTACAGTTCCTGCGAATCGAAAAGTTCGGAATTGAGTTGGACTATATCCGAATACAAAAAAACCGGCAATCGTTTGTTTGGCCGGGTTCTAGGTGCCAATGCACCACCCCCAAGATTGACAATCGTCTCGGCGCGGGAGAAAAGGCCATTTACCTTCGGCCCTACAAATTCATCTACCATAACGAAAACATCTGGTCGTATTATCTCCCCAAGTTCGGCCACATTCATTGGGCGAGATTTCCCGACAACTGGCGGGAGGAAAAGATTTTGGACGGCCTCATCCGGGAATCACGGGAAGAAAACCCCGGAGCCCGGCTTCTGGTTTCCGAGGAAGTCAAGACCGCGCTTGAAACGAACGGCGATACAAAACACTTCTCACCCTTCGCTCCCGGGATATGGGAAGCCGCGGAACAAAGATAGCCTCTTCCTTTTCGTTTTGAAGAATGGAGAAATGCCAGTTATCACCGTTTTATGCAGTAAACAACCGCGTGATAGGGTGGAAGCCAATTCCCATCTGAAGAAATAGTATGAGTATGGTCAGGAATGGAACTCGTGCCTAACGGTGACGGAATCGATGGCCCCGTATTGCCTTCTTTATAGTCGGATGTGATCGAACTCGTCTTTTCGTACTCACGGCCATCTGGCTTAGGCCCGACAACAACGGCAAAACCATATTGATCAAAATTACCCGCCGAAGAGTCAGCGTGACCGAACGGGTCCTTAGAAACAGCGCCCGCCGAATTGAATGCAGTTAAATGCTGATGATCAATAACGGATTTAGGGATGCTGTGAACGTGTTCATTAACCGTATGGCTGTGCCCGCCTGACGCGACCGTGGTGAGTCCGCTAATGGTTGTCGATCCGCCGTCTATCCCAGTATAGGTTTCGACCCCTAATGGAAATCGGTTGTTCATCTCTGAAAAGGCCCCCCATCCGTCTGGGCATTGGCCCGCGAACATACCAATCATGCCGGTTGGAATCAAGGCCTGGACGACGCTGGCATTGAGTGTCGCAGTCGTAATCGAGTGCTCCACAATTTTATTTTCTGTTATAGCTCGATCCTGAATTTTATCGGTCGAGATGCTGTTGTTGGGAACATCCCCCGTCGTAAACGAATACGCCACGGCGGAAAGTTTCTGACGGGGTTTTAACGTTTTAAATGCAGTCCCGTCGTTCACTTCAATCTGCAGATACACATCCGGATGAGCTGTGAAAAAACCGGGGTCAAAGGTTCCGATATCGGTTGAAAAAAGGCCGGCTTCGTTCGTCGTCACCGTCTTTTCCGGCATGGTCCAAACCTGGGTGCCCCCATCCTGTAAATCGTAGAGTGAAAATTTCACCCTCACCCCCGGACCAACGATCGGACTCCCCACATTATCCGTCAAACGCCCTTGGAATCGAATGGTGTTGGGAACAGCCCATGCCACGGAAGATAGAATTAATAATCCAAAAACGAACGCAATTTTCTTCATTTGGTTTCTCCTTCTTGTTTCGGTTGATCTTCACTCAGTTTCTTCAAAGCTTGAATGGCCCGCGTATTGGAGGGATCTTGCCGCAAAACCTCGTCCCATTTGGCTTTCGCATCCGTGTAACGACCTTCCGCGAAATAAATAATGCCGTCAGAATAGAGGGTTTCGATCTTGAGACGTTCCTCCGTCGTTAAATCATCCGCCGTGGGAAGAGCGGGAAGCCCGCGCGCTTTCCGAATGTCCTCCGAAAGCGCCAGCGCCTGCGGATGATCCGGCGCTTCCTTTAAAACAAGCTCCACCTTGGCGTCCGCTTCGCCGTAAAACCCTTTCAGATAAAATTCCAATGCGTCCGACAACGTGTTCGCCAATTGTTTTTCGTGCACTTCGGTCAAAACATCCGTCCGCACGCGCTCTTTGAGGCCTGGAATCATGCGAACATACTCCTTGGCCTGTGGATGAGACGGGTCCAGCGCCAACACCGCTTGGAACGAGGCTTCCGCCTCATTCAGCTTTCCGTCGCGGAAATTTTTAAGCCCTTCTTCGATCCCATTGATGATTTTCTCCTGACGGACCTCTTTTGCCTCATTGGCCGACGCCTTCGCCGCATAAGCGCCCAACCGAACAGATCCCCACTTTTTGGCGCTGGCGGGATCAGCGAGAAGAGGCCCCCACAACTCCTGCGCCTCTTTCCACTTGCATTGATTGAAATACCAGAACCCGCGCGCGGCCTGGCGGTTTTCATCCGACGAAAAATGGCCGCCTTGCTCCAGATCACGCGTCAACGTGGCTTGAAGCGACTCAAGTCCCTTGATCGCCGGCACATAGGTTGGGTTTTCCCCCAGAATCTGCTGAAGCGCGTCGCAGGCCTCCAAAAGGCGCCCGCGGTTGCTTAAGCGCTCCGCCTCTTTCACTTTTCCCATGAGGGCCTCTTGCCAGGTGCTGGTGGCCCGATGTTTCTGAAGCGCCGCCGTCACGTAACCGGCCCTTTTCTTGTCCAATCCTTTCATGAACGCCTTGAGTCCTTTGGCGTTGGCCCGAAGCAACTGCTGCCGCGCCTTCACATTTTGCGGGGCCAAGCGAACCGCCTCTAAATTGATCTCAATGGCTTTGGCAAACTCTTTCTTCCTCTCAAAAACGTTCGCTTCCGCCAATAAATCATTCACTCGGCGGTTGACCACGCCGTCCACCCACGCCGGCAATTGTTCCGAGGTCCATCCCGATATATTGATTGAGGAAATTAACAAGAGAACCCAGAACACCGACTTGACGGACCCCGGATTAAGACGCATTCCGTGTTGCCGGATAAAAATCCAAACGCGGTTTAATGCGGCACGGGCTTTCCCCAATAATTCTCCCTCGCGGCGCCATTCTTCCACCTGATAAATGAGAGCCGGCAGGACAAATAGGGTGAGCACCATGGAACTCAAAATACCGCCGATGGTCGTAATCGCCATGGGCCGCCAGAGCTCCGCGCCGTTTCCCCGGTCCATCGCCAAGGGAAGGAGACCTAAGACCGTGGTCGCTTTCGTCATCAAAATGGGACGAAGGCGGCTGCGGCCCGCGTCCAACAGATCATCAACGAGATGCGCCCCCGCCGAGGCGCCCACCGAAGACGTTCGGTGCGCGTTGAAGTGATCGATATAAAGAATCGCGTGATTAACCACGATGCCACCCGTCATTAAAATTCCGATCATGACGCCCATGGTCACGCTGGTTCCGGTGAGTAGAAGCGCTATCACAATCCCGATGGCGGACAAGGGAACGCTCACAAACAGAAGAAGCGGCTGCAGAAGGGATTCGAAAAGGCACGCCAGGACGGCGAAGATCAAAAGACAGGTGAGGATAATGGCCTGGAAAAAATCTCTCTGAGCCTGGCGGCGGTCGTTGTAATCTCCGCCGATCTCGGCCCAATAGTCAGTGTTAAATGGAATTTGAGAGAGAAGAAGCTGGGCCTGGGTCGCCGCCCCTTCGAGCGACAACTTTTCAATATTGGAGCTCACCTGAATCATTCGCTCCTTGTTGTTCCGCCAGATTTCAGAGGGAGCCAGCGAGTAATCAAACGAAGCGATTTGAGACAGTGTCACCTGCGCGCCGTTCGGCGATTCAATAAGAAGCTGCTTTATGGCGTCGATGGAATCCCGCTGGTCGGTTTGAAGCCGAACGATGGTTTCAATTTCCTGGCCCGCCTGATGGAAATAGGTGGCCCGAAGTCCCCGTGTTTGGGCGTGAAGAATATTCCCCACTTCCGTCGGATCCAGCCCAAAGAGCGCGCACCGGATGGGATTGATGATGATTTTAAGCTCCGGCCGCCCCGGACGATAACGGATTTTCGTGTCCACAAACCCGGGTGTTTTCCCGAAAAGCTCCGCGATCTGCATGGCGTAATTGGCGGTCGTTTTCTCATCTTCGCCGTAGACGTTCACGGTGAGTTCCTGCCCGGATTTAGCGGAGGAGAAATAAACAAACGCCTCCTCATCCTTTCCAATGTCATTCAAAAGCGGGCGAAGCTCCGATATGACCTGCTGTGTCGACAGTTTCCGTTTTTCCCCCGGCTGCAGCGTCACATACACTTTGGAGGACCATCCGTCGATCCGGCTCGTCACGGTTTTGATGCTGCTTTGGGTCGACGGGTTCTCACGGATTTTCTTCTCCACTTCTTTCACGATCCGATCTGAAATATCCAGCCGTTTCCCGGACGGCAGCTCAACGAAAACGATAAACTCATTGCTCTCCTCGCCGGTTGAAAAGTTTTTTTCGATATGAAATTGAAACACATAGACCGACGCCAGAAAAAGAACAATGGCTCCCAGAAGCGCCTGCGTGCGGCGTTCAATGACCTTGGGCAGAAGCCGCGTGTACTGCTCCTTAATCCGTTCAAGAAAAAGCTGAACGCGCTCAACCCCGTGCTTCGCGCCGCCCATCAAATGCTCTTTGAACCGGTTCGCCAGATACGGCACGGTCGTGAGCGCCACATAAAGAGAAGAAAGAAGAGACATGGTGATCGTGATGGCCATCCCCGAATAAAGAATCTGAAGCTGTTTCGAGAGAATGAAAAAGGGAATGAATACGACGATGGAGGTCAGCGTCCCGCCGATAATGGCCGGCGCCACACTTTCAGTCGACGCCTGAATCGATTCCGCACCCATGTGAGAGCCTGAAGTCTTTTTTTGGAGAATAATTTCCAAGACGACAATGGCGTTATCGATGAGAAGACCAATCCCCAGCGCCAACCCGGAAAGTGTCATGACGTTCACGGTCAAATGTTCCAGATACATGAGGGTCATCGTGCAAAGAGCCGAGAGAGGGATGCTGATGGCCACAACCGCCGCCGGACTCACCCCCAAAAAGAGCCCCAAAATAAGAAAGATCAAAAGAACGCCCACGACCAAGGACTCCCGGACGGACGACACCGCCTGAAGAATCGCCTCCGCCTGATTGGAAATCTCGACCAAATTGACGTCGGCTGGAAGTGTTTTCTTGAAGTCGTTCAGGATTTTCCGGGTCCGTTTGACGACTTGCACGGTGTTCGAAATGGAATCCTTCTGAATATACAGAGTCACGGCGGCGCTTGAATTGAGACGGGCCAGGCTTTCCTGTTCCAGATAATCGTCCCGCACGCGGGCCACGTCTTTGACGTAGAGAGAGGTCCCTTGTTTCGTGACGCCGATCACGGTGTTGGCGATTTCATCCACGCTCACATACTGCCCGGTCGTCCGAATGGAGGTTTCAAGCGACGTGGAACGGAGCTCCCCCGCTTTGACGTTTAAATTGCCCTCTTCAATTTCCCGGACAAGACGACGAATATCGTAGCCGTGAGAGAACAACCGGTTTTTATCCACATCGATGATGATTTTCCGCTCCCGCCCGCCCGCGACGTCCACGTTGGCGACCCCTTTCACCCGAAGGAGTTTTTCTTTCAATTCCCGGTCCACCATGAGGCGAAGTTCTTCCGGCGATTTTTTTTCGCTGGTGAAAGCCACGATATGCACCGGCACATCCGACTCCCGAAAGTGCGCGATGATGGGCGGCTCAATATCCCGAGGCAAATCTCCTTTGATCTTGGAAAACTTTTCGCGGACGTCCAGCGTGGCGAAATCCATGTTCGTTCCGGGTTCAAACTCCAAGGAGACGACGGACTTGCCGTTGGCCGAATTGGAAATCACATTTCGTAGATAAGAAACGGTGGCGACGACTTCCTCAATGGGCTTTGTGATTTGGCGCTCAATTTCAGTCGGAGACATGCCGCCTCGGACGGGGGTGGTGATG
>PLLH01000042.1 GCA_003140895.1 Elusimicrobiota bacterium
GGTTCAGCACCTTATGGTTGGCGGCGAGGATAGGGAACCGCAGGTCCACTGCGCTTCGCTTCGGTCGGGATGACAAAGTTTAGATTGGTTCAGCACTTTATGGTTGGCGACGAGGACAGGGAACCGCAGGTCGCTCCACTGCGCTTCGCTTCGGTCGGGATGACAAAGTTTAAGCCAAGTACCCAGCACACTTTGCTAGCGAGACGTCGGGATCCTCGGGTACCACATCTCATCCAGGCTTGGTTGTGCTTTCTGCCATGCAAGATTCAGCGCAGGCTAGAATCGCTGATGTGTCTCTCGCTTTCCAGATAGAAGCCCGCAATGGGCAGGCGAGGCGGGCGACCATGACGCTGCCTCATGGGCTGGTGCAAACGCCGGCCTTCATGCCGGTCGGCACGGCCGGTTCCGTCAAGGCGATCCCCCAGCATCTGCTCGAAGAGCTCGATGCGCAGATCATTCTCGGCAATACTTACCACCTATACCTGCGGCCAGGCCACGAGCTGGTCCGCCACATGGGGGGACTGCACCGCTTCATCGCCTGGCCGCGGCCCATGCTGACCGATTCCGGCGGCTTTCAGGTGTTGTCATTGGCGGCGCGCTGCCAAATGTCCGAGGAAGGCGTTGATTTTTCTTCTCATGTGGACGGCACCCGGTGCCGGTTAACGCCGGAGATCACAACCGATTTTCAACTCGGGATCGGCGCCGACATCGCCATGTGTTTGGATCACTGCCCTCCTTATCCGTCCTTGGAATCCGACGCGCGGGCCGGGATGGAACAAACCCTTCGCTGGGCGTGGCGATGCAAGAAATCCTATGAAACGTGGCTTCGGCAACATCCAAACGGAGGTTCCTCCGTTCAACCGCTCTTGTTCGCCATCACGCAAGGCGCCAGTTTTCCGGCCATGCGCCGGGAATCCAGCCGCCGGACCGTTGAAATGGAATTTCCCGGGTACGCCATCGGTGGACTGGGAGTGGGAGAATCAAAAAAAGAAATGTGGGAGTTTTTGGAAGCCAGTCTCGAGCCCTTGCCGGAGGATCGGCCGCGGTATCTGATGGGAATCGGTCAACCGGAGGATATGTGGGAAGGCGTCGAACGAGGCGTCGATATGTTTGATTGCGTTTTGCCCACGCGGAACGGCCGGAATGGCCAGGGATTTACCTCCGTTGGCCGAATCAATGTGACCAACGCCGTTTATAAGGAAGATTTCTCGCCGCTCGATCCCGATTGTTCCTGTTTAACCTGCGCCCATTATTCGAGGTCGTACTTGTGTCATTTGTTTCGGGCCGGGGAGCTTTTGGCGCCGAGGCTCGTAACTTTACACAATTTGTCCTATATGATAAGTTTGCTCCGTCGTATAAGGCAATCCATCGTCAGCGGAGATTTTCAGAAGGAAAAAAGAGACTTTTTTGAACGGCTGAAAAATGGACAATAAATCACAACGTTTTTGGTTCATCCACTCCCGTTCCATCGCGGGCTTCCTCCTATTATTATTCGTCACCCTGCCTTTTGTGTTCGCCGGAAAACCTGATTTAAACCCCAAAAAAGCGCTTCCACGAGCCTGGGCCGTTCTCGAGCAGGGGTTGACCTACAAAGATTCCGTCGTTCGAGAACAAGCGGTGCAATCTCTCCAATATGTTAATGCGCCGTCGGCGGAGCGGGCTCTCAATGCCGCCCTGAGCGATGAGAGCGAATACGTCCGCATTTGGGCGGCTAAAATTTTGGCCAAAAAAGGAAGTTTGAGCGGAAAAAAAACGCTTCTCATGATTTTTCACTCTCAGCCTCAAGGGGCGACGAACGCCACGGGACCCCTGGCGGCTCTTGTGAAGATGAGACAGTTGGCGCATGGCCGTTTGAAAGCGGAGGCCGCCAAGGCGCTCGGACTCCTCAAGGATCGTTCGGTCATTCCCGATCTGCGCGAAGGAAAGATGGACAACGACGGTCAAGTCCGGGACGGTTCGGCGGTGGGTCTGGCGCTGCTCGGCGATGAAAGTGAAACCATTGTTTTTATGAGCGCCTTGAAAGATCAAGACAAGGCGGTTCGCTTCGCGGCGGCGGAGGCCTTGGAGGCGATTGGGGATCCGCGGTCCATATCCAGTTTTATCATGATGCTTCGAGAAGGGGATGAGATGAACCGGGACGTGGCCGTTCGGACGCTCGGTAAAATTAAATCCCAAGTGGCGATTGATCCGGTGAGCGGTTTGTTAACGGACCCGAGCGACACCGTTCGCCAAAACGCCGCTTGGGCGCTGGGAGAGATGCAGGCGAGAGATAAAATCGCCGGCCTCAAAGCGTCTTTGTCAGATCCCAATGAATTGGTTCGGATCAAAGCGGCCGAGGCTCTTGGAAAATTGAAAGACACCTCCGGACTTCCGGTTCTGGAAGCCATCATGAATTCAAACGACATGGATTTGCGAGCCGCCGCGGCCGCGGCGCTGGGGTCACTTGTGGATCCGTTGGCGCAAAGTTTGGCCATCAAGACCTTGGACGACGGAAATTTGAAAACTCGGATGGGGGCGGCCGCGTCGCTTTTTAAAATGGACGTTCAAAAGAATGGGGCCCAATAAAGATTCGATTTAATTCGATCATTTTGCTTTAATCCTGACTCCAATAAAACTTAAGAAAGAAGGAATCACATTCAATGTTCAATAAAACCAAGTTGTTTCTGATGCAAGCTGTTTTGATGATCGCTGCGGGAAACGGGTCCGTGTGGGCCATGGCCGGCCGCCCGAACGCGGATCCCAACGCTCCTCCTCCGCCGGCGTGGGTGACGTACATGCCCATGATCGTCATGATCGCCATCTTTTACTTCTTTCTCATTCGTCCCCAAATGAAGCAGAAGAATGACCGGCAAAAGCTGATGGATTCCCTGAAAAAGGGAGATAAGGTGATCACGCAGGGCGGTTTTTACGCCACCATCGTCAATGTGGGGACGACGACCTTTGATGTAAAACTCAATGAGGAAACGAGGGTCAAAATTCTAAAGAGCGCCGTTCAGGAAGTGATTCAAGACGCATCGGATCCGATTGAAGCGACCGCTCTCCCCCAATAACTATGAATACAAAACTATCCTGGAAAGTTGGCGCCATTGTCGCTTCTCTTGTGGCGGCCCTCTATATTCTTTACCCCAATCTAATCTGGTATTCGCTCCCGCTTCAGGAACGAACGGTTCAGGCCAAACGGAAAAACCCCTTGGCCCAGAAGGTGGTCCCGTTCGGGCTCGATCTGCAGGGCGGCGTTCATTTGGTGTATGCAATAGACACGTCCAAGCTGCCGGATGAGTCCGACGAGACGGTTCGCCAAGCGGTGGATCAGAATATCGTCGTGATCAATAACCGGATCGACGCTCTTGGGGTTACCAATCCGTTGGTTTTTGGGCAAGGGCGCAATTTTATTGTCATTCAGATGCCCGGTGTTTATGAAAGTGAAGAAGCCAAACGGCTTGTCGGTAAAACGGCCCTCTTGGAATTCCGGATGGTGAAACAAGATGAGAGCCTTCTCAAAATCGTCGAAGCCATGGACAAGGCGAAAGTTCAACCGGAAGACGTGATGAATGACCGCTTGCCGGCGGACATCAAAAAGATGCTTCCCGCCGGGACGGATATTTTGCCCTCCAGAGACGGAGGATATCTTCTCGTGGATGATAAGGCGGCTTTGACCGGGAAATATCTCAAGAAAGCCCGCGTGGAGCTGGGTTCTTCAGGTCGCATGAATATGGGCGGCACCGCCATCGGATTTGAACTGGACAGCGAAGGGGCCACGTTGTTTGAGACGCTTACCTCCGCGCACATCAATGAACGGTTGGCGATCGTCTTGGACCGTCAAATCCAGTCCGCTCCCAATATTCAATCGCGGATTCCCGGCGGTCACGGACAAATCACAGGAAGTTTTTCAGATCAGGAAGCAAAGAATTTGGCCAACATCCTCAATTCAGGGAATCTTCAGGCGCCGATGACGGTGGAAGAAGAACGAACCGTGGGACCTGAACTGGGAGAAGATTCCATTCGGTCCGGTTTCAAAGCCATGGCGGTGGGGTTCGTTCTCGTGATTCTTTTTATGGCGGTGTATTACAAAATTTCAGGGGTCCTGGCGGATGTCGCATTGCTCCTGAACTTGGTCTATCTTTTGGCTGTGATGTCGTGGTGTAAGTTCACTCTTACCATGCCCGGCATCGCCGGTGTCATCCTCTCGCTCGCCATGGCGGTGGATGCCAACGTCATTATTCTAGAACGGGTTCGCGAAGAGCTCCGGAAGGGAAAGGACGTTCGATTTGCCGTTGAGGAAGGGTACGCAAAAGCCTTCTCAGCCATTTTGGATGGAAACGTGACCACAGTGATCGCGGCGTTGTTTCTTTTTCAGTTTGGAACCGGGCCGGTTCAAGGGTTTGCTCTGACGCTGACAATTGGTCTTACCATTTCGATGATCACCGCCATCACGGTAACGAAAGCGTTTTATGAAGTGTGGTTTGCGGTTGCGAAACCTCAAACACTCAGTGTTTAAAACACGAAGTGTTTAAATCTCTCAGAAAAGGATGTTAATCGACTAACATGGAATTCTTTCACGGAACCAACATTGATTTTATTGGAAAGCGGATCTATTACTTCATCTTCACGATTCTCCTGTTTGTTGTGGCGGTGGGGGCCTTCATTCAAAGGCGGGGGCCTGTTTTGGGCATCGAATTTACCGGGGGAACGCTTCTCCAGGTTGGATTCAAAGAGCTTCCTCCCATTGATACCATCCGCGGGGCATTGACCAAGGAAGGATGGGAAGGATTCGGCCTCCAAACGCAACCGGTCACGAAGAGCATTGTGGTCCGAGTGAAATCAGGGAATCGATCAAAGGATGATATTTCCGCTTCGCTCCTGGGTATTCTTAAAAATCAATTCCCAGGGAACGTAAAAGACCATCCGGACAGAGTGGACTTTATTGGTCCTGTGATCGGGAAAAAGCTCATCATGAACACGTTATTTGCCATTTTGGGATCGCTGGGCGGCATTATGATTTATGTCGCGATCCGATTTAAAAATTGGATCTGGGGTTTCTCTGGCGTGTTGGCGCTGGCCCATGATGTTTTTATCAGCTGGGGTTTGTTGACCCTGCTGAACCGGGAGACCACGCTTGTGACTGTGGCCGCGCTCTTAACGCTCGCCGGTTATTCGATCAACGACACCATCGTTGTGTTTGACCGGGTTCGGGAAACCCTTCGGACCTCCCGCAAGGAAACGATGAAAGAACTTTACAACCGGGCCATCAATGAAACCTTGGGGCGGACGATCAACACGTCGTTGACGGTGTTCGTGACGTCCCTCTGTTTGCTTTTCCTGGGCGGCGACGTGCTTCGTGATTTTTCGCTCATCATGGCGTTCGGAACGTTCATCGGAACGTATTCCAGCGTGGCCGTGGCCTTGAGTCTTGTCTACGAGCTTGAAAATAGAAAAAAAAGGTAACGGTTGAGCCAAGGGAGGGGAAACGTTTCGATGAAAATTAGAAAGTTTCGAATCAAACCCCGGCTTGGAACGGTGGGCCGAATTTTGAAATCCATGATGTCGGTGCGCCAGCTTCCGCAGGACCTGGAAGCCTCCATTCCCAAAGAATGTGAAGATTTTCTCTCCCACGTCGTTCCCGTGGCCTTTTATCAAACCTGGTCTCGGGACGAGATTCCAACTCCCTTTAAAGAGGTCCTCGCTTCCTCCGGTTTTGAAAAAGCCATCGCTGTTTCGGCGCTGATCGCCACCATTGGCCAAGCTCCGGAAGAATTTCTCTCCGAGCTTCTCATGAGCGGCGAAACGAGCAAAGCTCTTTTGATTACCGCGTTGAGCGAGGAATCCGCCGATCTGTCTCTTAACTTCCTTTACAAGCTGTTGGCCGATGACGCCAAAAGCGATGATTGTGAGGTCTCCGTTTTAATGCCCGTCACGGACGCGGGGCTTCTCGCCGAAACATTGACGTTGGCCGGCGCCGATCAAGAAGGCATTCATGTCGATACAGCCTCTCATTTGAGCCCTCGCTTTACTCGCGTGGCGCTTGTGGGATGGATTCCCTTGTCCAAAAAAAAGAGGCTCGTTCAGGCGCCCAAGAAAAGATCCGCCTAGTGTCTCACCCGAGGGATTCCTTCTCCTTTCTGAATTCTTGCGTCAATTAAACATCCATGGAAAACTCCTCTACTAAAGTGACTTGGCTCCACCGCACGGCTTCCCTTGTGGGGAAATACTATCTCCTCCTGGTGGACTGGACGTCCTTTGTTCGAAAACGGGACGATCCGGCGATGTTGGTCTATCGGCGGGAGAAACGCTCATCGGTCTACGCCTTCTGGCATAACACGCAAGCGTTTCTCGGTGTTCATCATCGAGGAGAAGGCGCGAGTGTCATCGTGAGCCAAAGCAAAGACGGCGAATATATCGCTCAGGTCATGGAAAAGATCGGACTGAAGGCGGTTCGGGGATCCTCCAGCAAAGGGGGAGAGCAGGCCATGCGGGACCTTCTCGCCCGGCTTGAACGAGGAGAACAAGTGGGGTTTACTCCCGACGGCCCTCGAGGGCCGGCCCGTCAAGCGCAAGGAGGGGTCGTCACGGCCGCTCAGCTTTCCGGGGCGCCCATCCTCCCGACAACGATGTCGTGCCGACGGAAACTCACGTTTAATTCCTGGGACCGGTTCATCTTGCCTTTGCCTTTTAATCAGATCGTGGTGTCGCACGGGAAACCTCTGCGGATCGAGAAAGAAACTCCGATGGAGGAAGGCAAGGAACGAGTCCGCGTCGCGCTCAATCATGTGTGCGATCGTGCCGACGAAGCCGTCGTCAATGCTCCTCCCTATCTCAGTTGTATGGCGGGTTTTCTTCTCCATGCCCTTTATAATTCGTTGAGCGTGTTGCTCCTCCCTCTTTGGTTCCCTTTTCTGATGTTTAAATTCGGCGTCAAACGAACGTTCCTTCATTTGAGCGAACGGACGGGGCAGGTTTCCGTGTCGGCCTCTTCGACCCCGCGGATTTGGATTCATTCGGCGTCATTGGGAGAATGGCAAGCGGCGGAGCCTTTTTTGCGGGAGATCACGCGCGAGGGGGTCCTGTCGGCCTTCGTCACGGTCAGCACGCCGGAAGCGAGGAAAATCATCCAAGACCGCCATCCAGGCTTGGAGGTTCACCTTCTGCCTCTCGATTTTCCCTGGCTCATTCGGCGGTGGATCAAAAAGGTGAACCCGCACGCGCTTTTGATTGTTGAAACGGAACTCTGGGTTAATCTGATTTACGAGCTTTATAAAATGAATGTTCCCGTGTTCATGGTCAACGGGCGGATGTCCGAGCGGAGCGTTCGCTTGTGGTCGTGTTTTAAACCTCTCACCCGACGGTTTCTCCACGGGCTTTCCGGTTTGTATATGAGGACGATTCACGACGCGGAGCGGTTTTGCCGGTTGGGGGCGCCGGTGTCATTGGTTGATATAACGGGGAATATGAAAAGCGATAACCTTCGCGTGATATCAAGGGAAGAAAAGGCCGCGCGTCAAAAGGAGCTTTTCGGATCGACGGACCCTTTGATCCTGATCGCCGGTAGCACCTGGAACGAAGAAGAAGCCCTCTTCCTTCCCTTGTTTCATAAATCCTATTCTAAACGGGTTCAGATCATTTTGGCTCCGCGCCGGTTGGAACGGGTGCCGGCCGTCGCCCGGTTGCTGGAGGGGTCCGGCCGCTCGTGGACGTATTGGAGCCAGGTTAAAGGGAAAGGCCGGTGGGACACGGACCTCCTCCTCGTCGACACATTGGGTGATTTGAAGGATCTCTATCAAGCGGCGCACATCGCTTTTATCGGCGGAAGCGTGTATCCCAAGGGGGGGCAAAACCCGCTTGAGCCGGCGTCCGCCCGCCTCCCGATTCTGTTCGGGCCGTCGATGAGCAATTTTTCTGATGAGGCGCATGAANNGGATGAGAATGAGCGAATCGTTATGGGAGAGGCCGCCGCGAAATGGGTGTTGAGCAAGCAAGGGGCGGTGAAGAGAACCGTGAACGGTATTAAAAAGCAGTTGGGGATTTAATGGGGCGAATGAGGTGGGGACATCGATGAAAATACTGGTTATTCGACTATCGAGTTTGGGAGACGTCATTTTAACGACGGCTCTTCTTCCTAATCTCAAGGCGCATTGGCCTCGCGCCGAGGTGTCGGTTCTCACACGGGAGGAATACGCNNCCCGTGTTTGACCGCAACCCGTATGTCGATCATCTTCTGATGTTCAATCCTCTTAAACAAACGTTTTCCCAGCTCACCCAGGAAATCCGCGCCATGGGGTTTGATTTGGTTATTGATCTTCACGGTAATATGCGTTCCTTCTTGGTGCGTCTGGTGACGGGGGCCCCCAAAACGGTTCGGGTCGAAAAAAATAGTTTCGCCCGGTGGTTCTTGGTTGTCTTCAAACAATCCAGCGCGTCCCTCAAAAAGTCGGTCCGGGAGAAGATTTTGGAATGTTTGCCCCCGTTGGATATCCCGTTGGCCAGCACCGACACGCAACTTTACCCCATGCACCCCGGCGGCGTCCTTTCGTCTCTTTCCATCGATCCGGCGGCGCGGCTGATCGGTTTGGCGCCGGGAGCCAAGCACGCCACAAAGCGGTGGAAGCCTGAGTTTTTTGCCCAGGTCGCCAATCAATTGGGGCAGCGGACCAAATCGATGATTTTGATTTTGGGCGACAAAAGCGACCAGGCGGTGGCCGATCAGGTGTCCCGTCTCGTCACGGTTCCGCATAAAAATTTGGCCGGTTGGACGAACTTAAACGAACTGATGGCCGTTGTTTCAACGTTATCGCTTCTGGTGACGAACGATTCCGGCCTTATGCATATGGGGGAGGCGTTGAAAATTCCGCTGGTGGCCCTGTTCGGTCCCACCGTTCGGGAATTCGGTTTTGCTCCGTATCGGGATTCGTCCCGGCTCCTTGAGTGCGCGGATCTGTCGTGCCGGCCTTGCTCTCTTCACGGAGAGGACCGGTGCCCCTTGCAGCATCACCGGTGCATGGAGCAGCTCCGGCCTGAACCGGTTCTTTCGGCCGCTGAAAATCTGTTAAAGAGGAGCGCTCTTTCGTGAAAGTTCTTCATCTCATCGACGAACCGTGGGATTCGGGACTAACGGCCTACGCCATTCAGATCGCCCTCCTTCAAAAACAAGCCNNGAATGGATGTCACGTTGGGTGTGCGGCCGGGGAAAAAACCGGAAGCGCTGGCTCGGGAGAGCGGATTGTTAACAACGCCCATCGCCTCGCTTCTGGATCTCAAACGCACCCTGGCCCATTATCCGGTTGATTTGATCAACGCCCA
>PLLH01000101.1 GCA_003140895.1 Elusimicrobiota bacterium
GGGGCCGCTTTGGTGGTCGCCGGTTTCGCCGGACAGGCTCAAGCCGTCACAAGTCAGCCACTCGACATCCACGTCTCCATCAACGCGACGAAGTCGCTTACAGCCGCCACGACCTCTTACAACTACGGTGCGCTGGCCGTGAGCGTGTCGTCCGTCTCGTCCGCGTTGGCCATCACCAACAACTCCGGAGGTTTGGTTGAGACCTACACCATGACCGCCGGCAACGCCATCTCGGATAGCGGTGGAACCAACTGGACCTTGGCCGCGACCGCGGGCGTGAATCAGCACGCCCTCGCCGGTCAGTTCAGCACGGCTCAACCGACCAATGTCGATGGCTCCTGGGCCAGCGACGATCTGACCGCCTCAGTCGTTGCGTGCTCAGCCACGCAGTTCGGCAACGGCACGGCGGGGGAATCTGGTGCGGCGGTCGCGCCTTCTGCTGCGCGCAACCTCTGGTTCCGGCTTAAAACACCCACGTCCGTCAACGATGCGGGAAGCCACACAGCAACAATTACGGTAGCAGTTCAATGAACATACGCATTCATAGCGTCATAAAAAATAAACGACACAAAAGGAGAATAGTCATGAAAACATTAACACAGATGAAACTCTGGTTGATCGGGGCCGCTTTGGTGGTCGCCGGATTGGCCGGTCAGGCACAAGCAGCCACAAGCGTTCCACTCGACATCCACGTCTCCATCAACGCGACGAAGTCGCTCTCAGCCGCCACGACCTACTACAACTATGGCGCGCAGAACGTCAGCGTCTCATCCGTTTCGTCCGCGTTGGCCATCACCAACAACTCCGGAGGTTTGGTTGAGACCTACACCATGACCGCCGGCAACGCCATCTCGGATAGCGGTGGAGTAGCTTGGACGTTGGCCGCTTCCGCTGGATCTGATCAGTACGCCCTCGCCGGTCAGTTCAGCACGGCTCAACCGACCAATGTCGATGGCTCATGGGGTTCAGACGACCTGACCTCATCTCCCGTCGCGTGTTCAGCCACGCAGTTCGGAAACGGCACGGCGGGTGAATCCGGTGCGGCGGTCGCGCCTTCTGCTGCGCGCAACCTCTGGTTCCGGCTTAAAACACCAACGCAGGTAAACGATGCGGGTAGTCACACAGCCACGATCACGGTCGCGGTGCAATAAACGTGAAGACAAAATTCATTTTCACGGGAGGCACCTCGTGAGGTGCTCATGAGAATGAATTGTCAAACGGCTTACCGAGGAATCGCGCTTTTGGAGCGTGGTTCATTTCGTGTTTTTTAAGCCGCGCAGTGAAGACGCACACATAAACGACACAAAAGGAGAACAGTCATGAAGACATTAACACAGATGAAACTCTGGTTGATCGGGGCCGCTTTGGTGGTCGCCGGTTTCGCCGGACAGGCTCAAGCCGTCACAAGTCAGGCCCTGGACATCCACGTCTCCATCAACGCGACGAAGTCGCTCACGGCCGCCACGACGTACTACGACTACGGCGCGCTGAACGTCAGCGTCTCGTCCGTCTCGTCCGCGTTGGCCATCACCAACAACTCCGGAGGTTTGGTTGAGACCTACACCATGACCGCCGGCAACGCCGTCTCAGACAGCGGTGGAACCAACTGGACCTTGGCCGCTTCCGCGGGATCCGATCAGTACGCCCTCGGCGGTCAGTTCAGCACGGCTCAACCCGGCAACATCGATGGCTCATGGGGTTCAGACGACCTGACCTCATCTCCCGTCGCGTGTTCAGCCACGCAGTTCGGCAACGGCGCAGCGGGTGAATCCGGTGCGGCGGTCGCGCCTTCAGCAGCGCGCAACCTCTGGCTCCGACTGAAAACACCCACGTCCGTCAACGATGCGGGTAGTCACACGGCCACGATCACGGTCGCGGTGCAATAACGATGGTGACGAAGAACATCGGTCACGGGGAGGTTTTTATTCGAGATCGATAAATCGATCAGATACATAGATTTATTTGAGAGTCAATAACGTCTTTCACGACGTTATTGCGACTCGTTTCATAAGTCGTTCGAGGTCGTGGACCGAAAAGGCACCACGGCCGAAGGCCGTTTTAGAACGTCACAGTTCTAAGCCGGCTTGAGTCATTTAGGATTGAACGCATGAGTGAAGGAAGGAAGCAACATAGGCGAAAGGGACGGAGCTCCTCTTGGAGCGCAGGGCTAATGCTGTTTGGTTGGCTCATAGCCACCGCTTTCTCCTCATTCGCCTCTCAGAGCGCCGGGTTTGGCGTGACAGCTCATATTAAGAACCCGCCCAACGCCATCACCGATCTCTCCGCCGCAGCCGTCGGAAGTGCGAATGGAGATATTCAATTGGCTTGGAAAGCCCCCTCCAACTCGAATCACGTCAGGATGGATCATTACCTTATTCGTTTTGCGACGTATCCGGCAGCCAACGTCGCTTCAGCTGAAACATGGTGGAATGAGGCCGCAGCGACACAACAAACGTTCAGCCCCGCTCAAGCTCCAGGCGTCCAAGAATTCCTTATTTTGTCGAACTTCTCTCTTGGGATTCATTTCTATTTTGGAATTAAATCTGTCGATCAAGATGACATGGTATCTCCGATCGACAGCCGTGTCGGACTCCCAACGCAAGCCCAAAGCGATCCTCTCTATATTATTACCCAACCACCGGTCACGCCCACAAACTTCGTTGGACTGGCGCTCAGCACGAACAGCATTCGATGGACTTGGGATAACTTGCTTGGAGCCAGCTTCTATATTCTGAACGCGTATCCGAGCGGCACCCTGGTCATTCAAACGACGAACACGGCCATCATGGAATCCGACCTTCTCCCCAATACGCCGTTGTCGAGAACATTAAAGTCAGGGAACGCGCTGGGCCTCTCGAATCCGACGGCGGCGGAAACGGTTTACACATTAGCCAATCCACCCATCAATTTATCTGTCGCGAACGTGAGCTTCACGACCATCACAGTCACATGGAATGCGGCGGGCAACGCCAGTGGAACTCAGTATCGGCTTGAACGCTCCTTTGATGGAACGAGTTACGTGCCTCGAACCGTGGTCGACGCTCTCACCTATGTGGACGGCGGGCTGACTGAACTGACAACCTATTATTACCGTGTCCGCGCGGTGAACGGAGATGGAATCTTAACCATCCCCTCTTCGGCGGTCGTCGCCGTCACGCCGAAGAAGGTGGACTTCATGGCTCCCGATGAGCCCATGGGCCTCAAAGGAATCCTGGATCCCACAGGGAAAGCCTTCACGCTCCTCTGGGAGCCGGTGACGAGAAATGATGATGGAACCACTATTAACGATCTCGCTGGCTACAACATCTACCGGAGAACCACCTTAACAGGAACCGGAAATAAAATCACGCTGGAGCCGCTGACAGTGACCGCGTTCGCCGACCAAGTTGACGGACGAACTTATTATTACAACGTGAGAGCCATCGACTCCAGCGGTAATGAATCAAAGGAATCGTTGTTTGCCGACTCAAGCCGGCAAGCCAACATCATATTCCTCGGCGCCGACAATCTGACCACGGTGACCGTGCCTCAAAGCGTGAACGATGTTCTGCGCTCGATGCACAACAAATACGGCGTGCCGCTTCTTATCACGATGACCGAAAAACCCATCCCCAGCGAAACGAACATTCTGCGAAGCATCAACCTGAGCCTTATCCGAGGCGACAATAAAACAGCGGTGAAAGACGTGGCGTTCTCGCTGCCGGACACGATTGTCGCGGTCGCATACAACGTGGTGAACGGTCAACTGGCCAGAGGCGTGCCGACAGCGCAAAGCGCGGACGCCTCCGCGGTCACGGCGGCCTCTCCGAAAGATTTGTCCTTCTATTGGTTCAACGGCGTGACGTGGGTCAAAATCGGCGGCACCTTAGATGAACCCACGCAGACACTGAAAACAAAGACCTCGTTCCTCGGCGACTATCAGCTCCGGATCGCGCCGTTGGCGACCTCTCTCACGCTTAGCGAAGGGAACGTTTATCCACGCGTCTTCACGCCGAATGGAGACGGATTCAACGACCGCGTTTACTTCGTCCTGGAAAATCCCGGAAACGCCCAAGTAAGCGGAGAAATTCTGGATCTGGAAGGCCGGCTGGTGGCGAACCTGCCGCCGCCGTCCACCCAGTCCGGCGTTGGGACCACGTTGATCTGGAACGGTTTGGACTTAAACGGCGCGGTCGCCCCGGGCGGCGTCTACCTGTATCGCATTAAAGGTGAAGGCAAGACCTTCACGGGAACTGTGGCGGTGGCAAGATGATGAACGGTCGAAACATCATCGGACGAATGATGCTTAGCGCGCTCTGCCAGAGCGGGCGGGGCTTCCTCATGCCTTTCGTGAGAAAGGTCGTGACTCTCCTCATCGTGATTCAACTCGTAACGGGATCTCTGGCGCATGCCTCCTTTGACGATCTGGGAGCGGGAGCCCGGGCGCCCGGCATGGCCAACGCTTTCACCGGAGTGGCGGACGATGCCAACGCGCTTTACTACAACCCGGCTGGTCTCTCTCAACTGAACGAGGGAGAAATCCAAACTCTCTACGGACGGTTCCTGACCGGACTTGGGGACCAATCGAATCTCTCCACAACCTACATCGGTTATGGACAACCGCTCAAAAACGGACGATGGGGAACGCTCGGGATTGGATATCACAACTTCTCAGCTTCGTCTCTACTTGAAGAGCGGACCTTACTCCTCAGTTACGGTTGGAAACTGAAAGTTCATCCGTTCGATTGGCCCGGAACGTGGGCGGCGGGAGCCACGTTGAAACAACTGCATCGGGAATACAAACCGGACCGGTTCACGGAAAACGCGTTGAACGACGCGGGGACCGCTTCAAATCAATCGGATCCCCTCTTTAGAGCCGGGAAAGCCAAGTCCAATTTGGGCGTTGATGTGGGAAGTCTCTACCGCTTCGGGACCGGCGACCGGTTCAGCGTGGGCGCGGCCATCATGAACATCAATCGACCGGACATGTCCATCGCGGGGGATCAAGACCTTGTTCCTCTCATCAGCAAACTGGGCTTAGGGTTCCGGCCGAAATGGGGACTTCTCACGGCGGAATTCCGGCGGGCCAACCGGCTCTCCAGCATGGCCGACACCGAGGCCGCTTTCGGCGTGGAGCGCGTTATCAACATGGGTGACTCGGGACTCCTCACGCTCCGCGGCGGATACGCCGAAGGGTCACGACAATACAAAGTCATGACGGCCGGGATGTCGTATCAATTCGCGAAGGCCCAATTGAATTACGCCTTTAACTTCCCCATCGGGAATACGGCCAATACCCAGGGAAGTCATCAAATCGGCGTTTCCTTCCGATTGGGCGGCCAAGGCGTTTCGGAAAGCGCGGTCTCCACCCAAGCCGATCTCTTGGCGGCGTTCGCGCACAACTCAATGGCCGCCGATGTTTTGATCGCTCGTCTTTCGGCCAACTCGAACATCAGCGACCGTCAACGAACGCGTCTCTTGCAACTGCTGATTCGTAAATTCCCGTTTGATGACCCGGGGCTCAAGAACGTTCATAAAGAACTCATCAGTTACGTCAAACGCCCCGAAGACCGGCCGGTCAACTGGGCGGCGCTCAAATCGACGATCCTCGTCAACGTGAACGATGAAGACCGGCCGAACGCGGACGAAGCTCTTGAACGTTACGTGAGAGGAGATGTCCAATACATGTTGGCTCGGCTGGCGCTCCTCAGCATCGCGTCCAAGAAAGATCCCATGTTGACGGCTTTGAACTCGCTCGGCTTGGTCGAGATGGGGGCCGTCAGCTATCGCCGTCAAAACATCGACTCGTGCATCGAATACATGAGGCAGTTGATCGAAACGATGCCAAACGACGACGTGTTGATGAGCGCCTATCGCCGGCTTCTCCTCATGAGAGTGAAGCAGGCCGACGGCACGGGAGACTCCTTTACTCCAACGCAAACGATGGAAGCCCCGGCCACGCTGGTGGCCCCCGTTCCCGTGGCCTCTCCCGCGACCGCCGCAAGTGAAACGGATTTTGAATTGAACGTGAAGAACTTCGGCATCGCCTTGGGCCATTATTTCAGCATGAAAGGAGACGACGCCTCCACCCAAGACCGGCGGCGGTTCCTGAAAGAGGTCAAGAATCGGTTTGCCAACACGGGCATCGATCTCGCTTTGATCGACAAGGAATTGTCCACGCTCGAAACCGAAGAAAAAGCGCTGGTGAAACCGGACGTCAAACCGACGCCGAAAATCGAGAAGAAAGCGCCGGCCAAGAAAGTCGTCATGCCGAAAGAAACCATTAAGATAAAACCGGCCGAGAAAATGGTGGTTCCGGAGAAGAAGGCCCCCAGCGACGGCGAACGTGAATTTGAACGCTCATGGCAGTTCTATCAAGAGGCGGTTCAGCGCGGAATTTCGGACTACGAACGCATCGAGATCTTGGAGTCCATGTTGATCCGGTTCGGGGAATCATCGGCCGATCCGATTAACCAGGAACTTGAACACATCCGGCGCCGCCTCCAAAGATAAGACTATTAATAATAAGGAGGGGGCATGGAAAGTCGGGCGTTGACAGGCTACACTTATGGGGGACTGATCACGGCAACCGTGAGGCCTGAACCGTTTCGAACGTAAGCGGAGGAGAGCGAACTGAGATTATGGCGGACGTAAACAAAAAACAAAAAGAAGAACCCGGGCCGGATTCCGAGAAAGCCAAGGAACCGTCACCGCTCAAATCGCCGGACTTTGATGCCATTGTCCCGGACCCGGCCCCGCGCTCGCCCGTGGAGATTTTCTCCAATATTGACGACTACCAAAAGAAAATCCAATCCGAATGGGACAACGCCAAATCCGCTTATCAAGAAAAAATAAATCAGATTATGGAAGAATTCGTTAACCAAAAACTCATCAACGGACCGGATTCCGAAACACCCTCGTCCGATGGGATGGAAGAAAAAACCGTTCATCCTGAAAAACCGCAGAAACGATCGACCGGCATCGACCCGTTCAGGCAAACAGACAACCGCCTTGAAACATTGCTTCAACGAGTGGAGCGAACGCTGAGAGATGCCGAGAAAAAACCGAGAGGATTATCGTTTTCAGATTGGGACAAGCCTCGAATCGTCAACGTGTCCTGGTTCTCCTTCCGGGAACGGATGCGCAGACGCTTCTTCATCGTTTTGCCGGTGGTGGGATTGGTGGCGTTCGGCGTGTGGTTTGGTCTTTTGAAAAACCGCGTCGCCACCGTTACAGACCTCCCGTATCCTCACCCCAGTTGTTTGGACATTACAAACGGGAAAGTGTACATCGTCGATTGGTTCAGGAAAGCTCTCTTCGTTCACGAGTTCAAAGCGGGGCTCCCGCTCCTCTCTGTCGAGAACCTCCCCAATAATTTCGTAACGGGGCTCGCGTTCAACAATAAAAGTTTTTGGACGCTGGATGGATTCAGCCAAAAGATCATCGAACACGCGTTTTCCAATGAACACCGGGTGATGGGAAGCGTCCCCTCCCCCGGCAAAAAATCGGTGGGACTTCTTTGGGACGGGACTGACCTTTGGACCGCCGATCTGGAAGGAAAGAAACTGTACCGGCTTTACGGAAACGACATATCAACCATTCGAAACCAATACACGCTTCCGGCAGGCTCGGCCACTGCCTTTTATCTCAAGAACAATCGATTGTGGCTGTTGGACGGGCTTTCGAGAGAAATTGTGATCTACCGCCTGCAGGAACCGCTCCGTCAACTCACGGTCTATGATTTGGATCCATTTTTGAGGGGTGGGTCGCCGACGGGAATTTACGTGGAAGAGAAGAAAATATGGGTTTTGACGGACGGCCCTTCGCGTCTCATTCAAATCCCGATCCGGACTCTTGAAAAAATGCGCCTCAAAAACAACTAAGCCAGCCAGGTCCTCTCCCGCAACTCGTCAATCCAGGAAAAAAGGGCGTTCCTCACCTGCAACGAAAACGAAAACAACTCCAATCGAAGACGGACGGATTTGGTCCGAAGTGAAATGCGGCTTAAAAGACCAAGGCAGATATCGGCGTGTTTGAGCGCGCGGCGGCATTTACCGATATTGCCCTTAATTCTCTCAGGCGAATATCCAAGGATGTGACCTTCGGCCACGTTGATCGCGATCCAATTGGCGTGAAACCGGAGCGATTCAAATTCCGCGCTGAATTTCTTCCGATAAGCGGCGTCTTTCCGCTTCAAATATTTATCCAGCTCTTGCGCCGTACAGATGGCGTAGCGGCAGCAATCCCGGTAAATCAAAAGCGTGGCCAACGGCGCCCCTTCCACCCAATAATGGGGGTCCTCGTCAGCGTGAGGATGGTATTCTTCTTCGGGGTTTTCATCTCCATGGAAACTTTTTTCTCGGATCTCCTGGAACACGGGCGGAACGTTGTGCATCCCATACTCCCGGAACACCGGCTCAAACGCGGCCACTTCATCGGTTCCAATGAATTTGATTCGAGAAGCGGGTTTCTTGCGAATGTCGTTGGTCTGAGCGGAAACACGGTAGGCATCCTGGGCTTCGAAGAACTTTTCCCAATCGTCTTCTTCCCAATTCTTGTTGAAATTTATTTTGGAGAAAAACTCTTTTTTCTCCACGTCTCCTCCTTAGCGAGCTACCAGCTCAGCGAGCTACCAGCTCAGCGGGCTGACAGGTGAGCCCCGTCCAACGTCTTCTTGATTCTGTCGACCACCGTGGTTTTCCCCAACAATTCAAGCATGTGGAAAAGGCTGGGGCCTTTGGTCCGCCCGGAAACGGCCACGCGAACAGGATGGAACACCTGCCCGGCTTTAAGGCCCTTCGCTTCGGCAAACGACCGGCAGACGGCTTCCGTGTTTTGCGTCGTGAAAACGTCCAGCTTCTCAAATTCCAAGAGAATCCCCTCAAGCACCGCGAGAGCTCCTTCTTTCTTGAGCACTTTCTCAACCGACTCCGGATCAAAAACAACCTCTTTGACGAGAAGAAAATCAATCAGGTGCGGCGCCTCGGATAAAACGACCAGCTTCTCTTGTTCCAAAGCCAGAGCTTCTCTCACAAATGTTTTTGTTGGCTCGTCCGTCGAATCCGTCACGAGCCCGGCCTCTTTCAAATACGGCCAGGCGCGGTCCCTTAATTCGTCTTTGGTCAATTGGCGGATATAAACACCGTTCATCCACTTCAATTTCTCGGTATCGAAAACGGCGGGACTCCTCTGGCAGCGTTCCAGCTCGAATTTTTCGGCCATCTCCTTAAAATTCTCCTTCGGGCTAAAAAGCTGTTGCGAATCCGACGTCGACCACCCCAACAGCGCCAGATAATTAAGCATGACCTCCGGGAGATAGCCGGCCTTTTGAAATTCCTCGATGGAGGTGGCGCCGTGCCGCTTGGACAACCGAGCGCCGTCGGGGCCGTGAATCATGGAGATGTGTGCGTACGCGGGCATGTCCTTCCATCCAAACGCTTCGAAAAGCTGAATTTGCCGCGGCGTGTTGGAGAGATGGTCGTCGCCTCGGATCACATGCGTGATTTTCATGAGATGGTCGTCGACGGCTCCGGCGAACATGAAGGTCGGAACGCCGGAGGACTTCACCAAAACAAAATCATCCAACAGCTCGCTTTCAAAACTGACCAGGCCCTTCACGATGTCGTTAAACTGAATGGCCCCCTCGCTTGGCCTGGCAAACCGAAACACATGAGGTTCTCCGGCGCAGAGGCGTCTTTCCCGTTCGGCCTTGGGCAGGTCGCGGCAACGACCGTCATACTTCGGGGCGCGTTTCGATAAGAGAGCGCGGTTTCTCATCTGCTCCAAGTCGTCTTTCGTGCAAAAGCACGGATACGCCTTCTCCTGAGCCAGTAACACATCCAAATGCTTCCGATAAACGTCGGGGCGGGCCATCTGGAAATAGGGGCCGAAGGCCCCCTCGTTTTGAAGGCCCGGCCCTTCGTCCCAGGTGAGGCCCAGCCAGCGGAGGCCGGAGAGAATGGCGCTCAGAGATTCATCGGTGGAACGGGCTTCGTCGGTGTCTTCAATCCGGAGGATGAAGGTGCCTTTGTTGTGACGAGCGTAAAGCCAGTTGTAGAGGGCGGTTCGAGCCCCTCCGACATGAAGAAACCCCGTGGGCGATGGCGCGAAGCGAACGCGGATCGTCATCGTTTCACCTTAAATTTTTGAGCGGAAGCATATAAACGGTTCTCATCATCTCATTAAAACAAATACTAAAGCGAGGGAAGAAACTCTCGCGCCCCAAAATATTAAAGCGAGCCGCGTACTCTCGCGAAAAGCCGATTTGGGCCTTAAACGTCGTGTTTTCGACGGACACTTCGATCTGGGAGACGCCAATATCAACGGCGCCGCTGGGAGTGCCCAGGCGTACCGGCTGGGAGCCGTTATGGGGCAGATGAAGCGCTTTGGCGATTTCAGGCCGAAACACTGAAATGGACGCGCCCGAATCCAGCAAGGCGATGGTTTTAACGGAGTACCGTCCCCTCTTCAATTTGATCGGGATCAGCGGATAGCTTTTCCCGTGAAACCGAGCGTACGGAAACTCGTAGTGGCGTATATGATGCGGATCGGAAGAATAATGTTGAGATGTGGGCATTAAATGGTTCTATTTCTTGCAGGCTGGAATCGGGGAACTCAGTTCATCTTTCGACGGAACATGAAAAATAAATGGATCTTGTTTCATTTTATGGCGGCGGCACGCTTTCATGACCGCCTGAAGAGACTCCCCTCTGGACACCACGCCTTCGCGCGTGTTGAACATCACCCACTGTCCCGCGAACTGCTCCAACCGACGGGCGTTCTCACACAACCAAACAATATTGTCTCTTCCTTTCATACGGTCCTCCAATCAAACACCTTATGCGATCAACTTGTTAAGCGGATATTCGATGATCCCTTCGGCGCCGGCGCGTTTGAGTTGCGGGAGAATTCGTTTAACGATCTTCTCCTCCACCACCACTTCGATGGCAATCCATCCGGGAAGGGTCAACTGGCTGACGGTGGGGCGTTTGAGCGACGGCAAAATGTCCATAATGGAGGCCAGACTTTTTTCCTGCAGGTTCATCTTCAGCCCCACCATGCCTTCGGCGGCCAGAGCCCCCTGAAGAAGAATGGCGATGTTTTCAATCTTGTGGCGCTTCCAGGGATCTTTCCACGCGGCGGGGTTGGCGATAAACCGAGTGGTGGACGATAAAACATCTTCCACGATGCGAAGCTGATTCGCTTTGAGCGAGCGCCCCGTCTCCGTCAACTCCACGATGGCGTCGACCAGCATGCCGGCTTTGGCTTCCGTGGCCCCCCAGGAAAATTCAACTTTGGCTTTCACCTTCTTACTCTTTAAATAACGGGTCACGTAATTGACGAGTTCCGTCGCCACCGTCTTTCCGTTTAAATCGCGCACAGACTTAATCTTTGAATCATTGGGAACGGCCAACACCCACCGCACGGGCCGGAACCCGGATTTCCCGTATTGGAGTTCGCACACCTCATGCACCTTGGCGTTCGTCTCCAAAATCCAATCTTTCCCGGTGAGGCCGGCGTCAAAGAGGCCGTCCTGGACATATTTCCCCATCTCCTGGGACCGAACCAGCATGATTTCAATTTCCTCATCGTCGCAATAAGGAAAATAAGACCGGTCGCTGGCGCTCACGCGAATGCCGGCCTTTTTGAAAATTTCCATCGTGGCTTCCTGAAGGCTTCCCTTCGGCATGCCGAGTTTTAAGATTTTTTTATTGGTCTTGGGATTCATGGCTCTATCCTCAAAAAATTTGTTTACCGAGGGAGTTTAGCATTTCTCAAGGGGAAGGAAACGCCTCTCCGACCAGGCCCTACTTGGAAATTAATTTCTTCTCTTTGTGGATGAGAATCTTGATTTTCTTGTTGGCCGCGTCGGCCATGGGTTCCACTTGTTTGACGGCCTCCAGACCAAACGTTTTCGCGGCGGGGATAAAGCTCGTATTCGGCCGCGTCATAATCCCATCGAGAGTTTGGCTTAATGGAAACGCCAAGAAAGAGTTTTTGTATGAAGCCGACGCCTTAAGACGGGGCATATGCGGCGGAAGAAACACGAGACAAACGGCAACGGCGACAAGCCCGCTCGCGACGCCCAATAGAAAACCGAGAATCCCGTCCACCAAACTAAGAAGCCGGCCGATGAAAATTTTTCGGATAATCCATCCGGGCCCAATCAGCGCGAAGAGCCCCCCCGCATAGAGAAGGAGGAACGCCGCGACAAACGATCCGTGAAAACCTCCCATGAGACTCGAGACCGAAATGGCATAGGTGTCCGCCAAAAAGGCTCCCAGGAAACCGCCGAAAAACCAGGAGGCCATCCAGACGCTTCCCATGGTCACGCCAATGATCACAAACAAAACCCAGATGAGGACGAGAGCCCCGTCGATCCACGTCATCGTTTTGAACCTCCACATTTTTGATTGAGCGGCATGAGAGCAAACCCGGTTGGAACTTTAGGGTAGAAATACGTTGTTTTGGGCGGCATGACTTCGCCCGCGGACGCCACGTTGGCCATCGCCTTAACGCCGGGGGAGGAGAGAAGAAAACCCACCCACGCCGTGTCCGCGGTTGTTTTCTTCTGAATATCCAGCAGATCCCGCGTGTAAATCACTTCTTTCTCTTTCAAGAACTCGCCCTCCGGGGCTTCTCCCAAAGCCAGATCGTGGAGAAGGACCACGTCCAATCCTTTCAAGGCGGCCGGACGATGAGACAGGCATCGATCAATTGAAATGTCCTTTCTTAACTTCAGCACATACGTCCCCCCTCTCGTGGCCCAACCGATCAGGCGTTCTTTGTCCGATCTGGGTTTGGCCAACAGCTTCACAACGTCCCCAAATTTTTCCATCGGGAGGATGTCAAAGAAAGACTCCAGATGCGTCCGCCAATCGGACAATGTCTTGGTGGAGTGCACCAACCGATGGGTCGGCAACATGAGAAGCCCGGCCTCTTCCATCGGGCAGACATAGCACAGGACCCGGTGCCATCCGCATTCCAAGCCGGCCCGGGGTTCCGCTTGAAGCCGTTCTTCCTTATACGCCCAGGCCACTTCATAGCGGTGATGCCCATCGGCGATATACAAGTCTTTGGGACGGACAAGACGCTTGAGTTCATTCTGGAGGCGCGGGGTGTCCACTTTCCACATCCGGTGCTCCAGCCCGGATTTTTCTTTCCCCTTTGAGATGGGCGCCGATTTGACCACCTGGCGGACCCACCGGGACCATTGATCTTTTTTGTCGAAGAAAAGGCCAAAAATGGGGCTCACGTTGGTCTGGACGGATTGGAGAAGACTTAAGCGATCTTCCTTGGCTTTCGGCAGCGTCCGCTCGTGAGGGTGAATGGCGCCCCGGCCGGGCGTTTCCATGTGGAGAGCCACTAAAACGCCGTAGCGTTTAAGGCGCGAGCCGGGAGCAAACGCGTCCTTGATTTGAAAAGACGTCTCCAAGAGATAAAACGCCGGTTCACGATCTTTTTGAAGGACATCGATTTCTTGCCATGAACGCAAGAGCTCGCGCGCGTTGGCGTACTTCTCCCGGCCGGCCCCGGAAGGAAGCTCAACTTGGACAATATTGGTCGCGGACTTATCTATGAGGGCGGCCCGTTCCTCCGATGAAATAACGTCATAGGGAGGACATATGACTTTCGAAATGTCGTTGCCTTTTTTTCCTCCGGCATAGCGAAGGGCTCGAAACGGCGCGATATCAACCATTGATTTTTAAAACCTGACCTTTTTTAAGATGTATTGCTTTTTCATAAAGAAGTTGAGAGACCGCCACGTCTTGGAGAGCCAAGCCCGTCGAGTCGAAAAGGGTGATATCGCTTCGGCGCAAGCGCCCGTCGACTTTTCCAGCCACCACCTCTCCGATCTCGGCGACAATCATCTCCGGGTCGAATTCTCCCATCGAGACGGCGCGGTTGATTTCGCCTCCATGCGCGGACTGATGCCGGTCGTCGACAATGATGCGCGCCTTGGATAAAATTTTCATGTCGAGCTCCTGTTTGCCCGGAGCGTCGGCGCCGATGGCGTTGATATGCGTGCCGGGGCGGATCCACGACGCCTTCACAAGCGGCGTCCTCACCGGCGTGGTTGTGACGACGATATCCGCCTCGCACGCCTCTTTGACTCCGGCGCACGGTGTCAGCCGCGCGCGCAAAAGCCCTTTAAATTTTTTGCAAAAGGCGGCCGATTCCTGGCGCGTTTTTCCCCAGACTTTAAATTCCTTGATGGAGAAGAGGAGCGACAACGCCTCCGCCTGCGTTTTCGCCTGATGCCCGCATCCGATAAGCCCCACGACCTCTGAATCCGGCCGGGATAAGAATTTGGCGGCCACGCCGCCTCCGGCGCCGGTCCGAATCGCCGTGAGAAACCCGGCGGCAAAAAGACCGAGGGGCAACCCCGTTTCGGGATCGGTGTAAACCATGATCCCGGAAACCATTGGAAGCCCTTTGGCCGGGTTGTCCGCGCAGGAGTTCACGATCTTGACTCCGGCGGCGCGCTTGGACCCCTTCATGTACGCGGGCATCACCCGCAGATCGCCGTCGAAGGGATCAAAATCGAGATAACTCTTGGGCGGCATCTCAACGAGCCCGCGCCCGTGAAGATAAAACGCCCGTTCAATCACTTCCAGGACCTCTTTCATCGTCAACAAAGACTCGACGTCTTTCTCCGTCAGCCAGATTAGTTCAGACCCGCGTTTCATTTGGCATGCACCCCCTTGAAGGCTTTCCGGAACACGGCGGCGGCTTTTCCAAGAACGGCCGGCGTGTGCGCGGTGGAAACGAAGGCTGCCTCAAATTGAGAGGGGGGCATGGTCACTCCGTTCTTAAGACATGTGTGGAAAAAAGCGGCGTATTGCGATGCGTCCGATTGCAGCGCCTCAAAGTACGACGTCACGGGAGACTCCGTGAAGAAAAGGGTGAACATGGAACCCACCGAATTGATTTGGACGGCCACGTTTTCTTTCGCCGCGTCAGAGCGGAGTTGAGCCACCAATTGCTTCGTGAGCGTCTCAAGAGCCTTGTACGGCTTCGTCCTCTTCAATGTTTGAAGCGCGGCCAGGCCCGCCGACATGGCGATGGGATTTCCGGAAAGCGTGCCAGCCTGATAAACGGGCCCGAGCGGCGACAGCTGCTCCATGAGATCCTTCCGGCCGCCCACGGCGCCGACGGGGAACCCGCCACCGATGATCTTCCCCAGGCACGTCAGGTCGGCGGAAATGGAGGCGCGCTCCTGGGCCCCTCCCCACGCCACGCGAAAGCCGGTCATCACTTCATCAAAAATAAGAATCGCTCCATGTTTAATGGTGAGCTCTCGAAGCGTGGTTAAAAATTCCATCGACGGTTCCACGACGCCCATATTCCCCGCCACCGGCTCCACGATCACCGCCGCGATATTGGGGCCTTGCGTTCGGAAAATATCTTTTAAAGCAGACACGTCGTTATACGGCAACACCCACGTGTTCCGAGCCAGTACCTCGGGCACGCCGGCGCTGGACGGGACTCCGAACGTGGTGGCGCCGGAACCGGCGGCCACAAGCAACCCATCGCTGTGGCCGTGATACCCCCCTTCAAATTTCACGGTGCGGTCTCGGCGCGTCACCGCCCGAGCGATCCGCAGAGCCGTCATGGTGGCCTCGGTTCCCGAGTTGGTGAACCGCAACAGATCGATCGACGGGAAAGCTTCCTTAATCAAGACGGCCAGCTCGGTCTCAGCCGGCGTCGGCGCCCCGAAAGAGGTCCCGTTCAGAAGGGATTTTTTGACGGCGTTAATGACCGCAGGCGCGCTGTGCCCCAAAATCATCGGACCCCAAGACCCCACGAAATCAATGTATTTATTTCCGTCCACGTCATACACATAGGGGCCGGAGGCCTTCTGGATGAACAAAGGCGTTCCTCCCACCGCTTTGTACGCCCGGACGGGAGAGTTGACGCCGCCCACCAAATGCCGTTTCGCCTCGGCAAAGAATTGATCTGATTTGTTTTTCTTGCTCATGGTCAGTTGCGAAGTCACTCCTTCCACATTTTCTGCATCTCAAAGTAAGCGGGCCGCAAAATCCGGGCGAAGGGATTGTCTTTGCCGCTCCCCTGGCTCACAAGTCCGTACCATTCTTCATAGCTCCACCCGTCCAAAAAGGGAAATCCGAATTGCGGAACGGTGTCGTGGTTTTCAGGCTGAAGATTTTTATACGTGGCGGAGCGCTTCGTATACCATCCTCCCTTTTCCACTTGGACCGAAAGCGGCAGATCCGTGTTGGCCTTCCACCATTCGTCGATAAATTCGAAAAGAACGCCGCCCAAGGCATTTCCCACTCCGCGGCCGGCCATATTGGCTTCTAGATCTTCCCAATTGTTGGCCAAATACATGGCTTGATAGTTTTCCGCTTCTTCTGGCGTGTATCCTTCGGCATAAGCCGAGCAACCGTATTCCGTAATCAACACCGGTTTATCCAACATGCTGCGAACGGCGGAAAAGAAATGACGGCCAAACCCCTGCTCGCCGCGATACGCGTTGGCCCCCATGACGTCCACGTCCGGACATTTTTCCTGAATGATATTAAGGTCCAATAAATCTCCGTTGGCGAGCGCCACAGGCCGGGAGGGATCCAATTGATGAATAAGCTTCGCCGCGCGGTTCACCATTTCATAGAACGCTTCGGGATGACCCGGAGAATTGTTCCCGACGCCGTAAATATTTTCATTCCCGAGAACCCACATGAGGATATAGGGCTCGCCTTTCAAATCCTCCACCATGGCCCGAACGCTGTCCAACATGGTTTGTTGTTGTTTGGGATCGGTATAGTCTGTTCCGTTGGTCCACAGGGCGCCGCTTCCCACGGTATAGCCCCCCAGCAAATCACCGCAAAGGATATAGAACCCATCCTCTTTATGGAGGCGGCGAAAGAGTTCTTTGTCGAAGACATGATGGTAGGTTCGCAACGTGTTCACGCCGAGATCTTTGAGCAGTTTCGCGTCCCCCACCACCGGCTCATCCGTATCACGAACACCGTTTCCATTTTTGTCGACATACGCTTCAAACAGACCGTCATGGATCCCGTTTTTATTCGTGTCCAAGAGCTGCCAGTCTTTATAGACAACCCATGTGCCTCGGTCGGGACTCAAGCCCACCGGCGTGACGGAATACGTGATCCCCTTGATCTGGAATGGTTTTCCGTCGACGAACAACTGCCAATGGCCGTTTTCGTACTTCTTTAGCTGGACGGCTGGGCCGCCGATGGTTTTCACAACAGCGATCTTTGACATGTTCAGAGGCTTGGAGTCTTTTCGCCTTTTGACGTTCATGAGCTTTCCGGGATCGATGGAAAACACGTCGTTTTTGGGGTCGTTATCAAACCGGTTTTTAATGTCGATGGCCCCGCCGATGAGTTCCATTTTGATGTCGGGGTGCCGGCGGAGCAGAGCCTCAATCCGATCCAATGATCCCGGGCCGATATACCACGGCGTCTTATAATAGGTATAGGAAAGACTTTTAGGGAAATGAACCGCCGCCGCGTAAAACGCTTTGATGGCCTCCTCTATCATTCCAAGACGCTCAAAAATAACAGCGGTATAAAACTGTTTGACGCCGGGCTCTTCCGACGTGGAAGCCCATTTATAAAAATTGAGGTCGAGCCGGCGCGTATCGATGAAATTCCATTGGTTTCCTTCAAGCTGGCTGGACTTCTTTAAGGCCTGATAAGCGGGATCGCGCGTCACGTCTTTGTTCGGGAAAATCCCCTCGCCCACGGCGGAGGCCAACCCCGTTTTATTCGTGATGACATATTTGTAAGCCGGGGTGCCCAACCCCTCGAACGACCCAAACAGCGAGTAGTCCACGGGGCCTGTCTTACCGGGGAACGCCAGTTTAACCGGGACAGTGCTGCGGATGACGTCGGAATAACTGACAGGACGTCCTTTGGCCGAAACGAAGGCAACCGGAGTGGCCAAGAGGGCGAGGAGCAAGGAAGAAAAAAGTCGTCTCATATTAATAGTTCCTTTGAGTTGGTTTAAGAGTCATCACGACAGGACGGCCCGCGAAGTCGGATCGCCGGAGCCGGACATGTGCGTCACTCAGTTGCCGGACATCGGCCTCCGGAAACATGTTAAGGAATAGGCTCACCGGAGCCAAACGATAAAACCGGGACTCGCCATAATGCATAGGAAAAACAACCGCCGGTTTCAATTCATCAATTAGCATTTTTGCCTGGCGCGCGTCGATGGTGGTGACGCCGCCCACCGGGATAAAAAGGACGTCCACGGGCCCAATCAGCTTCTTCTGTTCCTCCGTGAGCGCCAGCTGGCCAAGATCACCGAGGTGGACAAATTTAATGCCGCCCAGAACGAAGGTGAAAATCCGATTCGGGCCGTTGATGCCGCCGTCTTCGGCATCATGAAAAGAACCGAGGCCGGTGACCGACACCCCCCCTCCCACGACGGCCGCCCCCGTGCTTTCGACAATATCCAGCGCCCGAAGACGCGGTTTAACGGCGCGGCGGTTGTTGTGATCAAAATGGTCGTGCGTGATCAGGAGCGCGTCCGCCCGCAGGTCCAGCCGTCCGTAACCCACGGTCTCATCAAAGGGATCCGTCACAAACGTCCGCCCCAAACTATCCCTCAGGGTAAAACAGGACTGC